>DASUUX010000125.1:0-23525 GCA_036373855.1 Nitrososphaera sp.
AGCAAATGGCGGCGGTATTACAAAGACCAAGTTAATGTACAAGGTATTTCTTAGCCATGACCAACTGAAAGAGTATCTGACGGTTCTAACTGAAAGCGACCTGCTTCACTATGACTTTGTAAGTCGGACATTCAAGACTACGGAAAAAGGTCTTAGGTTTCTAAACCTATACAATCAGATTGACCAGCTAATGAAGGAACAACAACAGTAAATCTAGGCGGAGAGAGAAGAGGACTGACGGAGAAAATAATAACGAATTTCACTAATTTTTTCTCTTTTTGTAATAGCTAGAAACTTTAGAATTCTGATAACTTTAACTGTCGTGGCGGCGCCAACTACATTGCAGGGTTTTCATTGATGCACTAGAGGCATAATGTTTTCGCCCAGAAGCGGTAAAGAGTATTTTCGATTGATCACTTATATACTACTGCAATTCAACTAATGAATCATATAATCTATTTCTGCGGCGGCATCTGAGAAGAGGATCCCTCTTCCTCTGTAGGCTCTGAGACGTTTAATTTGGCACTAAACCTTATGATGAATGGCGTAATGAACGTAGTAACTATCGTTACGACACCAAGTATTGGCAAAATTGAATTTGTGATGGCTCCTACGTCTTGACCTCCCTTTACAACTACAAGGGATAACTCTCCTTTTGCAGATGCCATTCCAAATCCTGTCCTAAGCGCAGTAGTGTTATCAATTTTGGTGTTGACAAGAATCCCTGTGACTATCAAGAATTTAGAGGCAAATGAAGCTAGGATGAGAATTGTAGCTGGAATTATGAAGATGGGTATTAATGATATATCCATAAGAGCACCTATTGAGATGAAAAACACTGCAGCAAACATGTCCCTTAGTGGAACTGTCACGATCTTGGCAACAGATGCACTTTTGGATTCAGCAACCAATACTCCTGCAAGAAAAGCTCCAGTAGCAACAGACAAACCTAACCCTTGAGCCACAAACGACAATCCAAAGGCAAGAGCTAGAATTACTATCAGCAGTAGAGTATAATCATTAGTTCTTCCAACTCTGTTTATTATTGGTGGCATGTATTTTGAACCAATTACAAGAACGCTTCCTATGAAAGCGCCAACAACCCCAATAGATATGGCAATATTTACTATGGAAAAGTTGCCACTAGTAGCTGCTACTGATTGAAGAACTGCTAAAATGCTGATAGCAAGGATGTCTTCTACAATTGATATGCCAAGCATCAATAGAGAAGATTTATCCTGTATCAAGCCGAGCTCCTCTAGCACTCTTACCGTAACTACGGTGCTGGTAATAGACATGGCAAGTGAAAGAAACATCGAGTCAAAGAATGAGAACCCAAGGTTCTGAGCAATAAAGAAGACTATCATCAGGGTTCCAAGAGCCTCTGCTAATGCTACCACTAAAGATATGCGACCAACAGCTCTGAGTTTGGCAACTGGAAACTCTGTACCAACTACAAATAGGAGCATTATGATGCCAAGTTCTGCAAGAAGGTTGATTGTTTCAAGGCTGCTAACTAAAGTAAATGGCGGCGTGTAAGGTCCAATAATCATACCTGCAAAAATATATCCTATAACCATCGGTTGCTTTAGCTTGAATGCAATGGCAATCATTATAGCAGCAACAAGCATGATAATTGCCAAATCCATTACAACAATGTCTCCAAGCTGATTCTGTCCGCTTGGTATAAATGGAAAAATAGAAGGCAATGGAGATGTTGCGGTAGCTGTGTGGTTCACAGTGTATTAGATATACTTGAAGTTGAATAAAAGGACTTTTCGTATTTTGATAGACAGCAGTATTGATTCTGATGATCCACCACTTGTCATGTATCACAAACTTTCCATAATGACATTTCAATCACAAATTGTGGCTTAATAGCCTCGCCATATTTGCAAATCCTGCAGCTACCTGGCGACTATTGTGATACTTCTTTGTTTCCAGTCTCTTCTTTCTCGTCATCTTCTTCGCTAGCTGGTTGGTGAACCCTTTCCTGCAGCTTTTCCACTTTCCTTGCGAAGACAAGATACGTCGTATGTCCAATCATCCTCATCGATGGACGGGTCATTCCCTCTCTTGCCTCCATATTGCGGATCATAAGTTCTACACAGTCTATATCAGCGTAACCGCATTTCTTTAACTGTGCTGTAGTTTTTTCGATCTGATTCATCGTAGGACAGATAGCTACAAATGCGCCTCCGCCTTTTAGCGTGTCATATACTTGATCGACTACTGTCCATGGATCACCAAGGTCGATAGTTGCGACATCAGCATCGCGGACATCGATGCCCTGATGTGGATCGTGCTGACGGATCGTCACGTACTTGTCCATACCGGCCTTTTCGAGGTTGCGCTTTGCTATCTCCATGAACTCAGAATTGACGTCAAAACTGTATATGTGACCCTCAGGCTTGACGATGCTTGCCATGAAGGTAGCAAGTGCTCCACTGCCGGTCCCAACCTCCAGTACCTTTGAGCCGTTTTTGAGCCCAGTTCGAGCGGCAATGTATCCTAAATCCTTAGGATAAACTATCTGTGTTTTGCGCTCTGACTTCATTATAAAATCATGGATGGTCGGCTCCAAAAGGAAAATGAGCTTTCCTTCGGTGGTCCTGACTGCCGAGCCATACTCCATGCCGATTATGGAAGAGACATCAATTATCCCAAGGTGCGTATGGAACTTTTTATCCCATGCTACTTTGGTAAGCCACTTTTTGCGTGGAGTATGAAACAGCAGCACATAAGAGCTTTCCTCGATTTTTGTCAAGGCAAGCGGATAGTTGTACATATGGAATAAAAATCAATCTAAAAAGTATGTATGTTATAGTTTGTAAGTATATAGTAATATCTTGGCAGGCATTAAGATTGCTTTCGAAGTCTTGCAGAAGACCCTGCAAACTTACCCAAAAATCAGATCCGATGAAAAAACTCTGTTTTCAAAGGGATGAGGATAATTATGCGTATGCATTGCCTGCTATAGGTATACGATGAAAGGATAAAGACGCAGTTATATGGTTATAATAGCAAGGGCTTCGATACAGTCACAATGGCTTACCCTCATGAACACATTATTACATCCGATCAAGCGCAGTTATTCCAAGCACTTCAAGCGTATTTTTCAAAGCAATTCCAAAGGCTTTAACGAGGCCGAGGCGAGCCATCCTCACTTCGTAATCTTGTTCCCTTAGCACAGGTACCTTTTCGTAAAAGAGATTGAATGTCATCGCAAGGTTGTACGCATAGTGAGCAAGCGACTTCGGACAAAGCGACTTGGCTGCATTCTCAACCACAAGGTCTAGCTTGGCTATCTCCTTTATTAGAGCAATTTCTGACTCGTTTGTCAGCCGGTCAAATGCAAAGTCGGTTCTTCCTGCAATAATGCTTTGTTCTGACTTTTCCAGTATGCGCTGGGACCTAGCATATGCATACTGCAAATAGGGTCCAGTGTCGCCTTCAAGGCTCAGCGACTCTTTGATGTCAAAGGTAATTATCTTGTCAAGGTCTTGTTTTATCATGTTGTAGCGTATGGCGGATATCGAGATCTCGTCCGCTATCTTAGTTAGCTGCTGATCCGAAAAATCAGGGTTCCTAGTCCTTACTTCCTTGTATGCCTTGGCATGGAGAGCATCAAGCACATAGTCGGCATTGACGTAAATGCCCTTCCGGCCTGACATATGCATAAACTGCCTGTCACCGATATCGATTCCAAACTCCTTGGCAGTATCGGAGCTGAGGGTCACTGCCTCATAGCTGAGGTGGAAATATTTGTGGCTGCCGCCGACTCCGATCTTTGAAAGCACCTGTGAGATCATCCTCTGGAGTCTTGACTGTCTTGAGTCAATTATCGTTATTACTCGTTCACCACCATTGAATTTTTTGTCAATAGACTTGCTGCTGCTCCCATCATCTAGGGTTGTAGCATAAAGCGTTGAGCCGTCCCACTGCTTCATATATTCTTGGTAGTAGAATGGATCTTCAACAAGCCCTAACTTCCATGCAGCGTACGGGATGTCTTTTGCAATGTATGTTGCGGTGCCATCGCTCCTTACCAAGACCTTGTCCTCATCCTCCTCGCCCTCTATCACCCAGCATCCCTTGTTCTTGCCCTCTGTTTCATACTTGGCAATCCCGTTGCTTTTTAACAGCTCAAAGGCCTTGCTCCACAACTTTGAACCAACAATGTGAGTTTCAAAATTCAGCAGATCATAATGCGCTTTCATGCGCCAGCATGTTTTCAACTGCTCCTGCAAGACCCGTAGTGTAATTTCCATAGCAAAGCGGGCGATCTCTGATTTGCCTTCCTCTATCTCTTTGAGTACCAGCTTGCGCTTCTCTGCAACCTGCGGATCTTTTTCATATATCTCATTTATCTTGACGTATACTTCGTCGCCGCAGTAGTGATCAAACTTTTGATTCTTTGTTGGGGGTGCGACTGGAAAGCCTGCAAACTTGAATCCGACTACAATATCTGCTACCTGCACTCCTGAGTCGTCAATGTAATTGACGACCGTTGTCCTATGGTTTGTTGCCCTCATCATGCGGTATAGAGTGTCGCCAATTATTACATTGCGCATGTGACCCACATGCAGGGCCTTATTTGGGTTAATACTCGTGTGCTCTATGACGATGTGCATGTCCTGTCCAGAGTTAGGGTACCCATAATTCTCAGGGTTTGATAGCACGTGCGATAATGTGGCCGGCGACAACCGAGCATAGTTTGCCCTGAAGTTAATGTAGCCACCGGCAGGATCCGTCGACAGAATATAGCTGCCTTGTATGCGTGGTCTAAGTGCTTCGGCCAGCTCAGTTGCTATTTTGGGAGGAGGCTTTCTTAGATGCTTGCTTAGGAGGAACGCCACATTGCATGATAGGTCGCCAAATGCGTGTTGCGGAGGCTCTGACAAATCAAACTCAATTACAGGATAGCCTGCGGATGTAAGTGCGGAGGAAACAAGCTCACGCACCTCGTGGATTAAAATTCGAAGAGTCATGCTTTAATCCCCAGGTAGTTGAATGCGACAAAATCTACTGCTTCGACAAGACCGGCACCTTCCCTTCCGGCTACCACATGATCAGCCTTGGCCTTGACACTTTCCTCGGCATGGTCAAGCGCAATACTACAGCCACAAATGTCGTACATGGGTATATCAGTTTCGCTATCTCCAATTGCGACAACCTGTTTGGGGTCCGCCTTGAGCAATGTGAGTGCCTCTTTAAGGCCATATGCCTTATTGATCCCTTTTTCATTTATGTGAAAAGCGTACTTGCTATCCGAGAGGTAAAGGGGAAGGCAGTACTCGTCCAGAATTTTCTGGCCCTCCTTTAGGTCAAAGGTGCGAAGCAATACTACTTCAGTCATTCTAGGAAAGACTGGCTTTATCTTCACACCGCCGATGTTTTTCTTTAGCACTTCGTAGCCTTGCATGCATTTTTCCTTACTCGCCAAGAGCCTGTGCTCCTGTGGTGCAATTGTGATTACTCCTCCATTTTCGCCAATTGCAATTCTGGTCGTGCCGCCAAAGACTGCAAGAATATATGCTTCAATAGATGACCTACCTGTGACATAGATTACATTATAGCCCATCTTTTCAAGATAGCGCAGCTTCGCAAGGGCTGCAAGATGCACCATGCCGCCGCCGTTTTCAGTGAGAGTGCCGTCAATATCTACTGCGAAAACCTTAATTGCTGCTGCCAAGGGCGAAGTTAAAGCACAATCTAAATGTTATAAAAGTGTAGTGAGATATAAATTGGAGTTATGCCCTGACCTCGATCTTTTGCCAGTTATTGTTTAGGGCAACGATGGTCTTGGGACTGTGAATTGCAATGGAAACAAATAGACCGGCGAGAGTTGCAGAGCCGACTATCACTGATGTTAGGTCATACATTAGCATTTCACACTTACCTCCACATGAGTGTTTTTTCTCCGCGCTTGCCGATTAGCTTTCCCATTCTCCAGGCAGCTTCCATCGCAACAAACGTAGGGACAAATCCTAGCGCTACAAGCACTAATGAGTTAATCAAGTCTACCATCATTAGTTAAATCAAAGGTGATTGATTTTAATTCTACTTGATCCGGCTTGGGATATATCATATGGTAAAGTATGTTATAAGAACTATAACTGATCAATCATAAGCGATTCTAAAAAACCTAGATTATCAGCTATACAATGTAGTTGGCTATCAAGAGACAGACAACAGGAAATATGGCCAAGAAAATGGATAAAATAGTGCAAATCAATCTTCGCAGATTTAAAGTAACAGTAGAGGTAATAGGCGGCTACGCAGTCATATCCATCGTAAGCGATTCTTTCAGAATCTCTTGGAAGGTATCTATATCCTGTGCCGTTATTACAGCGGTGGTACTCGCAGGACCAGCAGCCGTCAGGAGGCTAGCAGGTGGAATTACTACTACTGACGCTGGCTCAGCAGCATCAGATACATTTTCAGGTTGCATTGATGACAGTTTTACTTTGCTAGGACCTCTTATCCTTCTATCGGTCAGTGATTTCTGCTTTTTGACACTTATCTTAATCTTGAACCCGTACTGGCCGCGATTGCTCCACTTATCCACTTCAACAATGTTACCGAAGCCAATCACCCTTTCGCCTTCCTGAGTAACCACTGTAAAATCGGTTCTGTCTCCGATTTTAATTGTAGATACTTTTTCATAAAAGTGATGCCAGTCAAGTGGATTTGTGATTAGTGCCTGCACCGTCAGAATGTCCCCCACCGCGACTTCCTTGATGTAGCTTGGCAGAACTTCAATGTTGCAAAGCTTTGCGTACATATACACAAATTAACGCACATCTAGAATAAATAACTTTTGAAAAGATAAGCGAACATTCAAATGTAATTTGCTAAATTTCTGAATCTGTATATACATAGTACAATAATACTGTCACATTAATATAATATTTCTATTGCAAATCTTTGGCTGTTTTAATCTCTTTTAGTAGCTTGTCAGCAACCATCATATTGTCAAACTTGAATAGTAGTCTGTCTGGGCTATTTACAACTTCGATTATCATATATGGATTTTCCTTCTCTACTATTAGACCTACCACTCCGAACATCATAATGGTTTGTGATGGTAGGTCCTTTCCTTTAGCTAATTCAATTTGGGATACTTTGTCGATAGAGATTGTGGCATCGAACTCGGGAATATGCATTCTATTGTGATAGAGCACAATTGTGGCTTCTAGTTCTATTGGAGAGGGTAGGAGGCAAGAGCCAAGATATTTCACCTTTGACACAATTATTGGACGATCCTGCTCTTGAGCTATCATGTCGATAATAAGCATGACAACCTAGATTAGAGTATGCATATACGTGTGATCATAATCTTATTTTTCGTAAACATATCTGCATGTATCTATATAAGATACACAAATAGGCCGTCCACCTTTTAACTACTTCTCTGATTAAACAATGGCGCGTGGATTGACAGGGATTGAATACACAAGATAATGCGTGAAGAGCAAGCTTAGATACATGATGAGCTAAAGATGGTAGTGAAAAACTACTAAAGAATAGCACGTCATATGTGGCAGGTATGTTTCATATATGAGGAGATTCAACACGCAGACGGGGCCCGTCGCCCAGTCAGGATAGGGTGCTGTTCCTTTAGAAAAGGAGCACAAGCCTCCGAAGCCAGTTGTCGTGGGATCGAAGCCCACCGGGCCCGCTAGCCCTATAGGATACAAATATGCAATTTGATGTTGTGATGATGATTATTACGAGTTAGTCTACATGTAAGCGAGATGCAATAAAGGAGGTCATGATGGTCTGAGGAGAATATCATGCATCTGCTTTAGCACTCTTGCAGTTGCTCCCCATATCACATTCTTGCCATAAGTGAACTTAAATGCGTCTTTGGCAAGATGATAATGTTCAGTATCTAGATCGATGCTTTTGAGCGTTTCAATGAGCGGTACATCAATCACTGCTTCCACTTCGCGTGATGAAATCCTGTATTGAGGCAATATGTCCTGTATTGTTACAAATGGTACAATAAAGTGATTTGATGTCATCGTACGTACTGCACTCAGGCAGCCAACTATCTGGTCAATAGTGAATGCGATTCCGACTTCTTCTGCTGTTTCCCGCAAGGCGGTCTTGAGGAATGTGCCGTCGCCTTCAACATATCTACCCCCAGGGAAAGATATTTCGCTCGAATGCGACTTCAGGTTTGAACTTCGCTTTGTCAGAAACACATGCGGTCTGTCTTTGTGATAGTGTATTATCACAAGTACTGCAGCAGGTGTCGCTAACGCTGCATCGGCTGGCAGGTACGGCCTACTTACAAGGGCAGGTCTCAGAGATGAGAGAATTTGTTCCTTCCTCAACAACTCTGTGAATGAGGCGGGGCCAATATATGCTCTGGATGCTCTTGCTGGCGACCTCGCATTTAATAAGGCCTAAAGATGATTTTCAGGATTGTATTGTGTAGCGACACAATAAAGATAGCATATGAGCTGAATCCGCCGAAGATAGTGAAAGGAGAAACGTTTGATCTCGTGCAGCTAAAGGGCAACATCCAGGAGATGACAGACCGCGCTTCGCGCCTCCGTGGGCTTGTAAGTGGGATCCACTTGACGGACTCGGTGCTTGGCATTCCACGCGTATCAAGCGTCACTGCAGCCAGATACATCAAAGGGCATATCGACGCAGAAGCAAGGCTGAGCTGCAGTATCAGGGTGCGCGATCGCAATTTCCCTTCCTTATGTCAGACCGTGTCAGATGCAATACTTACCGGAGCTGAGAGTGTCCTTATCTTGAGGGGCGACGAGCCGGCAGACAGGCTAGGCGATTCTGGCCTGCAGCCAAGCACCGCAGTCAGGATGCTTAAGAAGGAGGGCTATGACTTGAATATCAAACTCGATCTGTCATTTCCAGCAAAGGTCAAGGACAAATCGGCCCGATCAATAAGGAATAAGCTTGACGTTACTCCACACTCTTTTGTAACTCAATCAATCTCGTCGCTTTCCGACTTGGGCGAGATAGCAGACCTTGCCAAGCCCTATGGGATCAAGGTCACCGCAGTAGTGATGGTTCCGTCTGAAAAGAACCGCCAGTCAGCTTCACTCATCGGACTTGATTGGTCAGAATATGAAAGCAACCCTGTAGATTTCATAAGGCAGGCTGCCAAAATGGCAGAGGGAGTGCTCTTGACCTCGCCCAATAGCTTCGCGTCAGGTCTTCAGCTACTACAGCAGCTCAAGCAATGAGCTCATTATCATCATTGGCGCTTTTTCTGTCAGTGATTTCACTTTTTATCGAGTCGATGACTTGTCTGTAATAAGGTTGCAGGTTCCCATCTTCTGGAAGCCGAGGCCTTTTGTAATCTACAGATATCTCATCTTTAATTGTGCCAGGTCTTCTTGTAAAGACGACGACCTTGTTCCCCAGAACAACTGACTCCAGTATATTATGTGTGATAAATACGATCGTCCTCTTTGTCTTGGCCCATATCAGCTGAAGTTCTACTAGCAGCAGGTCGCGGGTCTGGCTGTCCAGAGCGGCAAAAGGCTCATCCATCAAGAGCACTTCGGGATCCATGACGAGTGCCCTTGCTATTGCAACCCTCTGCTTCATTCCACCTGATAACTGGTACGTGTAGGCGTCAACAAACTTGGTTAGCTGCATCATATCAAGGTAATGCATTGCGCGATCTCGTCGCTTGTTCTTCTGAACGCCAGCCATCTTTAGCCCAAACTCAACGTTGTCTAACACCTTGAGCCAAGGAAATAATGCATTTTCCTGAAATACCATAATCCTATCAGGTCCAGTTTCAGTTACGGGACGACCGTTTAGGATTATTTCTCCTTCTGTAGGCCTGTCAAGACCAGCCAGGATGTTGAGCAGAGTTGTCTTACCACAACCAGATGGCCCTACAAAGCACACAAACTGCTCATCTTCTATTGTCAGGTTGATGTTCTTGATGGCAGTGATTAGCTTTGCCTCGTTTTGATGCACTGCAAGAAATTGCTTGCCTATGTTTCTTGCTTCAAGTTTGGCCATATTATACCACCAGAGTCATCTTTATCCACTATATGAGGTCGCTGGTATCACCAAACTGCTTCATCCTATTTATTTGGCTCCTGTCCAAAATTGTTATTATTGCACCAGCTATTGCCAGTGCTATTCCAATTACAAGAAGCGAGACGAGAATAAGCACAGTCATAGCAGGGAAAAGGTTTTTTCTGCTCAGCATATTCTCTTGATCTCCAAAGCCTATTGCAGCTTCAAGCACCTGATCTGTGGGATTTAAGAGCTTCAGATTGTATAGACCCGGAATTTCTGCATTAAAAGGCTCTATAGCGATAGGTGGATTGATGCTCTTGTTGACTATGATCTTACCTGCATGATCCATTATTATAACTGAAGCTTGTCCACCAAATTCTGCAAAAGCGACGATGTATATGCCTATGCCTTGGGTATTGTTGATGTTCTCTCGCACATTGATCGAGCCACCCGGCTCTATTGTATGTTTTCCGTTCTGCTGGATAATATTTACGAATTGCAGGGTGTAATACCCTAGCATTGAAAAGCTGATGATCGCTATTGCCCCACCGACAATCAGCATAATATGGCCTCTTTTGAGATACACTTTGGAAATGTGTAAAGGTCGTAATAGTATAAAATCTTACTAACTCAATAAGGAGAAGTACATAACCCAGGTCTTTTGGTGGATTCGAGCCATCTGGTCAATCCACAATATTAGAACATTAAACAAGATCACAATCCACTCCGTGCCGCGAAAAAGAGATGCAGAATCTCAGAAGAAAAATTCAAAAGAAAAAAGTTTTTGATGTCCCTTTATCACAACAATTAATCAATTTATTAGCCGTAATGGGTGAAGGAATCTTGCAACTGCACAACTATTTGATGCCAACAAGAGCAAGTCCACCGCGGAGAACGGACCAAGTATAAGGTCAAAAAAGAGTGTTACTAAATTATGTACGAGTCCTGAGAAGATATTCCACAGCATCTGCCCACAATCATATATATCCAGTCAGCAAAACGGACCTTTAGAAAAAATTCAGCAGACAAGCAAAAATGAAATGCTGCAATAAAGCTGTACTATAATATGATCACCTAAAGGTGAACTATAATTTAGTTCTAAAATCAAGCGATATTAAAAAGACACGATTCTCGTTTATACCAAACGCTGTCATTTTGATCGTTGCTTTGGAAAGTGATAGCTGTAGCAGCTCTAGCTGTTGCAATCGCTGTTGCAGTCATTGTATTTTCTATGCCGATGCAGACGAACTCTGACGCACCTAACGTTAAATTCACAGAATTTACGCCAGATACGAGAGACATCAGCGTTGGAGAGTCTGCTAGAATTTTATTCAATGTACAGAATCTAGAGATGCGGCCAATCACTGAAGCACAAGTAGTCATTGTCATTGAACCTTCCGGCTATCAATCATACTTGACAATACAAAACCAGACAGTCCAGCTTCCAGACTTGCATAGCATGGACGCGCGCACAGGCCAAATGGAGGTTGTAATAAGTGCCGCTGGTGCACCGGCAAAGGAAGCCCTTTACACAGTAAAGGGAGTATTGTTTATCGAAGGCAACATGTCAGATGTCCGAGAATTTGACCTTAGGGTAAGGCAGCAGCAGTGATCAAAGTACGAAATATTCTGCTTCTGGATGGTGTACTATTATTGCCGCAGTCGACTGATCAGGCACTATTTGACCTAATTCCGTGAGTGTCATGCCAGATTTTTCGGGCTCTAATATCTGCCAGACAAGATGGTGTTGAGTAATATCTGGACAGCTTGGGTATCCCCAGCTGTAACGAAGGCCACGGTTTTGCCCTATTTTTAGTTCGTCTCGAATTTTCGCGTTGATCAATTCCGCCATCGCCTCCGCCGTTTCAACTGCAAGACCGTGCAAATAGTAGGCATCGGCATATCTGTCTTGCTTGTTCCACTGGTCGATTATTTCTGTGACCTTGTTGCCGACAGTTACCGCTTGGAACGCGACGATATCATCCTTGCCAAAATAATCTGCAAGGCAAAGATGCTTTTCTTTTGAAGAGCGTGGAAATTCAAACATGACCTGCTTGCCGTCTGACAGGTCAATTGCTAGCCTACCACTACCTCCTTGTCCAAGTGTCAGATTGTGGCACTTATAGAATCCATATACTGCGCAGGGTTCAAACAATTCTTCGCTTAGCACTCGATCCGTCCACCTTCTGAACAACTTTTCAGGGTCTTGATCACTTGCCCCCTTGCCCCTCATTCCCCACTGCAATACAAACAGCGATTTTTTGTTAATGTATTTCCACACTACGTTTAAGTCAATTTGAAACGGATCCAGCCTAGTCGGCCGGTTAATATGGTGAGGTATTGGAGGCTCTACAGGTTTGATGCCGCTGTGAGGAATCTGGGATTGCTCAACTGCCATGGCAGGCTGGTGTCGTTCATCCCATTTCTCCAATTTTCGCTGCCACTCACTGACAAACTGATCGCGATCAGGAGACATAAGTCTGTTCATCACTTTCAGACCATCAAATGCTGTCTTGCAGTAGAATACGCCCGGGGAGTAGATGCCATCCTCCTTTGCAATCCTGTTGATGTAGTTACTGTTAATTGCCGCCCCCCCACAAAGCACTGGCATATTCATACCATTCTGCCGTGCGTGCTCGACAAAGTATTGCATCTGTTTTGATGTCGATACAAGTAGTGCCGATAGCCCTACTGCATCTGCATTGACTTCACTTATCTTTTCAAGAATTTTCTGCAGTGGCACTTGCTTGCCAAGGTCGTAGACTGTATAGCCGTTGTTAACGAGGATTGTTTTTACCAAGTTCTTGCCAATATCATGCACATCTCCATAGACTGTACATATTACAAGCCTACCCTTGCTCACTCCCTCTTGCTTGATCAGGTATTTCTCCAGTTCCGCAACAGCTGCCTTCATGCATTCGGCAGACTTCAACACAAAGGGTAGGATCAGCTCGCCAGCACCAAACTTATCACCTACCTCTTTCATTGCCGGAAGCAGCACTTCATTGAGCGTCTCTACTGCCGCTTCGTGAGCTGCCTCTTTTGATGAGGCTCTCAGCACAAGCTGTCCACCGTCCTTGGTACCCTTGCCGCCCTTGAGGCGGTCAGCTATTGCCTGCACTACGTCATCCTCTATGCCCTCTTTGAGTCTGTTGACGATTCTGAAGTAGCAGCGCTTGGATGCTTCCCAGCTTGGATCTACCTCTATCCTCTTGGCCGGATCCCCAGCTGTTACTACCTTATTACCTTCAAAGTATGTTATCAGATCTGCAAGAGCATTTGGATGCCTGTTGAAAATCAGATCTTCTGCCAGCTTTTTCTGCTGCTCATCAATCTCTGGATAGGGAATGATGTCGCGTGCATTGATGATGACAGCATCAAGGCCGGCCTGCAGCGCATGATACAAAAATATTGAATTAAGTATTTTTCTTGCATTTGGCGAAACGCCAAAGCTAACATTGCTCAAGCCTAATACAGTAAAACAGTCGGGAAATTTCTTCTTAACAAGCCGAATGCCATCCAAGGTATTTTTGGCTGCATCAGCAAGTTCAGGATCTCCAGTCACAATTGTGAATGTAAGTACATCAAAGATGAACTGCCAAGGTTTTAGGCCATATTGCTTCGTACCGATTTCATAGATGAGCTCTGCGACTTCGAGTTTTTCCTGGGGTGTCTTTGCCATCCCCTTTGGACCTATACACAGAGCTATAGCCGGCACACCGTATTTGACCATCAGCGGTGCGAGTTGATGAAATCTGTCACCACCCCCTTCCAAGTTTATTGAATTGATTATGGGTCTGCCGGGAATCTGTCTGATTGCAGCTTCGATCACTTTTGGATCTGTTGAATCAATGACCAGCGGTGCTTCTATCTCCAGGCTGAGCCTCTTGACTAGCTTGACCATGAACTCCTTCTCATCAGATCTCTCAGTGGTTGCAACACACACATCAAGGCAATGTGCTCCATCCTCTGCCTGATTTCTTGCGAGGTCAGTCAGCCCGTCAAAATTGTTTGCAAGCACAAGCTCCTTGGCTTTCCTAGACCCTTGGGTATTGATGCGCTCCCCAATTATCATGGGACGCGGGTCCTGCCTTAGGTCTACTGCCTTTAGAGATGAGCTTATCCTTGGAACCAAACTGACTCTTTACTTATTATTAGGCCATTATATTTGCTATTCACAGTCAGAAAAGTAAGGTGTATATCGAAAATTCCTTCTTACCTGTTTTATAATAAAAATCCAAGTAAGAACCATGGCGACGATTCAACAGTTCAAATTAAGAGGTAGTGGCTCTAGCGGCTTCATAGACAAGGTGTACACTATTATAAGGAACAGAAGTGGCAAGGTCACAAGCAAGGATCTTGACCAGATGATCGGTAACAAGCAGTATGTCAGACTTGCAATCACCCGATTGACAGTCCAAGGTAGGATCAAAAGGGTTAGAGGCTTTGGGAAGATGGGAATTGAATATTTCTATAAAGACATTGATCGTCAGCAGCAAAAAACTAGTCGGATCAAACAAAGTACTAGTAGTACTTCTTCTTATCGTTAGCATCTAAAACTCTTCTTAACTCTGCAATATGCTGCGGGTTAGTTCCACAGCACCCCCCTATCATTCTTACATGATCGTATTTGTTGACAAAATCTTCAAGCGCTTTTGATATTTCTTTTGGCGTCATCTTATATACTGCATGGCCGTCCTCGTTCTGGGGCATGCCAGCATTTGGCATAACCAGTATTGGCAGATCTTGCTCACTTAACCATCTTACGCTTGGCACCATTTCATGTGGGCCGGTGGAACAATTGAGCCCGAACGCATCGATGTTCATGTTGCTCACAGTGGTGTAAGCTGCTTGAATGTTGGTTCCAAGCAGCATTTTGCCGTACTGATCTAATGTAACATTGGCAATTATCGGCACTTTTTTGGCTACTTTTTCCATCGCCATATGGCATGCCTCGATTGCCAGCTTTACCTCTAGTATGTCCTGACTTGTCTCTATCAACAGCGCGTCGACTCCTCCTAGAATGAGCCCTTGAGCTTGTAGCATAAACGCCTGTTGTATCTCATCAAGAGGCGTTTCTCCAAGCGCAGGGTCATTTGAGCTTGGTAAATATCCACTAGGGCCCATAGAGCCAATTATATATCGCGGTTTGTCCTTGAACTCATTGCATACCTCGCTTGCAAGTTCTGCCGCTTTCTTGTTAAATTCAATTGTCTTGTCGCCGTATCCATACTCGGCAAGCTTGAACCTATTGGAGCCAAATGTGTTAGTCTCAATGCAATCGGCTCCTGCCTTGAGGTAGGCTCGATGAATCTGCTTTATCCACTCTGGTCGTGACAAATTGAGACCATCGTTGAATCCATCTTTGCCATCTGGAAAATCCTCCGTTTTGGGATTGAGGCGCTGTATCTCAGTTCCCATGGCACCATCGAATAGCAATACCCTTTTTTTTGCTGCCTCAATGAATGACTCTTGCAAGTACTGTAAACTTTTCTAGCATTCAATGGAGTTTAAAACCTTTGTGAATTGTTGCGGCTGACAGATTTTGACTATAGAGAAGCTAGGAAAAAAGAAACCGGTAAGAGTACCGACAAATGTACATTCATGAAAAGAAAATCACAACCTAGATGTCACATCCATTATTTTGATCTATCAGGGTGTGACGCGAGATATCGTGCGTGGAAAAGGCACAGTGTCCTTGATATCTCCGGCGTTTGTTATCCACCGCATTAAGCGCTCAATGCCAAGCCCGAAGCCGCCATGCGGCACGGAGCCATAATTTCTTAGGTCAAGGTACCAATCATAGGCCGCAGGATTGAGCCCCTCTTTCTTGATGCGCTGCGTGATTGAAACAATATTGTCTTCCCTTAGACCACCACTTGTTATTTCGCCAAAGCCCCGTGGCGCTAGCATATCTATCGCCAGCCCACTGCCTCTATGGTGTGGGTTTTCCTTTACATAAAAGGGCTTGATTGCAAGGGGGTATCCCACCACAAATATCGGCTTGGCCATATGCTTAGTCAGCTCTCGTTCAGAATCAATATTAAGGTCATCGCCGAACTGAATTTCTCGCTTGCTGCCATCTTCTTGAGTGATCATTAACCCTTTTGACTTGATGATTTCAATTGCCTTTTCGTAAGACAGCCGCTCAAATGGCGGCTCGATCTTTTTCAGTTCAACTATATCACGTCTTAGGTACATCAGTTCCTCAGCCCTCTCCCTGATCGTGTTCTGGATCACGTATGAAACAAGCTGTTCCTGCACATTCATGAGGTCTTCAAGAGTGACCCATGGAGCCTCAGCCTCGAGGTGAGAAAACTCTGCCAGATGCCTGACAGTTCGGGATCTTTCTGCACGAAATGAAGGCGTAAGGGTCCATACGGGTCCGAGTGAAAAAATCATGGCTTCCAAATACAACTGGGCGCTCTGCGACAGGTAAGCTTCTTCGTCGAAATATCTCAGCTTGAAAAGTGTCGAACCCCCTTCCACTGCGCCTTTGACAATAATCGGGGCAGTCACTTCCATCCAGCCGCTTTCTACAAACCAACGCCGGCTATAGTCAAGTACAGTTGCCCTTATTTTCGCTATTGCGACCATCTTGCGCATGCGCATTGCCAGATGCCGCTTGTCAAGCAACAATTCTTCGCTCTGATACTCACCTATAGGATAATCAGTGCCTGCAATATTGTATATCTTGAGATTCTCTCCCTTTATCTCGTATCCTCCCTCTGGAGCCCTTGCATCTTGGCTTACAATGCCTGTCACTTCAATTGAAGATTCTATAGTAAGGCTGGCTGCCTTTTCGACAGGGAAGACGCATTGGATCACGCCCCCCCTGTCGTCGCGCACAAGCACAAACGCATTCTCTTTTTGCTTTCTTAGCCGGTATACCCAGCCCCTGATCATAACTTCCTTGCCTACATAGTTTGATGACTTGACTTCACTTGTCCTGACAGACATTGAGATTAGGTTTCTCATCTAATTCTTAAATTTATCACTAAAAAATAGCGAGGTAGTAAAATATGCACATCTGACCTGCCTTGTTTTTGCCCCGTAATCTATTGTACGCAATGAGCATAAATGTCAGAAAGAAATGTTGAATACCATGCCAGAAAAGATGCAGGCAATGGTTCTCACAAAGCTTGCGCCAATAGAGACCCGTCCCCTCAAGCTTATGTCAATTGAGAAGCCAACAATAAAGGGAAGGACTGGACTTTTCCTTGAAATAGAGGCGTGCGGCGTATGCCGGTCAAACCTGCACCTTATCGAAGGCGACTGGAAAAAGTATGGCACGCCTTCAAGCCTGCCAGTGATACCGGGCCACGAAGTCGTTGGCATTGTTAAAAGGATAGGAGATGGCGTGAAAAAGGTCAAAGTAGGCGACAGGGTTGGCATACAGCCGCTTTTTAGCTCCTGCCTGCAGTGCGAGTATTGTATGTCAAGGCGGGAGAACTTGTGCGAGAGCGCTGAGATAACTGGCGAGACGGTACAGGGAGGCTATGCTGAATACATATCTGCGATGGAAGAGTTTGTGACTCCGATCCCAGACAACTTTGACTCGGCACATGCTGCGCCACTTTTCTGTCCCGGCATAACTGCATACAAGGCAGTCAAGGCAAGCGAGCCTG
Organism: Nitrososphaera sp.; assembly: GCA_036373855.1. Lineage (GTDB taxonomy): Archaea > Thermoproteota > Nitrososphaeria > Nitrososphaerales > Nitrososphaeraceae > Nitrososphaera. The sequence continues at coordinate 17,652 of DASUUX010000125.1, forward strand.
TGGCAGGCAAGACAGTTGGCATCTTTGGAATAGGCGGCGTCGGCCACTTAGCGATCCAGATAGCCAAGATTTATGGTACAAGGGTCGTAGCCGCATCAAGAACGAGAAAACATATCGACTTGTCAAAAAAGCTGGGTGCAGACAATGTCGTTGTCTACCAACATCCGGATGAGCAGTTCTTGAAGGACCTGACAGACGAGGAGGGTCTGCTTGATAGTGCAATTGTATTTGCACCATCTGACAAGGTGATAGATACTGCCATTAGGTCAGTCAAGAAAGGAGGCATTGTTGTTCTAGGCGTTCGTGGTAATGTGATTAACTTTCCAACATTTGAAGAAAAAATAGTAAAGGGTAGCGTTATTGGCACTAGAAAAGACATGGCTGATTTGGTCAAGATGGCAAGTAGCCGGGGCTTGCAAGTCATCATAGAAACACACAGGCTTGCAGAGGCTAATGAAGTGCTACATAAGCTCAAAAAGTCTGAAGTAGAGGCTCGTGCAGTGCTCATCCCATAGATGTTGCATGTATATGTAAGGTGGCGAGACTCCAGCCCTTTTTGCACCAAAGGATGCCTGAAGGAATGACGATGGTGGCTCCATGACAGCAGGTCTTGCCTAAGAAATTGCAACCCTATTGATTTTGTGGTAGGGGGCGGTTGCCCTAACAAAGGGTGCCATAATCGTCAAGAATGCAATTATAGCAACGTTGACAAATGGTATGCACTTGGTAAATATCTATAGAGTTATTGTCGCTGCTATTTCATCTGATGTCATTTCTGCCACGCCTTCATACATGTTGTTTGAAGTGATTTTGTTGTAGCTCGACAATCTTATTGTTCCTTATGTATCTCTTGTTCTAACCACAGCATTGCTGCCCAATGCTCTCTTACTCTCCTTCGGAGCTCCGGATACTTCCTCAAAGCCCAATAGTATGCTTCCTTTGCTAGCTCATCAGCTTCTCTATTGTCATCACGCTTTACCCATTCAAATCTTGTACTATCGGGGAAAAACTTTGACCTTAGCATAATAGCTCTATCATACATTGGACTCATTCTTGCAGCCCTTGGACTGTAATCTCTACTCTTCAGTTTTCTCATTATCAATTGACAGTCTCCTCTCACTAGAATTTCATGATCATGATTACCATTTGCGTAGCCGTTTTCTATCAGCCATTCCAAAGCCTTTATCACACTACCATATTCAGCAGCATTACTATTAGCTTCAGGAGAAAAGGGTTTAACTAAATTGACTAAGCCATATTCTCTATATGATACCATAGCCTTCTCGTTTTTCACTACAAAACCATAGCATGCTATACCAGCAGGATTTGCTGGTTCGCACAAACCATCAAAATTAACAAATAGCTTTTTCTTTGCTGTCATTATTCATTCTCTCCTTAGCAGCTCCTCTCTCTTAATTCTCCCCGCCCAATGATGTATCATATATACTGAATTTAAATACAAACTTGCAAAATTCAGCCTATCGAAGGGTAATTTGTCATCTCCAAAAATATATCCTTCCTATTCGGTAAGGTCCTGCGACTGAGCACAGCATGCAAAAAATACAAACAACTGGCATTTTCTTTTCTCTATCACTAACCTATTGAAGGCTAGCTCAAGCAAGACTGAAACATATTTCGATGAAGAGAGAACTATACTAATTATTCTGTCCCGCAAAGCTTACTCAAAGGCTTATAGATCACTATCCCTCTTCTGTTAGGACCTGCCATAGATCTATAGGATAGATAACTGGGCGAGGTCTTTTCTAGCCAATCGTTCACCTGCACTTTTGTTTGTTTAATAACTGCCTCAGTTGATAGAGTCCATGCTATCTTTCTTAGCTAAGGGTCTTCAACTTCTCCTAGAGTCATACTTTTATTTTTCTTCTCAATAGCTCTGATTTCAGTAGATGAGAGAGGAAGCATGAAATTAGAGCTTTACGCGTAAACCTATCTACCATCCTACTCTTTTTCGTTACATTGTAAGCGTTTTTAAGTTTAGTCGCTTGAGGCTATACAGGTAACACCGTGATTACCATTTAGAGGAAAAGTAAGTCCGTTAGTAGTGTCAGTGGAATAGTAGTGGTAGACATTATTAGTGGCAAGAATTTAAGGCACATTTTTCAAGCCTTAGTTATTATGAAATAACACTTTCAACTAGCCCTAAATTCTCAATTTGCAAAGTTGACCAAAATAATCAGTATGCTGTAAGTATATCTCTGCTATCTACCTCTCTTTCTCTTCTGTCTTGTATCGTAAATCACGGTGTCTCCAATTTTGCGATAAACCAGTATGCCCTGCATCACTTTGCCGCAACCACATGTAAGCATCTTAATGTCATGTATGTTTCGGTAGCCACAATTACTGCAATGAAATGAATAAAGTTCTATGATCTTCCCTTCTCTTCTTCCGCGAAAGTCATTTCCAATACCTCTCTTTAGTTTATCATAAACATCGTCTATGTGTGACAGAGTATATCTAGCATAAAATTGTAGCAGGGATCCTTTAACGCTTTTGCCTCTATCGACAACAAGAATCACTTATTTCATGGTTTTGATAGCCTCATATACTACATTGGCTAGACAGGACCTCGCCCAGTTATCTATCCTATAGATCTATGGCAGGTCCTAACAGAAGAATGAGGGAGACCTGTAGGTCACCATCCAGCAATATATAACGAGCAGCGAAGGAAATAAGTGAATTTTCTCATAGATCCTTTAAATCTATAGTAGTCCTACGCTGGTTGATGAAAACTACCATTATAGCAACATTCGTTGCGGCTTTTGCAATAATTGGCGGAACATTTGGTATCGCAGCTCCGGCAGTCGCAATATCGCATGAGACCTCTAGTGCAGGCACTACAACTCCTGGCATGTCGATGGGCATGGGAGGAGGCGACATGATGACTATGTTGCGTCAAATAGGCGAGAACCACAAGTGGGGTTTGATTTCTAGCATCCAGAATGACGAGCAGGGGCAACCAGCATGGACTGTTGCGGGCCATTGGATGATGGAGATGGCTTCACAGAACGACACTGCCACATCTAACACTACGGGTGGCATTAGCAACATCGCAGGCTTCCATGCAATGCTTCATATGGTGATGCTCAATGGTTCGGCTATGCACACTCATGAAATATCCAACTTCACTCAAACCGGAGACGCGACGTTTGATAGCAGCACGAACTCTACTACAATAACCGGCACAGCCACCGTTACAATGCGCGAAGGCCCGATCCCCAATGTGCCAACAACAATAGAAATAGCACAGGACAAAGTGATAGCAATATCACCCGATCCAGCTGCAGTTGAAAATCATTATGGAGACACACCGATCTATGGCATAGTGGTGTCCCCGGAAATGATCGAACAGATGATGATGAGATATGGTAACATGAGTGGCATGATGCAGGGACAGATGGATGGCATGATGCAGGGACAGATGGATGGCATGATGAATAGCAGCGGCGGCATGTAGACAGGAGAAATACAATACAGGCACTAATGTTTGAATAAATGTGGAAGCAGTTCCACTCTCATTTTTTATGGATTATCTGAAGGGTTCTATTCATGAACCATTTATCAAAAGCTATCTTCCTGAAGTCTTATCATTATTAGGGTTGCTATACTATCTGATCTTATTTTTTGTGACTGCTATCGCAGCCTCTGCTTATCTTGTATTTATGACCAACCGACGGCTGTGTGTATTACAAAAGTCAGTCTACAATATATGATATTATTATCTGCTAAGAGAAATAGTTGACTTGCTCTAGCCCGTTTGTCGGGCGTTTATTGCAAAGCTATCATTGATGAATATACTCTAGCTCAAAGGAAATTATCAAAATCAAACAGCTCTCTGCCACAGCAGATGATTTTGGGGTAAAGATGGGGAGCATTTGCCAAATATCGTACGCTTAAATCTTCTATCCACTTTTTCTCACCCTTAGATCATATCGATTGAATATAATTCATGAGGTTAATGGAAAAAGCTGTAGTATGAGCAATTTCGTACAAAAAGAAGTCATCTCAAAAAATGTGTAGAAAAAGGAAATGTTGAATGCAGGCCTGCGGAAAATTTTTTACTGTCTATGCATCACATATTTGATTGCTTTTGCTACTACTATCGCCGATGCTCCAGCTGCAGCTATTACAAATGTGACAGTGCTTAATGGCAGTAACACATCCAGCACAACCAGCGTAATAGCTAGAACTGCTCCGGCTGCGCCTACAATAATTGTCAATAGCTTGCTGTCGACCTTTCTACTCTTGCTTGCAACATATCCTATAGGTCCAAGATAAACAGCGCCAATAAGCACACTTGATATTGCTCCTGCCAAAATTGCACCAGCCTCGCCGCCTCCTACTGCCGTATAAGCGCGCTCTGCTGCCATCAATATTCCAAATAGCGGATACAACGCTACCTTGACGGTTGCCTGTAGCCAGGGCTGCTCTCTCTCATATTCTGCAACCTGCGGACTGAATGAATAATAGACAGTATTGAAGACGTTCATGAAGGCTGTCCCGGATGCTGTTGACAAGATGTAGTGGTCTCGGAAGTGGCGCAAGTACTGCACTTGAGGTGTGAGCTCAGAGCCAAACGCAGCTGTTGCAATGAGGCATTGGGATTGCGTTGGCTGCGGCTGTGCGTTAGGATTGCCAGTTCCTTGTTGCACAACAAGGTCTATCCTACTGCTTTCGCCCTGACCGTTGATGTTGTTTGCAGCCAGCGTGACCGTTCCTGCATTTGAGAAAGTGTATTCATAAGAATAGGTACCAAACTCGGATGACATGCGGTTATTATGAATTTCATCGCCATCCTGTATCAATACAAAATCGAACGATGATCCCCTGATGATGTCGCCTGTAGCGGGATCCTGGATGTTCATGACAAACGTTGTTGGAACATCTGTTTCAATTATGTCTGGACCCCACGACAGCTGGAAGAGGAAAGTTTCGCCTGGCAGCGATAGTATGTCAAGTGGAAATTTCGGCTTCTCTGCTGGCGCAAGCGCAAACACTGCAATTTCGCTGTCACTTATTGTCTCCTCAATGCGGTGCAGCATGGCGTTGTTCACTACGAAATGTACGATGCGGTTCTGCTCAGAGGTGTAGTCGTCAATGACCACCGCTTGCGCTTCAAGCTCCCTGCCATTTAACGTCCCACGATAGCTGTTGGTCTGTAACTCTTCAATAGTCTTTGGGAACTGAACTTCGGTATGGAGCACAGGCACTTGATCTACGTAAGTGTGTTCCCACGTAAACGGCATTTCAAACTTGATCGTCTTGTTGGAATAGTCGAAATTGGTAATCTCGTCATAGTACGTCTTGACCACCATTTGTTCCTCGCCCTGCGGCGTTTGCACACCAAACATGTATGACGTGCCGATGCTGACAAAGAGATCGAATTTTTGGTCGGATCCTACTGCAAGTCCGGGACTGCTCCTCTCAATAACCACTATAATATGGTACAGGCCGCCTGCTGTAAGGATCCTGCTGCGCAATTCAACCAGGTTAGTCTGGCTCACTTCTATCTGCTCACTTGGGTTAGCTTGACCGTTTACTTCCCAGCCTTGTATATCCCTGTCGGGGATCAGGTTTGCCTTGACAATACCGTCTGATGATCTAAATCGCTGATCAACCAAAATTTCGTTATTCAGTTCAACAGCTATTCTGAAGTCAATACCGGGAATAGTAGAGTTACGGGTTGGATCGTCAAGTGCTCTTACTATAAAGGTGGGCTCACTGCTGGGAACCTGATCGAGAAATGTGGGATTTATTGATGCTTCTACTGAAACCTCTTTATCAGAGATGGTAATGGGAAGGGAAATGTCAGTTCCAAGGCCTTGGCCATATACAACAGCGATATAAGAAATAATA
>DASUUX010000126.1:0-3568 GCA_036373855.1 Nitrososphaera sp.
TTGCCTGTCTGCTGGGTCAACTTTCGTTGATGCTTTCTTTAGTATTTCAATAGCTTTTTCAGATGCCATTCTGTAACCGTCGACTATGACAGTAGGATGAACGTCCTTTGCTATCAGTTCTTCGGCCTTGGACAAGAGAGACCCTGCAAGAACAACTGTTGAGGTTGTGCCATCTCCCACCTCATTGTCTGTAGCCTTGCTAATCTCTACCATCATCTTGGCCGCTGGGTGCTGAACGTCTATCTCTTTGAGAATTGTAGCACCGTCATTCGTTATTGTTACATCGCCAAGGTTGTTTACAAGCATCTTGTCCATTCCTCTTGGGCCAAGGCTTGTGCGCACAATTTCTGCTATTGCCTTTGCTGCGGTGATGTTGTTTCTCTGTGCCTGGTTGCCCTTTGTTTCAGAACTGCCCTCTCTTAAAAGGACTATAGGCATAGGTTGTTGTTGCTGTTGTATTGACATAGATCATATTTCACCTCTAGGTTTGTACCTAAAGATTATCTTCTAGGAGTAATTTAAGATCTTCTACTAGCCGCTTCATCAGATGCATACAATGGCAATATGCTTATTACCTGACTTTGATATTAGATAGGTTAATAGTTAAATTTTATAGGATCATATATAATAAAACTGATACTAGGACAAGATAGATGCTATAAAGGATCCAAAGATAGTATATGCCGGCCTCAAAATAGGCTACATCTTTGCCTATCAGAGCAGTGAGAGAGATTACATGAGAAAAATCTTTCTTTTCTAGACCTTAGTTACGCAAACAGCCATGGCCTGTTTAGTAGGCTTTAATGCTAATAAAAGATAGGCAGATACGGACAGCTTCAGATCCGCGAAGTGAAAATGCAAAAGGAAGCAACGTAGAGAAATATGTAGTCTTACAAGAGCCTCTCTGACAGCGTTTCAATACTAGTGGTTTTGTTTATGTGATAGTAGGTGGTGGTAGTAGAATATGAACTCCTTCCTAAATTAGATCAGATTTATGTTTGGCGTCACAATAATACCAACAGCGATCATCTGAAGATTTAATAATTTATGCTAGGCAGCTCCCTTGGAGTTGTCAAAGGTAAATTGAATAGCCCTGTACAGTAGATCGGATTGTTTGTAAAAGATTATTTTTTCTTATGCAGTACTTAAAAAGTACAATAATAACATCACCATCTTTCAGCTAAGCTCATCTATCGTCTTGGTCAGGTTTGCAAGGATTTCTTTTATCATCTTGTCCCCTTTTGAAGCGGTAGCCTTCATTGGGTCTCCCCAAACGCCATTGCCGGTAATGTTGGGAAAAGACCCTGGCGCATTTGTGAGGCTTCTATAAGCTGCCTTTGATTTCGATAGATCTTTGGAATTTGGCATGGCTCGGTCCATATGCACAAGTTCAGGCGCAATTGCCAATACGAGGGAGGTTTCAACCTCACCTGCATGGTCAAACTCTGGAGTCATCATCTGCCAGTAATGTAGGGTGTGAATATTGACATGCGAAGGTATCTTGCTCTGTACCTCCTGAGGGATGTATTGGAGCGCCCCTGTATTACCGTGATGGCCGTTCAGGATGATTATTTCCTTTATCCTGTTTTCTGCAAGTGAAATGCATGTGTCGCATAACATTGTAGACAACGTAGAGTTGCGAAGTGACACATTGAACATTGGTTTATGCTCAAAAGAGACACCATATGAAATCACAGGCAGGACAAACGCGCCAACTTTTTCTGATAGGAGTCTTGCAATGTATTCCGCAATAAGAGAATCAGTCGAGACTGGCAAATGTGCACCGTGCTGCTCAAGGGAACCCACAGGTATTATTGCTCGCTTGATCTTTTTGAGTGTGATTCTAAAATCATAGTCGGTCATGCCAAAGACCGGTGTTGACATTATGCAACAATCAGGCTTGTGCCCATTAACTACCTTTTGTTTTTGTGTGGCTGATCAATGTTTTGTATCTTCTTCTTTGAAGTAGACCTTACCCCAGTACACTTCAAGTTTCTTTTCAAGATAGAGCCTGACTCCCTCAAGAAGAGTTGCTGCTTCAAGTTCTTGACCCTTTTTCTTTATAGTGTCAAGTGTATCAGAGGTTGATACCTTGAATGATTCTTGGTGGATTATTGGACCTTGGTCAAGGTCTTCAGTTACAAAGTGCGCAGTACACCCTATTATCTTGGCGCCCCGCTCATACGCTTGAACATATGCATAGGCCCCAGGAAATGCAGGCAGAAGAGACGGATGTATATTGATTATCCTGTTTGGATAACGCCAAACAAAGTTTGGTGTCAGTATGCGCATATATCTTGCGAGGACTATCAGATCAATGTTGTATCGCTCTATTAGTTGCAGGATTCCGTTCTCAGCCTCTGCCTGATCTCTTTGAACTACTGCGTGAAACGGTATTCCGACATCATCTGCAATTGACTTGAGCGTGGAGTCGCTTCCGATGATAACAGAGATATTGGCTTTTATTTGGCCCTTTTTCTTAGCTTGCAGTAGCCTCACAAGACATTGAGGTTCCTTGCTTACAAAGATTGCAACATTTTGAAGTCGGTTAGGCTCTTGGTAATGAACTTTTATTTCCATTGACAGCTTTTTGGCAAGCTGTTTTAGGCCGAGGTCGAGCTGCTCCCTGCCGATCTCCTCTGCAAATGATGCTTCAAACTGCATGCCAAAGAGGCCGCGGAGCACGTTTTGGTTTATCTTTTCGATGTTACCGCCACTTTTGAAGATAAAGTTGGTAATATCGGCTACGACGCCTTTCCTATCAGGCCCCACTACTGTTACTTCAATGAGAGTCTTGCCCTTGGATGCAGGCATGGGAACTGATAGCATTTCTGAAACATAAATAAATGTTCAGACGAGCCGTCAATGCTTAAATAATAGGATTGTTAATTGAAACCGTTGGGTTACAGCGTTAACAATGGTTATAATTTTTGAGGACTGTGGTAAATGCACTTCCGTAATATTTCTCTAGCCCTCTGAGGCATATGATATATGAAGGCACAGCCAAAACAACAAAAAACATCTCCTGTAAAACAAAGAAAAAACTACGACTACAACAAACCGATAGGCAAATGTATAGTCTGTTACACCATTTCAGGTTGGCATTGCTACGATTGCGATAACGACTTTTGCCAGATGCATTTTCAAGATCATAAGGAAAAGCAACTGTGCACGGCAAGATGACGCATCGGTTAGCCAAACTTAGTGGTGGAATAAGACATAGCAGAAGACCTCTGCTAACATAATTGGCATTAGTATGTATCAGACAGTTAATTATTTTGCTATTGGCTGCGGGGTGGGGATTCCAAACAGTTTAATGCTAAAATACGAGCAGAATCACTCCCGAAAATGCTAAAAGAGGAGCTTATAAACGCCGCTAAGCAGAACACAATGGCTGGCTAGAAGGAAGAAACTGGCGATACGTGACAATGAAAAACTTAAATCCTATCTGTTATTGAATACAAAAAGTGGCTACTTCGTTCGTTCACAGTACGTAATTTTGTGTTTCTAGTGCGCCGACGACGAATGTAGCATTTGTTCCTGTGGTTCCAGCATCTTCCATAATAAC
>DASUUX010000127.1:0-6913 GCA_036373855.1 Nitrososphaera sp.
TAGCAACTACTATACCTATTGCAGGTATAGTAGTAGCTGCAGCGCTTCTGTCGGGACTATCCCTCATTAATAGCTACCAGCCAGCCATAGCACAACAGCAGAATATGACAGCCGGCAATGCTACTACCACTACCCCACCAACAACAGGTGGCGGCACCGGTGCACAGTCTGCTTGTGATCCAACACAAATGGCAGTAGGAGGAGGAGGAGGCGGTCAGAACGCTACTACCAATGCAACAACAACAATGGGTGGAGGCGGTACTGATGCTACGGCGGAGGGCAACGCTACTACTACTACTACAGCCACAAATGCTACTATGACTGCAAATGCTACCACCACAGCTGGAGAAGGCGGAGGAAATCAAACAACAACATCTTCGCCAACACAGCTTATAGAACAAGCATGTATTGCAGCGCTAAATAACGACACTCAAGGTATACTGACGAACCTGAACTTAGCCCTGAATGCATTAGGAGGTAACATGACTACAACTGCAGACGTCGACGACGACGATGAAGACGAGGGCGGCGAAGAAGAAGGAGAAGGCGGCGAAGAAGAAGGAAATTAGTTATGGCGGCAGTGGTATGCTAGAATAGCTTCAAGACTTCTTTGAAGACTACAAGGGCAGCCACTACGGCTTTAACAATAGCAAGAAGAGACGGAGAGCCTCTCTATCTATTTTTTGCTCTCGTCCTAATTTTTGTTCCTGTACATAGAATGTATAGTCTAGTCTGCGAATGTCTTGATTTTCCTATAAAACCTGAAGAGTCGCAGCTGAACAACATTATCATGGCTGCAACTTCGGAAGCTTTTTTGTTTGGCGCTGAGTATATGAAAAGTCCTAAACTTAGGCAGCTCGTAATCTAGTGACCAAGGCGGGTAGCATTTCTTCTTTGTCATGGCATGGAGCACTCACTTCATTTGAGAAAGGCACTTTCGGTTATGAAAAGTTGCAAGGCGCCATTTCCTTGGTGTATGGCCTTTTAACTGCTGCACATATATATAGTGGCAGTATGTGCGACCTTGTAAAGCAGTCCATGCCAACTCTGTCTCAATCCATAGCAGTATGTTGAAGAGATATGTGTATAGTATTGTACAATCTTTTTAAATATTGAAATGCAGTTTGGGGCATAAGGATGAGGACAGAAGGCGGAAGATTATGGTAGTAGAGAGTAACCAAAAATCAGAACAAGGTGTTCTTGGTATTCATCACATTACAGCTATAGCTAGAAACCCTCAACGTAATATTGACTTTTACTCAGGGCTGATGGGGCTAAGGCTAGTTAAGCTAACAGTTAATTTCGATGACCCGACAACATACCACCTTTACTATGGCAATTCTCTCGGACATCCTGGGACCATTCTGACGTTCTTCCCTTGGTCTGAGGCACCTACAGGGTATCGCGGAACAGGACAGGTTACAGCCGTATCGTTTCTGATTCCAAATGGCTCGATGACCTACTGGGTTGATAGGCTCAAGAGTAATGGCATTTCCTTTGTTGGTCCTTCAAAACGCTTTAGCGATGAATTTGTCTCATTCCACGATCCCGATGGATTGATGGTTGAGCTTATTTCTCCTTCTTCTTCTAGTCATTCTCGAGGACAACAATTACAACAACTACTACAGCAGACAGATAACGACATATGGAAAGAAAGTCCTGTTAGTAAAGAGCATGCCATCAGAGGATTCCACTCAGCCACCCTTTCTGAAGAAGGATATGAGCGCACTGCTTCACTTCTGGTTGATACTATGGGATTTAAACTTGTAGCCAAAGACAACAAGGAAGATAGATTTCGTTTTGGAATAGTAGAAAAAAACAATATCAATCAAGAAGGCGGCAGTAGAGCAGAATTCTCATCATCAATAGGCTCATTTGTCGACATTGTATGCCAACCTGAAACATCGAGAGGCTATATAGGAATAGGCACAGTCCACCATATTGCATGGCGCGCCGCTAACGACAGGCATCAGATAGATTTGCGTAAGAGAATTGTCGAGGAAGCACATCTTAATCCAACTCCTGTAATTGATCGCACATACTTTCATTCTGTCTATTTTCGAGAACCAGGTGGCATACTGTTCGAAATTGCCACAGATCCACCTGGATTTGCAATAGATGAAAGGCCAGAAGATCTTGGAAAGCAATTAAAACTACCACAGTGGCTTGAGTCTGAGCGTGGAAAGCTGGAGCAACTGTTGCCTCCAGTAAAAACCTCTCCGCAAAGGCAATAGGACGACAATAGGGGTACATATTGAGTGTGCCTACATCATCATCTCCATCAAACAAATCAGACCAACTAGGCTTTACGCATCGGTATATTCCGTCTCTGGATGGAAATAACAAAGCTGAATTAACCCTGCTTCTGTTGCATGGTACTGGCGGAAATGAGGATGATCTTCTGCCGCTAGGACGTGAGCTTGACTCCAATGCTGGATTGCTAAGTCCTCGAGGCAAGATCCTGGAAGGAGGTAGAATACCGCGTTTCTTTCGCAGGCTTGCCGAAGGTGTCTTTGATATCGAAGATCTTAAATTTCGCACTCATGAGCTTGCCGGCTTTGTTGAGAAGGCTTCAAGATTCTATGGATTTGATGTACGCAAGGTCATAGCAGTGGGCTATTCCAACGGTGCAAACATAGCAGCCAGCATGCTCTTACTCAAGCCGCAAACATTGTCAGGGGCAATACTCTTCCGTGCCATGGTTCCTCTTGTTCCCGACAACCTTTCTGACCTATCGTACAGACGCATATTCATGTCATCTGGATTGAGAGATCCAATAGCTACAAGACAAGAAGCAGAGAGGCTTTCTGGATTGCTCAAACAAGCTCGTGCTGTTGTGGATCTGCAATGGCAAAACAGCGGCCATGAGCTAACACAAAATGACATTCATGCAGCCAGACAATGGCTTCTGCTGAATAAGAAGCAGCTATAGATCAAAGGCAGAGATTCTCTCTCTTTTCTTATCAATTCTTGACAAGAGTCAAGATATTATAATGATAATTCTGACACAACGTAATCAGTTCTTTCAGGCATTGTTTCAAATAAGGGCTTTGCTCTTTCCACCAAGCTAGCTAGGGCTTTATTCTGCGGAGAGTAAAACTTGTCCATTTCCTCTCTTGTCTCCCAGAAGGTCAGAACGATTGATTCTCGGAAGTCGCTTGCACTGTCAAGTATAATATGGCCTCTCATTTCCTTTCCTAACTCTCCTCTTCTTATGCTGCCAAAAAACTCAGTGAACATCTTTCTACCCTTGTCTCTCTCTTCCAAAGATTTGAAGCGAACTCTGTTATGCTTTGAGTATTTGATATTTGGCGTATAGGACACTAAAGATGTAAATGCTAATGTGGTTCTTAAGCATTCATTGATTGATTCTACTCCTCGTCAGTCTCAAATGATGCGAGAGAGGAGGAAATAGGGTCATAGTAGTCACAGAATGTTTCAAGGAATAATCATGGGACAAATAAAATCTTCTTCAAAGTGAAGCATCCCCATATTATGCTCAGACTTGATCAAAATATCAACCGGATAATAGCCAAAAAATGTCCAGACTGTCACATCATTGAAGGATGATGTTGTAGAAGAGCTATGCAAAGCAAGAAGTTGTGTAAAGCCACTCAGGGAAATCAATCATGAGCTTAAATCAAAATAAAATAGAAGATACGCGCACTGTATGTGATTCAAAAAAAGAGGTTATTGATGTTGTATGAGATGCAGATGACAAGAAAGAAAAAAGCAAAGTCAGAACTATACTATCCTTTCCTTCCTTTTGTAAGCAAATAGCAATAGCATTAATGAATTTTTCGAAATCTGACGGTTTATATTTTCTGGCGCTTCATCGAGTATTTTTTGCAAGGCGTGAGCTTGAATCAAAGAGTAACTTGCTCTTTTTTGCTGCCTCTGCATCACTCCGTGGTTGATTCTCCTTCATCAGTTCGTGCCTTCCTTGTCGAGCATTTTCTGGCTGTTCCCCTGAATAAGACGATGCAATATCAGGATGGTTTCTTTCTCTTAGCTCCTCTGCGACCATCTTTCTTACCTCTCCTGCATCTACCTCTATAGGAGACGGCGAGGACCCTTTCATTTCTTCTTCTTCTGCCGCTGCGTCTGCGGTATCATCATTCCCCTTCCGCATTACCTTCTCTGAAACTGTCTTTGCAACATCCCTTGCGAGCAAGAATGGAGTACCAGACCTGCTTACAGTTTGAGCCATTTTGTCGGTTTCAAACTTTTCCCTTCTTCCACTTGTTCTCTTGATAATAATGTCAGACAGCTTTGTCCTCTTCTTCCTTCGAGTTCTGCCGGTTGCTTTGGATGATTGTCTAGTTGTTCTCCTTTTCTGTGAATTGACCTTTCCAGATCTACTGCGAATTCTAGAATCTACCTTGCCTTTTTTCTTGGAAGTTCGTGATGAGCTCTTTCTCGTCTTAGCCATATGAAAGGAATTTTGGAAAACAAAGTTGATATATGTTGAGCATATCGGGTTCTGTAACTTTATGGGATATATTGAATTTTGTAAATAACTTGCACACCGTAATGACGGTACACAGTAATTCAAGGAACCTTTTACTTCTTTCAATCGCATGCGGGGAGCTTTGCAAAGTCAGTTGAGGTACATACTTAGTCATCATCATATCATTTAGGTTTCCATTTCATTACCTACACATGCCCTTCATTCTAACTGTGCACAAAAAGATGAGAGAATTGTTACTTCTTCGTCAGAAGGATTAAGCATTATATAAAAGCATTCAGTAATTGCCACTGCAATAGCTACCGTTGCGGCATCTCAATAATCCCTAGGCAAAATAACCTCCATTATTTAGATCAAGATCTACTATTTCTTTCTAAGATCACTTTAGATTCGTTAAAGCTTATTTTATAATTTTTCAGTACGTCCATACCCAAAAGACTTGGATAACGCTCTTGGTCAACTTTCGCAACATTAGTTTGCCTAAGAAACTTGACAGGTTTGACATCGACTGATTCTATTCCCTCCCCAAAATACAAATGGCATGAATCGGCCAAGTATGACTCGGCTGAACCGCCAATACCTAGCGAATTTTGATATTTTGTCAGTTTTGAGTAATCTACTTTCATTTGTCGAGCATCAAATTCATTTATTGTAGTAATAGCAGTTCCAGTGTCTACGACTAGGAGAATATCTCTAACAACTTGAAGTTTGTCACAAATAAATTTTGCAAATATAAATGGTAACCAGCCAGTTACGAGACGTCCTTCAATACTCAAACTATATCTCTTATTTTGAAGAGGACTTCTAGGGAATTAAATTTAGTGATTAAGAATCTTTCCTTAGCTGTACGTGGGCTCGAGACTATGTGTTGGATTGGCAGATGTGATTGCAAGACAAAAGATGCTCCAGCAACACTGGCACACACACAAACAACGATACCTCCATACAACCTTACCTTGAGTAAGAAATTTTTGTACTTTCTAGTTCAATTTCAAGTGACGTCGGATCCGAAATTCTTCTCTATTGATGCTTTCAAGCTATAGTTTACGCCAATTACACATAAATATATAAGAAAAAAATAGGGCTATGCCCTGTTGAGTTGTTGCTGCTGTGTATTCAAGTACGATGTCCAAGCCTTCAATATGTTGTTGTTGAAGTCTGTGACTGCATCTACCGTTCTTTTGTAGATGTTTACATGCTCTCTTGATGAGTCCAAGGCAGTTACTCCAAGTTGGTTGAAAATGCCGACAGAACGAATTATGCTATTTGTTACTTCTGTAGACTGATTTGCAACTGCTTCTGATACTTGCAAGTTTTGAGGGACATTTGGAGCATGCGCAATAAACTGTTTCTGATTGGCAAATGCATTTTGAATCATGCTTCTTACTGTCTGGATGTTGTCTAACTGTAGGTTGGATAATGATTGAGCAAATTGGGGTTGAACCTTTGCTACCTCGTCAACTATGCGCAAAGTATTATCTCTCACTATATCACTGACATCGTTCGCTTTGGATGTAGTTGCTATTGTTGTTCCTTCGTCTCTTGTTGTTCTTTTATCTGACATACTTTATATATGTCCTCCTAGCTATATAAGTGTTGGTAATTATTGGTATTAATTACCATCTGATGACATTAATAGACATTTTCTGGTTAACATCATTTGTGATGTTGACCCTCAAAGGTGGACAGCAAAACGACTCAATCCCTTCAGGTTTTACCCCTAGTGGTTAGAAAATTATTCCCTGCCTCTGCTTCTATTTTGCATTTTTGACTTAGCTGATTAGCTGATTGATTCTTATATGCATTGCTTGCCTTTGATAAGGCTTCAGCTGGATTTTCCGAGACGCTAATCATTTTCTTTGCAAATTCTTCTACATCCCAGTATCTTATTCTGTAAGTTCCCAAAAAAGAAATAGAAAAGTGAATAGGATATCTCTCTATTTTCTCCTCTACTATGGGTATAGGATATCCAATCGCTTGATTAAGATAATCCTTATATGGTGATACATCAGGGTAAATAACAGGTTTGCCATACCCATAAGCAGCCTCTAAAGACGGCATATAGAACCCATATAGTATTAGACATATTTGCAAAACTCAGAATAACCTACTTAGTAGGAAGCAACAACCATCAATAAATAGTCCCTTTCTTACTATTGGTATGCAAAATCAACCTATTCAAGATACGCCCTTGAGCTACGATTTCAGTCTGCTTATTCGTATTACTGACAGAGCGGCAGACAACCTCTAGAACCATCCGACTATGGAAAAGCGAGCTTAAAAAACTCCAAGACTGAGCCTACAATACCATTCAAGTCACTTCATAGAGGATTGTCTTTGCATACTACGTAATTTTTTTGATTCCTCGTGTGTCAGCTCTACACTCTTAGTCACTGTATCAAGCAGGAGAGCCAGTTCGCTATCAGAGTATGAAGACAAGAGTTT
>DASUUX010000128.1:0-6817 GCA_036373855.1 Nitrososphaera sp.
TGAACTGTGCCATCATGCCTTCTGCCGAGAATCCCAGATTCGGATCGATAAACCGTGTTGCAAGAGGCAATATCTTTTTCATAACGTAAATATCGTCTTCAATTACTCTTTCAATATTTGGCCGGGAAACTTTGACTATGACCTGCTTACCATCATACTTTGCCAAGTAGACCTGTCCAAGACTTGCTCCAGACAGCGGAGCAGTATCAAACTCTTCAAATGCATCCTCTATCCTGCCTAGCTCGTTTTCAATTACTGGCTTTACCTCTGAGAACAGAGCAGGGGGGACATCATCCTGCAATTTTGAGAGCACTTCAAGGTAGGGCTGCGGCAAAATGTCTACCCGGGTTGAAAGCCATTGGCCAAGTTTGATGTATGATGGCCCAAGCTCAATGAACGTCTTGAGCACCTTACGAGCATGCTTTCGATACTTTTCTTCGTCCACGTTCTTGCCCTCATGCTTAACCCATTCGCGCCTGTCTCGCCGCAAATTTATTACGATGGGCAAAAGCTTGAGCACTGCCTTAACGACGTGCAATTTTGAAGGGTGCGGAAAGACTGATGCTTCTTTGACAAAAGTTGTATCCTCTTTTCTGATCTGGGCTGGGCTCTCCGTCGAGTTTACTCACCCCTTTTCTTTTTCAGCGAGTTGGCCGTGTTGAAAACAAGGTTGCCTGCCGCAGAGCCGGCGATGTATCCAGCCAGAACCGCGGCGATGGCAGCGTCCTTTGTGCTCTTGCCCTCCTTCTTGCATATATTGTAGACCGTTGTGCCTAAGCGCCTGCCGACTATGAATGCAGCTGTCGCGCCTGCCAAATACTCCGGTGCATCCACAAGCAGGTGTCCAAGTGGGTTACTTAATGGATCCACTGTGTCCGTGTGGACACTGTAGTGAGTATCATAATCTCTGATGTGAAGGTTGCCATAGCGGTACTGCTTGCTGGCTCCCTTTTTGTTGCCAAGAGGAGTCTCCTTGAGGTCAATTATAGGCCTGACGGCCTTGGGTACAATGATGTTGCCATCTCCGTCAATGAACTCCACATCTCAAAAAAGATGCCAATTAGATATAAAATTAACGAATAGGTTTAATCCTTGCCTCACATCTGTAAGACGATGAGAGGCGTTAAAGTCATTCAAAGCAGCAGGATCTACTCCGGCGGCATCAATCTCAGGAAAGACAAATTCTCACTAAACGGCAAGATTGTTGATAAGGAGGTTGTCGGACATCAGGACTCTGTAGGGATAGTAGCCGTCAGAGGTAGCAGCGTTATTCTTGTTACTCAGTACCGCCACGCGGCAAACAAGGTGCTGCTAGAGATCCCTGCAGGAAAGATAGAAAAGGATGAGACGCCGAGGCAGGCGGCGGTTCGCGAAATGGCAGAAGAGATCGGCTGCTCCGGCACCCTCAGACCGCTGTTGAAATGGTATCTTGCACCCGGCTACTCTACTGAGTTGATGCACGTATTTGTTGCTACGAACCTGAGAGAAATAACACGAGGCCTTCTGGATAATGACGAGAATATTGAGATAAGGAAGATGAGATTGAGTGCGGCAATTAAGAAATGTCTAAATGGAAATATTGAGGACGCAAAGACCATCGCTGCATTGCTAGCCTATTACAGTCAGTCCGACTGAATCGGCAATTATACCTTTTTTCCTTGCGTCATCTAAACTATTCCTTTCAATCACTAAACCTCGACGGTTCAAGTTGTCGATTGCTACCTGCACAGTCCTCCATACCATGTGGCACATTACGATAAGCTCGACCTGTCTTTCACCGCCCATGCCACCTGACTACCAGAACATCATTTGTGTAAATTCATTAAATGAGCGGGTGCATAGATGGCTTTACGACAGATGAAAATTAGTTGATCGTTACTTGCCGAAAAAAAAGGGAGCAAATAGTAGCACGAAATAGTCTCATTCCATCTAAAGGTAACCTGAAGTATAACTTGCTAAACAAGATACTAGTATTTGTTAGTCTTACAAATATGAAATCCAAGCGGATTCGCTGCGATGCAGTTGAAATTGAACAAATCAGGGGGATGTCTGCGCCAGCTTGTCTTTGCTCAATAAAGTCACGGGATAGAATCAACAATTTCTGCTACATGGTTTGCTTCACCTTCTGTTGGGTCATAAAGCCTTGTTGTTGCTAGTTGAATATAGTAAATAACAAATGAGTAAGCACTAAACACTATAATCATAAATGATTAAGAGTAGTCAACGACCCCTTAAAGTGTAAACAGAGAGAACTGTCGTAGCACAATGGGAAATATAGAGAGCACAAACAGACACACGACTTTATTGTAACGACTTCATGTTGCTTGGGGTCACAAGGAGTACCCTCCAAGGTAAATGCTGGTAGAAAATATTTATGCAATGAACACAAAATCTATGTTGTATGACTTTAATCCATTATGCAGCTCGAGAGTTATCTCGAGAAATAGGCAAAAGATCACGTGAGTTTTACGAATTTGTAATGCCAGCAATAGATATGTATGAAGATGAAAATGGTCTGATTGTTAAGATTGACTTACCGGGTTTTAAGAGAGATGAGATCAAGATTAGTATTGAAGAAGATATCCTGTCAATAAGAGCAAAAAGAATGGAACCAGAGGATGAAAGACTTGGCACCATACTCTATAAACAGAGACCGGTTCAAATAGATAAAAGAATATCGTTGCCTATCTCTATCAAAGAGGGAGAAAAAGTGACTGGAATAGCAACATATTTGGATGGAGTTGTTACATTGAAGATTCCTACTTCAAGGGCAAATATTGTTCCAATAACATGATAACCAACTAAAGTAACGGAACTAAAACAGAATATTTATCTTTCTTATTTGACTTCTGCTTACTATTTGTCTTATCTCCAGCTATTAACGTTTAGCATAGCTGGCATGATCTTGCTGCCTGAATCCCAACTGGGACAAGGATTGCCCTGTATCGAGGTTTCCGACGTGATAATCCTATGACAACCTCATGCTAGTCTCTATCATATGTGTTATTGCTTAATTCTGGGACATAATGGCAGTCTTTTATCTTTTCTGAAATTCTTGATATTTGTTTTCTGCTAAACAACGATAGCGTTTTCTTCTTCTCCTTCTAGCTGTATCATCCTTTCGCTATAGGAAGTTTTGTATTCTTGGTATAATGCCTGTTTGATATTTTCCACATGACCGGCAAGTTCTTTGATACAGTCAGATTCACTTTCATAATCCCTTTCAATCTCTTTTGGAGATATGCCAAGCGATTCTAATTCGTTAATCCAATAGCCTTTCTTATCTGCCTGTTCAATAAATGGAAAAGATATCATATTCCTTTACCTCACTCGTGCACAGATCTAATACTCTTATGATATAAGAATCCCGTGGGGGACAAGAATGGCTATTGTATGATAGCGGGCAGCAGTAGCGAAAGGAAAAGTCAGATGACAAATGGATTAAGTAGCTCCGCCTTGAGCAATAACGGTTGATGTAAGAGGTGCTTTCTTTTTAGGATCTATGATCAGCATTGCAACATAAGCTTTCATCTCCAACATGGCTGCTGTGTTTGCGTGGCACAAGCGTAGGAGAGAATAAAGCGATGCAAAACACGCAGCAACGACTAAACCTAATGCCTATGGCCATCCCTAATAGTATATTATCTGTGCTCACATTCTTATGACAACGAATGCGTTCTGAACTAATAATGATTTTGCAGCAGAGATTGCACTGTTTGATCCTAGGCTAGTTTTCTCTTGTCTTACAATACAGCTATTATGCCGGTTCTCTATCGTCTGAATGCATTCTCCGCAAAGCCTCAGGCACCCTGTTGCGGAAGAGCGTCAGTCCTATTCTGTTTGCGTATGGCTGTCCCTTTGCAAACGATTGTGCAAGATTACTGACAAACTCCATGTCTACCTTCGGGGGCATCGGCGGCTCAAAAGGATCGACATGCGCTTCAATGATGGTGGGCTTGTTTTCGGCAAACGCTTGTCTGATGACCGCTTTTACTTCTTCTGGCTCACTTATCGAATATCCTCTTCCACCGCAGATCCTTGCAAACCCAGCAAAGTCGATTGGTGAAAATTCTACTCCATACTCTGGGTTCCCAAGGAACGCCATCTGCTCCCACCTTATCATCCCAAGTGAATTATTCTTAATTATCACCACCTTGATCGGCAGGTTGTACTGCACAGCTGTTGCAAATTCAGCCATCAACATTGAAAAGCCTCCATCACCAACGAATGCAATACACTGCCGCTCAGGATATGCAATCTGCGCCGCTATTGCATAGGGCAGGCCGCAGGCCATGCTTGCAAGTGTGCCGGAAAGCGAGAACTTCATTCCCCTGCGAAGCTGAATGTATCGAGAAGCCCACACCGTGTTGGTGCCACTATCTACAGAAATTATCGCATCGTCCTCCAATTCTTCAGATACTGCAGCAGCTACCAGCTGCGGCTTGACAGGCCTGTCTGTCGTGCTGCTCCGTTTCCGTAACAGATCCATCCAGCCTCTCATCGCCTGCTGTCTTGACTGAAGGAATTCAGGATTTTCTTTTTGCTTCAGCATAGGTAATAGCGCTCTAAGCGTTAACGTGGCATCGCCAACAAGCCCTACCTCTACAGGGTAGCGCAATCCTATTCTTTCAGCCTGAAGATCAATTTGGATTCCTCTTGCCCTATCTGGAGGGGGCAAGTAGTCGATGTATGGAAACGATGTCCCTACCATCAGCAGAGTGTCGGCCTGCTCCATTGCATCTGAAGCTGGCTCGGTTCCAAGCATACCGATTCCTCCTAGGCTATTTGGGTGGTCATCTGGCACCACCGCCTTCCCAAGAAGCGCCTTGACTATTGGAGCGCCAAGCCTCTCAGAGACCGCCTCGACCTCTTTACCTGCACCAAGTGCTCCCTGTCCAACTAAGAGGACTACTCTTTGTCCAGAATTAAGGATATCTGCAGCCCTAGCGATAAGGGCTAGATCCGGTATTATTGAAGAAGCAAGAACGTCGGAGGTATGGCCGGCAACCTTGTGGCGTGAATACTTGCCGCTCAGCTGCCTTTCTTAAACGTCTATTGGAATGGTAAGGTGGCTGACACCCCGCTTTGAAATGGCGCTCCTGCATGCAATGTCTACTGCCATCTCTGCGTGTTCAGGGCTGTTTATCATATTATTGTAGACTGCAACATCGGAGAACAGCTGGAGCTGATTAACGTCTTGCTGATAATGTGACCCCATCATATCGGAGTATGTGGCGCCGGTTATTGCAACCACAGGTGTGCTGTCTGCCTTCGAATCGTACAGCCCTGTCAACAGATGAACTGCACCCGGTCCGGATGTTGCGACACAGGCGCCAAGCTTGCCAGTGTATTTTGCATAGGCGCATGCCATGAAGGATGCAGATTCTTCATGGCGGACGAGCAGAAATCTTATCCTATCCTTGCGGCGTCGAAGCGATTCAATAAAGCCGTTGATGCCATCGCCGGGCAACCCAAATATTGTGTCCACACCCCAATCAAGAAGCGACTCTGCTACAATGTCTGCTGTCCTTGTGCCTTCTTCTTTCTCTGCAACCATGCAATACTACTACTCTATATGTGTTCAAATAGGATAAGTAAGTTGACTACGAAAGCACAGATTCAGACTTTGGCAATAGTGTCAATGATCCTTGCAAGCTCGATATCGTAGTTGCTTATGCCATTGACGTCGTGCGTCACAAGGTCGATCCTAACACGGTTATAAACGTTAAACCATTCTGGATGGTGGTTCATCTTTTCTGCATTCATTGCAACTTTTGTCATAAATCCAAATGCCTGCACAAAGTCGTCAAACTCAAATGTCTTGTTTATCTTGCCGTTGACAACCCTCCAGTTATCAAGCTTGCCTACCTCCTGTTCTATCTCAGTCTGAGACAATTTGCGATACTCGTCATCATCTGACATAAAATTAAGTGGGGCGATGTGTCTAATACATCTTGCCCATCTGAAGCAATGACATCCTCTTGGCAGCTATTATTATAGCAGCTATTGCAATTGTGGCCACTATAAAAGCTATGCCTACTGGGAACTCGGGCACCACCGAGGGGCCCGATTGCACCATTTCGTTCGTATCCTTTATCCTTTCTATGCGCACATTAAATGACCCCGACGATGTAAACGTCACATCCTGAGAAGATATACCCTCTGGAGTCGTCACTCCTCCTGAGCGTGTTACTTCGTTGCCATCCTTGTCCACAAGAATGAGTGACTTGTAAGGCACTAAATTATAGACTCATTAACCAAAGGTGTCCGTATTGTAGTCTAAAACGTCATCAGAAGATAATGCTGTACCATTAGGTGCATAGATTTCATTGTCTCGATAGACATAGCCATTTGCAGTTGTAAAGTTGTGTGGTATTCCTGTAAATTTAATATCATCGCCTTTCCAGCCTGTACCGTTACTATACCAAATTTCTATCGTCGGAGGGTCGTTGTAAATGGATATGATTTCTCCTTCAGTATCTTTTGCTGTTATGTTATAAGCATCAACAAGATTGTATTGTGGGTCAAATTCTCGCACATAGTCAAATGCCTGTGTTATTAATGGCAGATGTTCTTCTTCTATCGTTTGGGTCACAAACAATCCAGCGCATTCGCTTTCGAAGACATCTCAAAGCTGAACAGGAATTGCAAGCTAAACTATGGGAGGAGCATGCAACAGCAGCATCTTAATCTTATCTTGTTCTTGTTCTTTATCAAATTCTCAGAATATAAGAAATCTGAAGAAGAAGAAAAGTGAAAAGATAAGAGCTAGCTTTCTTATAACACACATTATGGAAAATAAGAAGACGACAACAGC
>DASUUX010000129.1:0-11243 GCA_036373855.1 Nitrososphaera sp.
AAGCCGCGACAAAGGCACTTGACACAATTAGAGACCTGCGCGAGGAAGGAAAAATCCAAACAATATATGAAATACAATGTCCCTAGCAATAACAAACGCCAGCCTTCTTTTGGGCAGAGAGCTTGAATATGTTGAGCAGGGATACATTGAGATTGAAAATGGCAAGATAAGAAGCACCGCTGCTGATAATTACAAGGGTTCCTGCAAGAAGCTGGATGCAAAGGGATTCATGGTCATACCAGGATTTATCAACGCACACACACACATTGCCGATTCAATAGGAAAAGATATTGGCGCTGGACAGCGTCTTGATGCACGAGTGCATCCTGTGTTTGGTGCTAAGAGTAAGATTCTGCAAAAGAGCCTACGAGAGCATCTAAAGGCCTTCATTAGGAATTCTGCAATTTTGATGATGAAAAAGGGAATAGTTGCATTTGCAGACTTTCGCGAAGATGGACTGGAGGGGATAAGGCTCCTAAAAGATGCAGTTGATGGTCTGCCGATAAAATGCGTAAAGCTTGGGCGGATAAATTATTACAGCAGTCCGAAGGATGCAGCCGGCCTGCCGCCTGAAAAAGGAGAGCAGGCTAAACAGGTAGTTGATCTGGCAGATGGACTTGGAATAAGCGGCGCAAATGAAAACACTGATGCTGCCCTTACACAATACAGGCAGCTGGCGGGAAAAAAATTGATCGCAATACATGCCGCTGAGTCAAAAGAGACAGTCAAATTTGCCAAGGAGCACACTGGCAGGAGTGAAGTAAATAGGATAATGGAACATCTAAAGCCTGATTTTGTTGTACATATGACAAATGCAACAGAAAACGAAATGTCGCTTGTTGCAAAAAGTGGGACAGGTGTCGTAATTTGCCCTAGGGCAAATGGTGTACTCGGCGCTGGCATCCCAAAGGTTGCAGAGATGCTCAGGCAAGACTGCCTTGTAGCCATTGGAACGGACAACGTTATGATAAATTCTCCAGACATTCTAAGAGAACTGGATTATACCTGGAAGGTATCGAGGGCGACTGAAGGTGAGATGTTAAGAGCACAAGAACTCTTGAAGATGTCTACTATAAATGCGGCACAAATTTTAAGACTCAATACTGGGTGCATAGAGACCGGCCGCGCCGCAGATCTGGTATTCATTGACAAAAAACATGCCGACCTCTACCCAATGCATGACCCATATGCTGCAATCGTTCACAGAGTGAGTCAAAGCTCTATCAGAGCAGTCATGATCGATGGGCGGTTTTTGTAGATTGAAGGTAATAATCAACAGTGCAATGACAGTTGATGGTAAGATCGCCACATCAAGCGGAGATTCAAAAATTTCTTCAAGGGAAGATCTCGTGAGGGTTCACAAGCTGCGCGCTTCTGTCGATGCCATAGTAGTAGGAATCTCTACAATTTTAGCAGACAACCCGCGACTCACCGTAAGACTAGCGAAGGGTAAGAACCCAGCTAGGGTGATAGTCGACAGCAGAGGCAGGATCCCCCTTGACTCTCAAATAATGCGCACTGCGTCCAGGGTTAAGACTATTGTAGCAGTGACGGATCAGGCACCCGAGGAAAAGATAATGAAATTAAGAGATATGGGCGCGGAGGTACTGGTCATAAGCGAAGGGAAAAAGGGACGAAGTGCCGCTGTGCCCCACGGTGTCAACCTTAAACTGCTGTTTCGCAAGCTGGAAAAGATGGGGCTGAAAAAAATATTGGTAGAGGGTGGAGGAGAGCTTAACTGGTCTCTTTTGCACCTTTGGCTTGTAGACGAGCTGACAATAACAATTGCCCCAAAAATAGCAGGCGGCAGGCTGGCAACGACGCTTGTCGAGGGAGATGGGTTTGATGAAATAGCTCAAAGCATCAAGCTGCAGCTCAAGAAAATACAGCGGAAAAAGGGCGGCGAGCTTGTACTGCACTACAAGCTATGATTCTATAGTAGTCTTTTTACATTTTGCTTATAATAATGTAACAGAGACACAGTATCTAGACTTATACAGGCTTGCTAAAATCACAATGTCAAACGTGATCGATGGCATGAAGTTGAGATTGATGATTCTAGGCTGACAAGTACTCAATAGTCCTTGTAGCCACTAACTCGAGCAAGATTCTGTTATGTAAAGCAAAGTGGAAGAATCTGGCTAGAGATGAGATGGACAGGTCAGAGCTTATATAATATCTGGAGTTCTCTGTAGGCCATTTCCAGTCAGCCTAAATTGCATAGAGGCAGAAGATGTGTTAGCAAGATTAAAACGCTAAAATCATGCAGTTATTATGCTGGTGTGCACGAGGATGATCCTTAGAAAATTAAGTCCCCAAATGATATGCCAAAATACATATGCTGCACAACTTCTAATAGCCGCTGCGAGCCTGGTAGAAAAGACGATTCTTGATGCCAACATACTTGTGAAAAAGACTAGCCCAATACTACTAGAGCAATAGCACCAAAGGTAATTTGGTGCATGCAGTATCCAATGTAGCACGATGAGCAAAAGTAATTAGCATTCGCCTGCCTTTGTCACTCATAATTTTTAAGGCCTTTCAACTATACTAATGTAGATGTTCTCAAACGAGCACACTCTGCACAGATTCATGATGGAAAAGGCTGAAGGACAACTTCATGACAGGTACGAGAAAGCACTTGAGCAGGTAAGATCAGAGTTTGGTAGGACCTACACAATGGTGATTGGCGGAACTGAGGTAATCACCTCATCTACGATAATGCATACCTCGCCTATTGATACAAGAATAGTGCTTGGGCATATGCCTGTCGGGCGTGCCAGCCATGTTAGGAAAGCCATCGCAGCTGCAAAAGAGGCATTTGAGCGCTGGGGCAGAAAAGACTACAGGGAGCGAGTACATGCATGCAGGGTTGCAGCAGACATCATGGCCGATCGCAAATTTGAGCTTGCCGCGTGGGTCTCATATGAAAACGGCAAGAATCGTTACGAGGGTATAGCAGACATTGATGAGGCTATAGACTTTTTACGCTACTATTCTGAAGAAATGGAAAGAAATAACGGCTTTGAAACAATGATGAAAAGCGCTCATCCAAATGAAAGGAGTAAGAGCGTCATGAAACCCTATGGAATATGGGGAGTAATTGCTCCATTTAACTTTCCGGCTGCTATTTTTGTAGGCATGAGCACGGGCGCAATAATCACTGGGAATACTGTGGTAGCCAAGCCGTCAAGCAATACTCCAATTATTGCATGGAAGTTTGCAGAAATATTCAAGCAGGCAGGACTGCCTGACGGTGTGTTCAACCTAGTCATCGGGCCAGGAGGCAAGATAGGCAATGAGCTTGTCAGCAACAAGGATGTTGCTGGCATTGTATTCACCGGTTCTCGAGACACTGGCTTCCTCATGGCAAAGGAGTTTAGCAAGACAAGGCTCAAGCCGCTAATCGCTGAGCTTGGAGGCAAGAATCCTGTGATAGTGACTGAAACGGCTGACATCAATAATGCAGTTGACGGTGTACTCAAAGCAACATTTGGCTACTCGGGGCAAAAGTGCAGCGCCTGCTCTCGGGTTTATATCCACAAGAAGGTGAGAGATGAGTTTCTCAGGCGGCTCGTTGAAAAGACAAAGAACCTTCCGATAGGAAACCCACTTGACTCCAATACCTTTGTTGGTCCACTTGCCAACGAGTATGCCTACAGGAAATATCAAAAATACGTAAAGGCAGCGGAGAAGGATGGCAAGGTGCTTGTTGGAGGCTCTATCAAAAGGGATGACGACCTAAAGTACGGCTACTATGTAGAGCCGACGATTATCGTTGGTCTGCCAAAAAAACACCGCCTCTTTAGAGAGGAGATGTTTGTCCCAATCCTATGTGCTGCAGACTATGAGAAGTTTGATGACGCCATCAAGCTTGCAAACGACACTGAATATGGATTGACGGCCGGAATATTTACCAGAAAGCAGGAAGAGGTCAAGAAGTTCCTTGATTGCATCGAGGCTGGAGTTGTTTATGTTAACAGGCAGGCAAGCGCAACAACTGGCGCAATGGTCGGATGCCAGCCATTCGGCGGATGGAAGAACTCCGGTACTAGGGGTAAAGGAACAGGAGGGCTTCATTACCTGACAGAGTTCATGCGTGAACAGAGTCAGACTATTGTTATTGAGTAGCCAACAAGATATTTCATCATTCTACCCGGTGACTAGAGTAATATTATGCTTCGAAAATATTGTACCAATTATTGTTTGCCGAATGCAGAATTCGAAGTCAGTAAATACCAGCTTCTGCAATCCGCCCCAGTTGAATAGGGGTCTGCTTATATCTCTCGTAATGCCCTATTATTCTGTCGCTATTCGCACCAATTCAGAAATTTGCTTACCTTTATCTTGAGAAAGTGCTGAAATTCCCCCAGTCAAGCTTTCAGCTACAATGCCTTTTTCTGCAAGTACTTCAGCAACTCTGAGCGAAGTATTACCCATCATGCAGACGAGCAACGATTTCCCATTCTCTCCTCCGCCCAATGCACTATCCAGTTCCTCTGGAATCTTTTGGGTTGCTAAAAGTCGCTCCACGTCGCTGGCCTTTGGGACAGAGATCTTGCTTTCATCAACTCCCAGTGAATTCGCAATTAACTCTATTCCCTCCTTGCGCGGAGTATACATTGTGTGAATCCAAAGAACTCTGTCATAGTTTCCGATATTAGATACAGCCTCCTGTAGAGGAACCTCTAGACGATCCTCTCGTATCTCTTGCATCATTTCAATGCTCCTTCTGTACTTTTGGATTCCATCCGCAACTATTACGACAAACTTTCTTCCTCCATCTCCACCGAAATTCGCCATCTGCATCACCGCATAAAGCGCAAGGGCACTGCTTTCTCCTACGTCATATCCCTTGTCTACGAAAAACTTCAACAGACGTTTTGCCTGTCCAAAATCTACCTCATGTTGTCCAGCGTATCGCTCAGGTTCGTAGAATTTCAAGCCTGCTGCCTTCCCTTTCGTCCTTATTCCTGCAACATCTTGGTTACTAAGTGGAAAGATTACATGTAGTGACTTCTTTCCATATTTGTCCATCAAGTATCTGCTCAAGCCACCTGAGGTCCCACCTGTACCAAAGGTGCAGACAACTTTGAATTCGGCCAGCGAATGGCCTTGTTCAATCAATTGCTGGTCTATCTCCGCGGCAGTCACAGTTCTGTGTACCTCAATGTTCAGCTCGTTGTCGTACTGTTCTGGGCAGAAACAACCGTAGATCCTCGCAAGAAGCTTTGCCAAGTTTATTATGTCCTGACTCGCTAGAAGTTCTTCTACCTTCGAGCTTGATTTATCAAAAATCGCAGGGTCGAATCCTATTTCAATGAGCTGTGAGCGAATGTTTGATGCAGTTGCTTTAGCAGCCAAAAGATTCGGATTGACCTTCATGCCCGGAGCAGGGCAAATGTCCATGTCTAGGTTCATGATACGTGTTCTCTCGTTTCTCAACTCCTCAAATACCCCTTCTTGAAGCTTCCTGGATACTAGGGTAACGACATCTAGGCCGAGCCTAGCGATCTGCCCTAGAGCAATTCCAAAGTTACCAGAGGTCGCTTCAATTATTGTCTGTCCACCCTTCAGTTTGCCTGACGCAATTGCATCATAGATTATGTATACTGCAGGCCTTACTTTGATCGATCCTGCAAGCAGGTTTGAATCGAACTTACCGAAAACTTGCAGGTCTTTATCGGCAAGATCTAAGCCGTACTCAATTCTTGCACACTGCTTCAAATCTTCAGTAATGTCAATCAGAGGTGTTGGGTTAACAACCTTCGATTCGCCTGATTTTTCTTCTAGATGGGGAATCTTGCTCCATACCTCTCGCTCAAAGTGCTCCAACAGAGAGCTGTCAATACCCTTATTCCGTCCCTGCAATTTTCTCCACCATGCGATATGATGCGTGAATAGGTTTTATAAAAGATATGATAGGATTCCCATCATTTTTGGCATGATTTGCAGCTATACTTCACCTATATATATGCAATTTAGACTTGCTCCTAATACAGTGCTTGTAAGTGGGTATAAAAAATTATTAGCCTATTTTCATTCTGATCAAGTCATATGCCTTGGCTGCCTCTCTGTCACTCAATATCAATACCATTTCATTTGTAGTAAAGAAAGCACTATGAATTGGAATTTGATGATTGTATAATATATTTGAAACAAGTGACAATATATGATACGGACTTTGATCATCAGGGGTCAAGGACACAGTTATCTTGGAAAGACCTTCTCTTATCTTGCCATCGAATTTTTGTATTGTATCAGCAACCATTCTCCTGATGTCATCTGCATCCTCTGTAAGCAGCGAAAAGTGACTATCAGTTTGAAACAGGTTATATCTGCTCTCTTGCTCAAAGAATTCATCTAGAACACTGGCCAAGGCGTCATTGTCATTGTCATTATTTTCTTTTTGAAAGTCGATGTCTATAATAGACCCTATCAATGACATCTTTGCTTTCGCTGCAGTCAAATGTGTAGTGCTATTCTGCTGCTGCAGGCTCTTCTTTTCCAGTGCATCTGCAAATCTTTTGATAGCAACTACAATTGTATTCAAGTTTACTTTGGAACCAGTCAATCTTTCAATGTCAGGTTTGATTCTCTCCGCTAGCGCCGTATAGTTAGCGATTCCTAGCGCCAACACTTGCATATAAACATGGTCATTTGCAAGGATTTTCCGTATAGCCTCTGGAACTGATACTGCCTCAGAGTACATTTTCCTAACATGTAATAATCTGACGGCTAAGTAATAAAAGCATTGCTATTTAACGAAAAAATTATATAATGTAATATCTATTACATAGGGCGGGTGAATAACAAATGTCGAGAGATTGGGATATAGGTTTTGGAAGGAGGATGTTTGAGAGCATCGACAGAGTTTGCAGAAGCAGAAGAGATGCTGAACAGAATGTTCAGAACTATCAGAGAAACCAGCCCCTCTGACATGGTCGTCCAAGGTCCCTACTACTACGGATACCAGATAACCGTAGGTCCAGATGGCAAGCCTCATGTAAGGGAATTTGGCAATGTTAAACCATCGTCAAGAGGATTGGTGGAGCAAAGTGGTGTTAGAGAACCTCTGGTTGACACGGCGGTAGACGAGAAAGAGAATACGCTGACTATCACTGCAGAGATGCCGGGCGTCACAAAGCAAGATATCAAGGTCAATGTTGGAGAAGAATATGTCACTATACATGCAGAGAAGGGAGAGAAGAAGTACCACACAGACATTCCAATAAATGTCACACTAGACGACACTTCTGCAAAAGCTACCTATGCAAACGGCATTCTGGAACTGAAGATCAAGCTGAAGGCACCTCCAAAGCCAAAAGCAAGAGAAGTCAAAGTGGAGTAAAATCAGTCAAGATTCACTCCATTTTTATTGAGGTGAAAAAATAGGAATGAAAAATTTCAATAACAATGACAATAATAAGGTATCACTAAAAGTAGCCGAGACTAACCCAAAATTTGTGGGTAGGGGAATGGCATTGGTAGATCCAAAAGTAATGGAGGAGATGGATCTATCGACAGGAGATGTCTTGGAAATATCAGGCAAAAAGAAAAGCTATGCGCTGCTGTGGTCAAGTCAGCGTGACGACCAGGGTAAAAAACTGATTAGAATTGATGGTTACACTCGCAATAATATTGGCGTCGGAATCGATGACACTGTTAGTGTGCGTAAAGTCAATGTGAAAAAGGCTGAGCAAGTAATTTTGGCCCCTACTGAGGAGCTAAACATTGTGGGACTTGAAGACTATCTTCCTGAATTGCTTGAGGGACGCGTTGTTACCCGGGGAGATATGATTCCCCTAAATATCATGGGCAGAAGAATAGGCTTTGCTGTTACAAGCACTTCACCTACTGATGCGGCATTATTGATTGACAGCAATACCGAATTCGTTATCGGCTCCATTCCCAAGGCGGCAGCAAGAGGGGTTCCTAGGGTGTCCTATGAGGACATTGGCGGACTGAAGTATGAAGTGCAGAAAGTTAGGGAAATGATTGAACTCCCCCTAAGACATCCGGAAATATTTGACCGCATTGGCATTGAGGCTCCAAAAGGTGTATTACTTCATGGTCCACCCGGGACAGGGAAAACGCTACTTGCAAAGGCTGTCGCCAACGAAACAAACGCCAACTTTTACTCTATCAGCGGGCCAGAAATTATGAGCAAATTCTATGGGGAAAGTGAAGAACGCCTAAGGGAAGTCTTCAAAGAAGCTGAAGAAAATGCACCTTCAATTGTCTTCATTGATGAGATCGACTCCATTGCTCCGAAAAGAGAAGAGGTTTCAGGAGATGTAGAAAAGCGTGTTGTTTCGCAACTTCTTACATTGATGGATGGCATACAGTCAAGGGGCAAACTTGTAGTTATAGGTGCAACGAATAGGCCAAACGCAATTGACCCTGCACTTAGGCGTCCTGGCAGGTTTGATAGGGAGGTAGATATAGGAATACCGGATGAACAGGGTCGATTGGACATCCTGTTGATTCACAGCCGCGGCATGCCACTTACTGAGGATGTCAACCTCGAGTCGATTGCAAAGGTGACGCATGGATTTGTAGGTGCTGACCTTGAAGCTTTGAGCAAAGAAGCAGCTATGCGCTCACTAAGAAGGATACTGCCAGAAATTAACTTAGAACAGCCCAAGATCCCAGCGGAGATACTAAATAAAATCAAAATCACAAAGCAAGACTTTGACGAAGCATTAAGGGATGTACAACCTTCTGCTATGCGGGAAGTGCTGGTACAAAGGCCAAATGTAGGATGGGAGGATATTGGTGGGCTGCAACAGGTGAAGGAAGAATTGGCAGAGGCAATAGAGTGGCCTCTCAAACATGCAAATCTATTTACTGAAGCAAACGTAGAACCACCAAAGGGGATTCTCCTCTATGGTCCTCCTGGAACAGGCAAGACCATGATAGCAAAAGCTGTTGCGGCAACATCTGAAGCTAACTTCATCAGCATCAAAGGACCTGAGCTGATAAGCAAATGGGTTGGCGAATCGGAGAAGGGTGTTAGGGAAGTCTTCAGAAAAGCCCGCCAGGCAGCTCCCTGTGTTATATTCTTTGACGAGCTCGATGCCATAGCACCGAGGAGGGGAGGTTCTGAAGGCGATGGACATGTTACAGAGCGTGTCATTAGTCAAGTGCTGACAGAGCTAGATGGCTTAGAAGACCTAAAGGGCGTTGTAGTTATTGGCGCAACAAATAGGCCGGACATCATTGACGAAGCACTCCTGCGTCCTGGAAGGTTTGATAGGATACTTGAAGTGCAGGCACCTGACAAGGAGGCAAGGAAGCATATATTCCAGATACACACAAGGAAAAAGCCTCTGGAATCGGATGTAAACCTTGACAAGCTGGTAGAAATGACAGAAGGCTTGACTGGCGCAGACATTGCAGCACTAGTAAATGCAGCTGCCATGAGTGCAATAAAGGAGCACGTCAGACAAAAAAGTGGCAGTAAACTAAGGATCTCAATGATACACTTCGAAACTGCTTTGAATAAGATCAAGAAGAAGAAGTTGGGTAACATATTAGCTGATTCTACGCACGTTGCTGGAGATGACGCTATTACGGCTTCTTCTTCTTCGTCCTCCTCCTCTCTTCGTCGCATCAGCTGACGCCACTGGCTTTAGAAGAAAAAATCCAAGGCCGAATTGGGCTACACGCGGGAGAATTTTACCGGATTCCGGGATAGGAGTGTCTCTGACTGTCTGGATGATAAAATAACGCTTTGTAGGGAAGACAGGTGCTCCAGAAAATGTATTCATTTTTTTTAAAAATGAGTTACGGAGATTTTTCAAGCGTTTAAGCACTCAGCCCACTCCAGCAGCTATCATGCCTATAGACAATGACAGTGAAGGGATCAGGTATACGGGCAGGTATGTGGCGTGTTGATAAGCCTTTAAGACCGCATCTCCTACACCTGGAACCTAATTTTCTTTCAGTACTATGAGCAGAGTAGGTAAATGGGAATACCTGAAGACCATCTACAGCAGAATGTGAGTTATATAGATTCTTTTATGAGGATTATGGTGCTAGACTATATTTTACTAGGATCATGGAAACATAAAATCTCTGCTTCTGAATGAAAAGCTATTCATTGTGAAGCATTCATGTAGTCCGTATAAAACAGGAAGGAGGCGACTCCTTACCCGACATGCCGAAACGGCTGTATATGATGTGGAGTAACAGTGCTGAGAAAAAGATGGCTTCACTAAACGGGAAATACAGCGATCTTGATGATCTGCTATTGTTGAGTAGTCAGCTATTAAAAGTGGCTTATCTGCATTTGGCTTTTACTATCTTTCTATTTAGATAATTCTCTTCTCATTATCAAGGAGCTTGATTTTATTATAGTCGGAATAAGGCAATGTAGACAAACATCTTTCAATTGATATACAGCAGTGACTCTACACATGAGAAGATGATATTCCGAATAATCTGAGTTAACGTCTGTGACAGTTTGGTCAAAGTCCGAGCTACCAAGCGGCAGTTTCGATTCATAGCCACAACTTTTCCTCTTGAAGTGATAAATTTGCATTATTGCAATTTGATTATCTCATCCCATGTTCCCGATAGTGAGAACATAAAGTATTTGTCGTGATTCCCAGATTCAAATTGCAATATGTCTCCAGCCGCTATTTGGATTCTAAATAACTTGTTTAGGAATTGCATGAAGCTAGGTCCTGCAACTATGCTCTTTGCTTCGTGCTCAACGGGCTCATTGTAGTACTTCTTCAAAGTATCAGGCAATCCAATATCGCTAAGCTCTTCCACTAAACTTGGTAATTCTACAAAACGTGAGTTTCTCTTGTAGACTCTAATTTTAGCCAATGAAAAATATATCCTCTCTCAGCTTTATTATGGCCTGACGACGATATATATCCCTACTAATTATTGTAACATCTGTAAGTATTAGCAAACTATGCAGGCCCTTCGCTACTTTTCGCTAAGCTTCTGCGATCTTTGATAAGTCTAATTTTCGATGTTTAACATCAATCAGGAATTTTATCCAATTGTCAATTTCCATGATTTTTCCATTACCAATCTGATGAGAGAGATTTTGTTCAGGTCCAACCAACACTCTATGTTTTTCTATTTCTTCCTTTCTGGTATAGGCATAGTTGATTATGAGGTCAGGCGAGACTATCGAGCGAATCAATAAAATGTCTAAATTCATTAGCGTGGACATCCTTTGTCTTCTCCCATACTCTCTTAAATTTCGGTATTGTCATTAT
>DASUUX010000130.1:0-19370 GCA_036373855.1 Nitrososphaera sp.
GAAATCAATTGCGTTTCTTAATTTCCCGACGTGCGCTGGAGAAGATGTTCTATCAATTCTCTGCAACTTATCCTTTGGAACAGGCAGCGAATAACTGTTGATAGTGCTCATGCGATTGCCTTTTCTGCGACTCTTAACTCCTCGCTTACCTTATTATGTTTAATCGTTATTTTCGACCAGAAATTCCAGATATCTCTTAAGCAAGCAAGAAGCGTCCTGTATATCAGCTTGGCTCCAGTAGTCTGGATGCCGTCATCCAGTGTTGTATATAATACTGACTTCGCCACCACCACTACAGTTCTACTGCGACATTTCGTTGCCATGATACCTACAGGCATGCGAGAAACAGTTCGGCTATTAGAATGTATATTGGAATTAATGCCTAACCTCTAGTATCTTTTATAGTTTGTTGTTATAGAATTAGATTCGTCGCAAATGTGCATAACCTGCTATATCCAAAGTTGCCTAAGCCAACATATGAGTCAAGATACAAATGAGCAGGGTAAGATGCAGCAAAGCGGTTCGCAGTGGGCAGAGATAATCGGACAGCTTCTTGATAGGATGACAGGCAAGGGTGCTTCTGTAACTTATGATTTCGACAATCTTGTCATAGACATTCCTAAAGCGCAGGGACCTGGCGGACGCGATATGGGAGGTGCAAAATGGACTGTTAACGGCAAGATTTTGATCACTTGGGAAGCTCATAAGACTTCTGAGGAGGCACGCCAGAGAGCATCAGTATCAACCGTGACATAGAAGGATTGGTTAGCTGCTATGCTGGGCGATAGTCACCTGCATATTGACGATCAGCTGAGCGACTGGCTAAGCAAAGCACTCAGGTCTGCAAAAGAAGGCGTGCTTGCGATTAGCTTTGAAAATCAGCCTGCAGTAAAAATAGCGATCAGCAATGGCACACTGGCAGTGGACCTGCTAGAGCCTACTATCTTTAGAATACCGGAAGACGAGACTGGATTGTTTGACAAGCTAAAAACCGCATCAGAGTTTGCCCGCAAGCTATCAGACAACGGGG
This sequence comes from Nitrososphaera sp., assembly GCA_036373855.1. Taxonomy (GTDB): domain Archaea; phylum Thermoproteota; class Nitrososphaeria; order Nitrososphaerales; family Nitrososphaeraceae; genus Nitrososphaera. Next base: position 1,031 of record DASUUX010000130.1, read on the forward strand.
TAACGCTTTCATTTCTTAGAAAAGGCAAGGAGGCTGTGACGCTTGGCAGGGATGCCAAACCCACACTTTCAAAGATGGTGACAAGAAGCGATGACATTCAGCTTAACAGTGCAAGGGAATTTGCCAAATTAAAGGGAGATCTAAAAACTGACTAGGTACTAACCAACATGTTTCGTCATTCGTCATTCTGACCGTCTAAGGAAGCTAGACAGCGTAATGATTTACTTGCTGGAAAAAGCAGAAAGCTCCTTGAATATTGGGGGGATATAAAATACTTCAAAAAGTGAGATTATATATCTTCACCCTTTGGAGTATTAGGTGAGACATCTCTGGAGCTTGCGCCTGAGATTCTTTCGCGCCTACTGTATGGGTCCTGTCTTTCACTTTCTCCAACTCTTTCGCGGTTGGCCCTGTTTAGCCCGCTATCCCTAGCATACGGCCTTTCGCTTTCAGCCTTTTTTACAAGACCCGCTGCAACTTCCACATCATAAGCGCTGCTATATTCTCTGCCATCATCAAGGTTGTTTTCGATTGCTTCAACTACGTCATTGATTCTGTTGCCCATACTCGGCGATCTTGCGTTAAGATGATTCCTTATTTTCTCTTTTGTCGCCGGAAATTCAAGACCCTCAAGCAGGTTTGCCAGCTTGGATGCTTTATCGCGATCCATAGTTTCATTTGTTGGAGGCTCGCCAGTAATATCCCCTACACGCTCGGCTTTGGAGTCAATGCCTGATTGCTCAACATCCGTATAATTGCGATCGGTTGTGGACATGCAGTTCACGCTCCAGTGCCTGGCCTTTTGGTGCTGCGCTCCCTCTCTGACTCTGCTCCCTTGCTCAGCTCGGTGTCCGTTCCGTGAATGTCTTGCCTGTATGTTTTTTCCTGCTGACCCTTGCCCTTGTCCTGCATTGACTCTATTGCATTCTTGACTTCTCCTGTCATCGCCTCGGAGGGCACGATAAATACTAGCTTGTCCACAAGGTTAAGCATGGCTCTTGCTATCCCTTCATTAATCGACGAGTTGGAAAACTCTGTAAGGCATATGAACCCAAGACGCATATCTGGCAGCGATTCAGAACCGGGTTTGAATACCCAAGCTACATGTACAGGCCCAGCGCCGAGGTCGTGATTCTCTACCACTTCACAACCAAGTTCACGGCCCATCTGGATGATCGGTGCCTTGAGGGTATCCATCATCTGAAGTCTTTCCCGTGAATGTTCCTCTGAATAAGCAGAAGAATTCTGCTGACTCATGCACTGCATCTGCACACCATACCTTTTTACAATTATCACGGCATACTGCTTGGCTAATTTTGCCATTGCTAAGAACATTTTTAGCATAAAAAAACCAGCATCTTATATGAGCCATAAAAAAGAAATCGAGCAACCGCTCTAGATACCGAGCAAGCCAAGGATCTAGAGTTGGATGAAACGCCCACGCCTACTAGAAAGGTGAGCAAATCTTCAGTCCCTGTGTCTAACGATGCAGAGCCAAGCACCCATGATAGGATAAAGGGAAGACGAGTGATAAAGTAGTATGGTGGTGATTAATTACTTTACTACCATAACAGGGCAATTAGCATAAGTCACTACGCCTGATGCAACGCTGCCAAGTAGAAGTTTGGCCAAGCCCGAACGGCGCCGTCCCCTTGTGCCAGTTACTATGAGATCTACTTTATTTTTCTCGGCATAGTCTACTATTGCAGGTACTATAGAAGTTGGGCTAGCCACCATTTCTACCTTGACATTGACTCCTTGAGCCATAGCTTTTTTCTCAATCTCGTCAAACCACTTACGTGCTTCTTGCTTTGACTTGTCCATAAGCTCATTTATTGCGCTTGGTGTGACAAGTCCAAAAGCGCCAGATGAATATGCATAGCCAAGCTGCGACACGATAACATATAACGAGATAAGTTGGGCTTCGTGTTTTTTTGCAATCTCTATAGCATAGTAGGCCGCTTTCATCGAAGACTCTGAACCGTCCACGCATACAAGTATCATTGCAAAAGCCAACAGCTAAAGTTGTGCATCATGAAAGATATAAGGATTGAAAAAATATGGTTTACTTTCAAAATTTGACATGCGCTAAGGTCAATGTAAGATTTGCATATATCTCATAAGACTTGTCGACTATCTTTGCGGTCGACGCGGCAGGAAAATTCTTGCGATTTATATGCAATAACAAATTTAACAACATTGATGACATACAAATACATAAGAGAGATTTCGTCTTTTGGTGCAGTCACAAACTAGTACGCATAGAAAAACTACGTTAGCATCAGATTATTGCTGCTAGATTCATTTTGATAGCTCCATATGCCTGCTCGCAGGGTATGGCAAGGTGGTTGTAAGGAAGACGAAAGGAGCCTGATCCTGTGAAGTAGAGAGTGAAAAGAGTTGGAGCTATGTATGTATCTCATCCACGTGCTGCCTGAGCAGTAATCACAAGCCTTCTACGATAGCTCTCCCAAAAGAACTCTGAATGGATTTGCCAGCAAAGATCTCCTATATCTATAACAAGATGGCACAAGCGTCAAGTTCAATGAGGATGATGCTTCTCATGATTAAATATCGTCAGTAGCGCTGCATTTTTGGCACCAAGCTCAGCAGTCTTTTCGTTGCTATCTGCGCTCCCTATTATTATAACATCGCCCTCTCTTGGATTTAGTCTTTCAACCAACATCCTGCGCACTTCTCGTTCTTTCCTTAGTGAGTCATTACTGTTCGCCGGCATGACAAATTTGTTGTCCTTGAAAAGCAGAGTGGTGGCACCTGTTGCGCCCATCTTTATGGCCGCATCCCTTTGCTCAATGCCCAATCCAACTGCAAAGCCAAACTCTCTGACGAGCACAGCATAGTTGAACCTGCCAAGTGCGACTGAGCACTTGGGCAAGCTCATTTCTGCCAGAATTGCCGATAGCAATCCTTCGCATATACTCTTTCCTTTGGTAGTCAACCTCGTACCCCTGTTTGAAGTCTCAATGAGTCCCTGCATCTTTAGATGTTTTACAAGCGTCTTGACTGTGCCTTCGCCAAGAACCAGCCCCCTACATAGGGCATTCCTGCTCGTCGTGCTGTTGTTCCCTATCATCTGCAAAGCTGCAAACACATGCACTATATCGAATGAAAGAACCCTACTTGGGGCATACCTGCTGGTAACCTTTTCAAGCATCATGATGTACATGTGCATACATGATAGTACCAGAGCCTGTGCATTATTTATTATCTACGAGTTGGATAAACCATCCGATTCTTTATATAACAGCCTTCTGTATCCGAGGTAAATGTTAGTAAGCAACCAGTTAACAAAAACATCTACAGGCGTTCCGAGGGTTGCAGTCGGTATTCTTCTTGGAGTGCTTGCCTTTGGAGTTTTTATAGTTGGATTCGACCAAGGCGAAATGCTTGGCTTTACTGTGCCAGCTGATGGCAGTGGAGGCGAGCCGGGGACAAACTGGGCCCATGAGTTCTACCATGACATGAGGCATGCAGCAGGATTTCCGTGCCACTAACCTTCATGGTCCTTTATGAAATCTATCACTTTTATCGTTATTACTCTTCTTGCCGGAGCAATTGCTGGAACCATCCTGGGTGTCATGAACCAAGTTGCACTTGAGCCATATATCGAGCGCGCAATTGAACTTGAAATGCAGAACACCATTCAAAGCGGCCAAGTAATCAACTCCGCCGAATTTACCGCCTATCGGTTCTGGCAAAAGGGAGGCGAAATAGTTGCAGGCACCATTCTGGGATTGTCGATAGGATCTCTGTTTGGAATAGTCTTTGCGTACACACGCAGCGCGATTCCTGGATCTAACAACAAGAAGAAGGCGCTCATTGTTGCCGGTATTATGTGGTTTGTATTATTTTTGATGCCTGCACTCAAATATCCTGCAAATCCTCCTGCAGTAGGAGATCCCGAGACCATCTATTACCGACAGAGTCTCTATATTGCATTTTTGGCTATATCAGGATTCAGCGCGCTCGGACTCGCATTCTTGTATCATAAGATGGGATCTTTGAATACAAAGAAGGTGATAATCCCAGCAGCATATGCTGCAATAATCGCAGGAGCATATCTGGCAATGCCGGCAAACCCTGATCCAATAAATGCGCCAATGGATCTGGTCATCGGCTTTAGAATAACAAGCGCAATCACCCTCAGCGTATTCTGGGGTCTGCTTAGCGTCTTTTTTGGCATGTTTTGGGACAAACTTAATCCCGATGAGGCTGCACGAATAAGCATCCGTTAAAAATAGTAATATAGGGATCAGCTGAAGCTTTGAAAGCGAAAGAATCAGAAGTAGGCACGTCAACATGACATCAGAAAGAATAAACATCTCTCCAGCAGAAATTGCCTTGATCTCTATTCTAGACACAAAGAAACAGATAGACGCTATGAACTCTTACCAAAATATGCGTGCGGGCTAGAATTATGAAAATGCAAGTTCAACTTTGCCGAGGAAGAAGATTGTCACATAGTCCCGTTGCAAGGTAAGATCTGCGCTCAAAGTTAGGATCATAATCATTGTCATTATAATCAACATTTTTGACTGTGGCAGTGGCTACTGCTTCTTCCTTTAGCTAAGATCTTTCGACCACTGCAAACGAATTTGCATGATAGTTACAATGTTATTATACATTATTAGCTGCATTATTGATTAGGTTAATGATAACCATCAATGCAAGCAGGGAAATGGACGCTCCCATTGACAGGTTATGGAACATCATTGCAGACGTTGATAATGAGCCTAAGTACTGGCGGGGCACCAAAACTGTGAAAAATATCAGCAAGTCCGACAACAAGATCGAGCGCGAGGTTACTATCGCGTTTAAAGACTCAAAATGCCGTCAGACAGTCCTGCTCAACCCAAAAAAATCAGTTGAAATAATGATAACAGAGGGTCCCATTAAGGGCACCAAGACAGTCCTGCTCAACCCTTTAGACAATCACAAGACAAGGATAGATGTAGTATGGAACATTAAATTGGCCGGATTTCTAGGTGTGTTCACAGGCATGGTTAAAAGACACATTGCGAAAGGAACTGATGAAGCGCTTGTCCGCATTGCGAAAGCAGTCGAATAAATAGCCCTATTTCTTGCTAGATAATGCAATGGAGCTTGCCCTTACAATAACAAACTTGGTATTGGCTGCCATAATGGCTGGCATATTTGGTGTTTGGGCGTACTTCCTTACATACATGACCAAGTCATTTCGGCAATCTCCAATGCTTGAATCGTTTGACCGGACAAGCGTAAGCCGCTTACCCAAAGTAAGCGTGATCCTGCCTGCCAGAAACGAAGGGCGTTATATTGCACGTTGCCTTGACAGCCTGCTTGGGCAGGATTATCCAAACTTTGAAATAATTGCAATCAACGATTCGTCAACCGACAGGACGAGTGAAATAATGAAGGCTTACGCAGCTAATGACTTGCGTGTCATGCACATTGATGCATCACCTAAACCAGAGGGGTGGACTGGCAAGAACTGGGCATGTTATCAAGGGTATCTGCGGGCTCGGGGCGAACTCTTAATGTTCACAGACGCTGATAGCAAACATTTGCCTTCCGCAATGTCGCTTGCAGTTGGGCATGTCATGTCACAGAACCTTGAGGCACTCACCGCTGTACCTCGGCTCATTTGCAATGACTTTTGGACAAAGATGACCCTGCCCGTTCTTGCAACATTTTTGCACACACGTTTTTCACCACTCCGAGTAAACGACCCAAACACTAAGACCGGCTATTTTTTTGGCAGCTTTTTCATCATCACAAGAAGTACTTATGAGGCCATAGGCACTCACGAGTGAGTAAAGGAGGAGTTGGTCGAGGACGGAGCACTTGGCGGCAAGGTCAAGGCCGGCAAGTTCAGAATGAAGATGGTCAGAGGTGAGTCCCATATAGATGCAATATGGGCACGGGATCTTCCAACGCTGTGGCAAGGTCTTCGCCGCTTTATGATACCGGTTTACTATCAAGACAAAGTGGGTGCCTATATGATGGTCATGGCTGTATTCTTTATTCTGTTTGCACCCTTTGCATCTCTGCCATACCTGCCAGTAGCCAGCTTTGCTGGAAACATATCGTTCCAGATATTGTTTGGACTTCAAATATCAGCCATTGCTTTGATGATGGTTACTACTGCAGTGCAATGCCGGCTGGGCGTATTTGAAAGCCCTGTGTATGCATTTGCGGCACCATTGAGTGGTGCTCTCATTTCATTCAGCTTTATGTCGGCAATTGCCGATGCAAAGAAGAAGGGCACAGTTAGCTGGCGTGATAGAAAATATACAATTAGTAAAAGTCAGAATCCTGTATCCTAAGAATTAATAATATAAATATATCGTATAAATAAATGGAATGGGAGCCTGAAACGACTGTTCCACCATACACCTAATCTATCAAACAATCTAAAGAATACAGAAATGATGACGACGTCTGAACGTAAAAACAATAGAGGAAAAATTCAGATAATGGGCGACGTACTAGCGCTTGCCACCTCTGGGATAAAAAAGACCCATATAATGTACAGAGCAAACCTCAGCTATGAGCAGGTGCACCTATACCTCGGAGAGCTGATCGGAAAGAGGCTGATCGCACAGGATGTGTCTCCTGATGGAGTGGTATATAGGACCACCACAAAGGGGAGGGAATTTCTGCTATACTACACTCACTTGGTGGAGTTCCTTGAAGAAGAGCCCGTAGTTGAGTTAAGTGCACCATACGTCAGCAGACAGTAGTAGTTAGTAGTTACAGGTGCACTCATCTCAAATTTTTCAACCGGGCAAAAGATTATTAGAATAAGGTGCAACAATTTTTTCTCAATATTGAACAAGGCTATTCTAGCCGTGTCAATTGTTGTGGCTGCTGTTGTGATCTTGTTTGCATATTTGCAATTCACAGATCTTGACTATTTAGGTATCAACGTGCCGTTTGTAGGCGAACTTCTGCAAACAACAACAGATGGAAGGAGAGGCCTTAGCGACGATGCATTTCGGGTAGGTCAAGTGGGTATCGTCAAAGCTTCCGACACAGAGCTGACCCTGCCAGATCTTTTCCGGATGGTAGAAAAGTCAGTCGTTCAAATAACTGACAGCAACGAAATAGATGTCTTTGAGTCCCGGCTCGGATCGGGCTTTGTATATGACGACAACGGTCACATCATTACAAATCATCACGTTGTCAGCGGCGGAGGTAACAGGCTGGACATAACGTTTCCAGATGGCGTTGTATATCGCGCTTCATTGATAGGTTCAGACCCCTCTGCCGACATTGCAGTCCTTTATGTAGAAGATGTGTCAAAGGAAAAACTTCTCCCACTGTCGCTTGCAGATTCGTCTAAGGTGAGAGTAGGTGAGCATGTGGCTGCAATTGGCAATCCCTTCGGGCTTTCCGGTTCTATGAGCACCGGCATCGTCAGTGGAGTAGGCAGGCAGATCCCTGCTCAAGACGACGAAGGTTTCACTATACCTGATATCATCCAGACTGATGCCCCTATCAATCCCGGCAACTCAGGTGGCCCGCTACTCAATATAAGGGGTGAGGTGATAGGCATTAACTCTGCCATCTATTCTACTACAGGCCAGTTTGCTGGCGTCGGCTTTGCTATTCCGTCAGACACAATAGCTCAGGTCGTGCCATCGCTTATCACCACAGGATCATACCAGCATCCCTGGCTTGGGATCGCAGGCAGGGATATGACGCCCGGCATAGCCGACCGACTCGGTCTTGATGAGCCCCGTGGTTTTTTGGTCATGGATGTAGTAGCCGGAAGTCCTGCCGAAAAGGCTGGGATCCAAAGAGGTGACGAAGATGCAGTCATTGATGGAATACCCATGAAGCTTGGGGGCGATGTGATAATCGCGATCGATAACAATACAGTAAGAAAGATCGACGATATCTTGGCCTATGTGGAAATTGAAAAGTCGGTAGGTGATGATCTGGAAATAATGATTCTGCGTGACGGGCAGATGATGGAAGTTATCGCAACTCTGTCAGCCAGGCCTAGCCAGCAAGAGTCACCTTAGCGGTAATATTGTTTATTAGTGATGTACACTTTCCATTACTACTGCATTTGCTCATAAATCATGCTATTGCCGAGATGCTTCACCATGCCTTGGAGTCAGGAGTGACGAAGAGTGAAGCATATCAATTGATAGCAGAATGTCCCACCGATATGCTGCTGATGGCCGCAGGCAGAATAAGGGATATGTCAAGGCCCGGCGTAATCACGTATTCAAGAAAAGTATTCATTAATCTAGTAAATCTCTGCCGTGATAGATGCACTTACTGCACCTATAAAAAGGAAATGGGTGACCCAATGCTTTCGATGCTGAACCCTCGTCAGGTTCTTGCAATAGCAGAGGCTGGCAAAAAACTTCGCTGCACAGAAGCGTTGTTTGTAACAGGCGAGCGGCCAGAGCGAAAATACGAGCAGGCAAGAACTTGGCTTCGTTCCCTTGGCTATTCATCAACTGTTGAATACATCTACTGCTTAAGTGAGCTTGTTCTTGAAAAAACGGGATTGCTTCCACACACAAATGCTGGCAGCCTGACCAAAAAGGAAATGTCGATGCTGCAAGACACCAACGTAAGCCTTGGGCTGATGCTTGAAACATCAAGCGAGCGGCTGATGGAAAAGGGTATGCCACACGAAAATGCACCAAGTAAGAACCCGAAGGTAAGGATGAAGACGCTTGAGAGTGCCGGCGAGCTCCGGATGCCAATCACTACTGGTCTGCTGGTAGGAATAGGTGAAACACAAGAAGATCTGATCGATTCGCTGTTTGCGATAAGGCAACTGCACGAAAAGTATGGCCACATACAGGAAGTTATAATGCAGAACTTTGCCCCCAAGCCAGAGACCGGTATGGCTAAGTTTCCACCAGCATCACCAGAGTATTTCCTTCGATCAGTTGCTATGGCAAGGATCGTGATGCCGGGCATGAATATCCAAGTGCCACCAAACCTCAATCCTGATATCTTTGGCCGCTACATATCCGCAGGCATAAATGACTGGGGTGGCATATCACCAATTACAATTGATCATGTTAACCCTGAGTTTCCTTGGCCTTCTGTTGGGCTAGTAAGTAAGGTAACTGAAAGCAAGGGCCGCAGGCTCAGGGCACGTCTTCCAATCTATCCTGAATTCCTCAAAGGTGGATTTATTACATCGGAGCGGCTGCAAAAGTATGCAAGCTTGGTTGCTGACAGCTCGGGATTGGTAAAGGAGGATTATTATGTCAACGATTGATTCGCTACTTAAAAATGCCGACCCTATAGTAGCGTCAGCCCTTGACAAGGCACTGAGCGCTAAGGACATATCAGTAGATGAGGCAGTCAACCTCTTTGATTCTAGTGGCCTTGAAATGAACCTTTCAGTAATGGTGGCAGATGAACTCCGCAAAAGGACTTTGGGTGATTATGCAACATATGTGATCAACAGGAACATCAACTTTACAAACGTCTGCATCAAGCAGTGCGGCTTTTGCGCGTTTAGTAGGGACTTTCGCGAAGAGGAAGGCTACTTTCTTCCTACCGATGAGATTGTGAGAAGGGCGGAGGAAGCTGCAAGCCTTGGTGCCACGGAGGTATGTATACAGGCCGGCCTGCCACCCAAGATGGATGGGCATATCTACATTGACATCTGCAAGGCAGTTAAGAAAGAACTGCCAGACATACACATCCACGCGTTTTCACCAGAAGAAGTGCTATACGGAGCAGTAAGATCTGAAACGCCCGTGCCAGAATACCTCAAAATGCTAAAAGAGGCTGGCGTCGGGAGCCTGCCAGGTACTGCAGCAGAGATTCTTGACCAGAGTCTCCGGGATGTGATATCGCCGGGCAGGATTTCAATGAAAGACTGGATTGCAGTAATCAAGCAAGCTCACGCTCTAGGAATACCTACTACTTCAACCATAATGTACGGCCACATTGAAACATCGCGGCATAAGGCAGAGCACATTGACCTTTTACGTAACATCCAAAAGGAAACGCACGGCTTTACAGAATTTGTGCCGCTCAGCTTTGTACACACTGAAGCGCCAATGTATAACCGCAAAACCATTCCCAGAATCAGACCAGGGGCAGATGGCGACGAGGTCGTCAAGATGCACGCTGTGGCAAGGATAATGCTGAACAGTCATATACCTAACATACAGGTGTCATGGGTGAAGGAAGGGGCGAGGATGTCACAGCTGTTGCTTTCAGCCGGCGTAAACGACTTTGGCGGCACTCTGATCAACGAGAGTATCTCGACAGCTGCAGGTGCACCGCATGGCCAGCTGATGAGACCCAAAGAGATCCGGAAGCTGATAAGAGCCGCTGGCAGGACACCAGCACAGCGCTCTACTACCTATCGGATACTGAAGGTGTTTGTTGATGAAAACGAAGATCAGGACTCCTCGCTTGACAGCATCGATAGCTCGCAGTTTGGGTCGTATCACCAGCTGATCAAGCTAGACAAGTTTAGGTACAAGGATGCCAAAAGCAATGGTAATATTTGAGGCAGGCAGGTAAAGATCTCTACTATCTATAAATTCTAAAACAATAGAATAATTATCTTTTTAAATGTATATTGATACTTTTGATGACTTTTTGAGGCACTTAAAAGACTATTGTTGCTGTCTGTCAATATGCTAGTTGGATAAGAAGGTTATAGGCACTCTTTGCATGTTTAAATGATCAGCTCTTCTACAACTTTAACACAGCAGAACAAGCGTGACACCGCTGTAGGACATAGTTATGTCGGAAAACTAAAGCTCACATCAGAAAGGAAGGCGTTCAAGCTTGAACAACAACAACATGGCAATGAATGAGATCCAGAGGAAAATCGAGATCCTACGTATGTAAGTAAGTTGTAACATCTCTGCAGCCTGATTTACAGAGAGGAGCGGCTGCTGAGGAGCTATGAAGATAAATTTATCCATAGCATCTAGCTACAATAATTTACCTCGCTTGCAGAGATACTGAAAATTAAATTACGAGCTTTTCAATAAGGTTCTGACCAAATTGAGTCATTATGGAAACTCTGACTAGTTTAGTTTGTCGCCTAGCTTTTGGTGCAGCTCAACAAATCAAGAATGTCAAGGGACTTTTTCTGGCAGCCAGGACCCGCTATATCTATCTGATCTGCCAATGTAGCGAATATGATGATAGTAGGGCATCCATTGAATTATCATATGTCTGCCCAGGCGCTGCGCCAGTGAATTGGACGCCTGAAAATACGAACAGTCCTGCAAGCAGGACTGTAAGCGCCGAAACTGAGAGCATCATGCCCCTGTATCTGATTCCAGGATAAGAGTACCTTATCATCAAAAATGATGCTGCAATTGTAGCTGCGCTTGCTATCGACGCAATGACGCCTACATTTAAAAAGAAAGCCTGCCAGTCTGTAAGCAGACCTGCCGCAGCAAATGCAATGGCTGTCAGCACTACCCCAATAAACGCATAGTGGCGCACTCCCAAGTAGCGTGGCCGCCTGATGGTTTCTTCTGATGCGCCAGAACCTTCTGACTGCACCTGTTCTTCTGTTCTCTTAAGCGGGGTAACCCCTGCATATTTGGGATCGACTTCACGCAAAAGTTGCAGACCTTCCTCTGTGATCATGTAGTACTTAGAGTTCTTAGTGACATAGTTGCCCATACGCTCAAGATGGTAGTAGATAGAGCCGGTAGAAAGCCCTGTAGAAAGCTTGATATCTGAAAAGCCAGCTACACCGTTTTTATCTGCTATGGCCTTGAGAATCTTTATTCTAGTCCTTCTCGCCCGTAGCTGGGTCTCTCCTGTCAACACCTACTGCTAGCTCGTAAGATCCTTTATCAATTTCGAAACGGGCTTATAGAAGATAATAGCAGAATATTCATCTAAGTCAATTGTTAAATCCAATTACTGTGCAGATAGATCGCCGCTTGTTGATTCGTTATGGCTGGCTAACCTGTTGTGTGGTTCTGCTGATGCTGTGCAGCCCAATATCTCTCCAAGAGCCAAAGACAGAAACTGCAGAAGGAGAGCGAGCTGAACAGACAGTAGGATTTCTCCCGACTGACTGGGACGTCTCCAAAAGCCAAGCAGATATAATAACACTCACATCATCAATATCTTCAGAGGATGTTGCTGTCTCTGACTGGTGGGATGCAAAAAGTGGTGAATCAAGCACATTTGCTTTCACGCTAGTTGAAAATATGGACAAGCCGTCCAAATTCTTGATACGCACAAACCCCAACGAGGATACAATATACAGGAGCAGCTACCAGCTTGCACTTAACAATACAGTCGACATAGGTAGAATAGAGCCGCATGTTTCAGAGGAGAGTCGTTTTGTTAAATGGGCAGATCCAAAAGAAAAAGCCGCAACTACATTCATCCCTGAAGGTTGGAGCGCAGATCTCCAGATAATCAGGCCATACAAATCCATGAGTGGCTTTGTATTCTTTGCAAGAGGAGATGAAAACACACTTGTATATGTCTTCCAGCCCTTCATGCCTTTGTACATTCTCCCAAGCACGTCGCTTTGCGAAACTGCTAGCATTTGCTTCAGTTCTATAATATCTGCAGACAAGGTCAGAGAAATGTCCCTTGGAAACGCCCCAATAGTTGTTTCTAACTTTAAGACGCCGGAGCAGTATTTCACAAGTGAAGTCTTACCAATGTTGACAAAAAATCTGAATGCATACACTGTTGACTCTGCAGAGTCGGTTTACGCGTCAGTATATGGCAATAGCAATTCCACCGATCTGGTGCCAGCCTATGACGTAGATTACAATTTCAATGTCGAAAATGAGAAAATTTCCGGAAAGGCGATGGTATTTACGCGCAATTACACAACCGCCGCCGGTGAGACCACCATTTGGAACAGCTTTATAGTTGGAATCGAGTCCTCAGAAAATGATTTTGACAGAGCATTCCAGCATGCGGCAGTTGTTCTATTGAATTTGCAGTTTGAAGAAGAGTGGCTTAATAGCGAAAGGAATGTACTGCTTGAAAATGCAAATACAAGTCAGGCGCTTGGCGCAATTCCAAAATTGATGGCAAACAGCACACTAGACGACTTTTCCCTCATTGTTCCGACAGCGGCTCACCAGCTGGTAAGGTCTCATAACAACACCATGATAGCAGACTACTTCGATAAAGATAGCGGCAAGGAGTTGCATTTGCCGCTATTTCCTGAGTTGCAGCATTGGTACCTTAATGGTGATCAGCTTGTCGGTCGAGATCTCATAAGAAACCTGATGAATTCAAGCGTGTTTGAGCCTCTGTTCTAGCAAGACTTATACAGACATCTTTATTCTATCCATAGCGCGATGCTCACATAGTGGGGTCGTAGCGAAGCCAGGCATCGCAACGGGCTCCAGATCTAACAAAAGGGCTAAATTAGCAGTAGAAGAAGAAGGAGAAGAAGAAACCCGTGGGTCAAGGGTTCAATTGATTGTGGCAACAGCCACGTCAGGACAGATCCCTTCGGCCCCACTAATTTAACTCACTCGGACTTCGCTCTTCTTACCGCGAATTGCATTTTTTGATGGAATAGATCCATGATAGTGACGGATTTTGCCTCTGTCTTCTAGTGAAAGGAAGGAATCTAAACCACCAGAGAGGCATAATCGCTTTTGCCTATAGTTATGTTCCGATTGTTTCGAGATAACCTTGGGGGTCTGCTTTGCATGTAATTCAAGATATGAAAAATTACAATCTATTGATTAATAAGTATCATAGCGATTATCATTTTCAGGATTTTCTCCATTTTAAGTTCTGGCGTCCACTACCTTTGTTCCTTTTGCGAATTTTTCGCAATATGGTCTTGTACCCTATGCTCAATTTCCTATCAAGCAGTTATTCATATGCAGTAAAATCCAAATGTTTACTCAGACAAAATTCTTATCTATGGACATTAAAGACTGTATCAACTGTGAGCCGATCGAGAAAACGGATATCAACAGAAACTCAAGGTTTCGGAGTTTCAAAAAGGGAAGGTCACAATTCTTCAAGATTCTATAGCCGTAAGCTTTACAGACAAAACACAACAAATAATGGAGAAAGTACTGGTGATGGTAAATATAGAGAGAATCCTATAGAACCCCAAAACTTAAACAAACTATTTTGTAAGAGCAGCGAAAAGATGGACGAGCTATCTGAATATAGTGTTCACCTTATGGTTACCTCTCCACCATACAATGTTGGCAAGGATTACGATCAAGATTTTAGCATAAAAGAACATCGAAGCTTGCTGAAGCAAGTCTTTAAAGAGACGTTTCGTGTACTCGTGCATGGTGGGAGAGCATGCATCAATGTTGCAAATTTAGGAAGAAAACCATACATTCCATTACATAGCTACATAATCGAAGATATGCATGAGTTAGGCTTTCTTATGCGTGGCGAGATAATTTGGAACAAGGCTGCAAGCTCTGGAGTTTCGACCGCATGGGGAAGTTGGCAATCTGCATCTAATCCGACATTGAGAGACGTCCATGAATATGTGCTAATCTTCTCTAAAGGAAGTTATTCTCGCAGCTCACATAACAAAGAAAATACTATAACAAAAGGGGAATTTCTTACATTTACAAAGAGCACCTGGGATTTTCCCGCAGAATCTGCAACTCGTGTTGGTCATCCAGCTCCTTTTCCAATTGAGCTTCCATACCGTTGCATACAGCTTTATACATTCAAAGGTGAAGTTGTGCTTGATCCCTTTTGTGGTATAGGTTCCACGTGTATTGCCGCCATAAAAAGTGGAAGACAGTTTGTAGGATATGATGTAAACAAGGAATATGTTGAAATAGCAAATAGTAGAATTAATCCCTTGCTACTACATTAGGTCCGTCCGTCTTAATTCCTAACTAATGGTCTAGTCATCTTTTGAATACCTCATATCTTTCAGTTGACGGAGCCCATGCATTATTACACTTAGAGAAAATAAGACCAAAAATCCGATTCGACAGATGAAGTTATTCTAGTGTTGAAGTGAAGGTGGCTTTATGGAGTTTGGAGCTTTGCAAGGCGAGCTCCAATCAAAAAAGTCAATAATATTCGTAGCATCAGCAATGCATGAACAGTTGTAGGACAACAACAGGAAGAAGTTGATTGTCTTGTACAATCCTGAAAGATAATAAGAACAGAAAGGTAGAAAAGAGCCTTTAGTTGAATTAAGAATAGTAAAAATGCCAATCACAGATGCCGCAAAGAAACAGATTGCACAGCAGCGCAGGTTGTTCTTCAAGATATGCTTCAAGTGCGGAGCCAAGAATCCTATCTCGACTACAAGATGCAGGAAATGCCACGGCAGCCAAATGAGGCTAAAGAACAGGACGCTGGGAGCCAAGAAGTAAGTAAAGCCTGAATGTCTTTGCGAGTATCCTATAACATATTACGAGTTACACTATTCGAATATAAAAGCAGTCTCAACGCGTAAATAATCTCCTTCCTCTGGAAGGAATATTTTAGAAGAACCACCTATATATCATCTGCATTAGCAGCTACAGGAATGTCAATTGTTTGCTGATCGACTATTTTTGTAAAATTCAGAAAATCCTTTTGATGATTTCACGCTGCTCTATCACCTGTTATCTTTAGGCATACTGTGAATAGTTCTCTGATAGGTCAAAAGTGGATGGGGAGAGATTTGAACTCTCGACCACCTGTGTGTGAGACAGGTATCCTAACCAGGCTAGACTACCCATCCTCAGCCTTTTTGTGGTCTTGGCATGACGATAATTAATACTATGTCCCTTCATTGAAACCTTCAAGGTATGCCTTTTGAGGAGGCGTTAGCGAGTCGATCTCAATGTTCATTGACTGAAGCTTGGCAAGTGCGATTTCCTGATCTTGGCTCCTATCGATAGTGTATACTAACGGCTTCATCGTATCACCTTGCTTTGCCAGCTTGATTACTGATAAGAACTGGTTGGCAAAGCTCATATCCATGACCTCTGAGGGGTGGCCTTCTGCTGCAGCCAGGTTGACAAGGCGACCCTCTCCGAGCAGGTATATCCTACTGCCATTTTTGAGGACATATTGCATTATGTTTTCATTGATCTTATTTTGGTGTACTGTTTGTTTTTCAATAGCTGGTATAGAAATTTCAACATTAAAATGACCTGCATTTGCCAATATTGCGCCGTCTTTCATCTTGGCAATGTCCTTGTTAATAATGACATCCTTGCAACCTGTTGTCGTGATGAAAACATCGCCTATTTCAGCTGCCTTTTCCATCTTGGTCACAGCATAGCCGTCCATCTTGGCTTTAAGGGCAGCTATTGGATCAACTTCTGTAACAATGACATTGGCACCAAGGCCTGCTGCACGCCGGGAAATACCTTTGCCCACGTGGCCATAGCCGGCAACAACCACGTTCTTACCGGCAAACAGAATGTTAGTTGCGCGTATTATACCATCCAAGGCTGACTGGCCAGTACCATAAATGTTGTCAAAGTCGTGCTTTGTTTCAGCGTCATTAACAGCAATAATTGGATACATAAGCTTGCCTGCCTTTTGCATAGCACGCAACCTGATGACGCCAGTCGTTGTTTCTTCAGTGCCTCCTTTTATTGAGTTAAAATTTTTCTTATGCATTTCAACAGTCAGATCTGCGCCGTCGTCAATAGTGACATGTGGTTCGATCATCATAGCAGAACGGATATCGTCATAATATTCCTGCTGCGTCACGCCTCTGCTTGCAAATATCGAAATACCCTCATCCTGAGCTAGGGAGGCAGCAACATCATCCTGTGTGCTCAATGGATTGCAGCCACACCACGACAGCTCGGCGCCGGCAGCCTTGAGAGTCCTAATAAGGACTCCAGTTTCCTTTGTAACGTGTAGACATCCGGCAACCCTTATCCCTTTAAGAGGCTTGGTTTTTTCATATTTCTGACGCAGTGCAACCAGTACAGGCATGTGGGCTTCTGCCCACTCGATACGGTTCTTGCCTTCTTTGGCAAGTGTGGGGTCTTTGATGCGAAATTCCATTCAATTTTGACAATATTCATGCCATATATTAGTTCTACAGCAATAGTCCTCTTGAACGCATGATCTGGGTGACCTGATCGTCAGAGACTGGTCCAAACTCTTCATAAAACTCTCCGACTGATCCGAAATCGTGGGGCATGTGCAGTACTATAACAGAATCGGATTCCTGTTCTAGCATTTCCACAGATTGAGATGGCGCGACGGGAACCGCGATAGTAAGGGTTGATGGGTGATGCTTTCTTGCCCACCTTGCAGAGGCAATGACTGTAGCACCCGTGGCAATGCCATCATCAACTATAATGACGTTCTTGCCTGCAATGTTATAACTAAGACCTGGCTTTCTGTATGCTGCAGATCTGCGCCTGATTTCTGCAGCCTGGCATACTCTCTCGCTTTCGATATAGTTCTGTGGTATTCGCAGCGCATTGACGATATATCTATTAATGTATGAAGTGCCATCCTCCATCACTGCCCCTATCGCAAGCTCCTCGTTCTCCGGTGCCCCTAGCTTTCTTGGTATCACAATATCAAAATCTGCGGCAAGCTTCTTGGCTACAATATCTGCTAGTATGACACCTCCTCGCGGAATGCCAAGTACTATCGCATGGGTATATCCATTCTCCGCCAGCCTTTCTGCAAGGAGATTGCCAGCATCAATCCTATCGCGAAACTTCATAACGTAATTTCTCCTCTTACAGTTTTAAGTCTTGGTTGTTATAGGCATTTGCAATAGCCGGAATTGGCAGGAACATTTTTCAATATTGAAGTCTCCAGCATAACAAGACCCACTAGGCCCCTCTCTTCCTACTCCTCCATGCTTGGAAAAGAATGCAAAACACAAAACTCGAATTTGTCTATTTACCCTTGGCTTAACTTTCGAGTTAATTACACCTCCACAGAGGACTGGCCTGAACAGGTTTTATAGAGCATATTTTGGAACATTATGTTGTTCTATCAATGACGTTCCGACATCACCTGCAACTTATAGTGGAATCAACACAAGTCGATTTGTCACAATAATTACCAAAGCAAGTAGAAGTGTGGGCTGTGTAAGCGTATATCTGGTACTTTTGTTTCACTTTTGATTTGATTTTTTCTTATCTGTGTCGTAAAAACAATCTATCTGCGAAAACTATAATTCAGACGATGATTATTGCTCAGGCCTGTGCGCAAGCTACAGATTGCTGTGATTGGCTACAACAAGGACAGATGTACCGACATTGCAAGCAAGATAGCATATGAAGTGGGCAAGGAAATTGCATGTGCTGGCGCAGTGCTGATCTGTGGAGGGCTTGGCGGTGTAATGGAATCTGCATGCAAGGGAGCAAAAGAATACGGCGGCACCACAGTTGGGATAATACCGCAGGAGGAGTTC
>DASUUX010000131.1:0-5552 GCA_036373855.1 Nitrososphaera sp.
TTCTAACTTAACGCATGCTAACCTAACAAAAATTGATCTATCTAATGCCAAGTTATCAAAATCTAATTTATCTAATGCCAATTTGTCTGGTGCTACCCTATCAAGTGCTGATTTATCAATGGCAAACCTTTCACATGCTGATCTATCAGAGTCCAATCTATCCAATGCTGATCTATCCTATTCTAATCTAACGCATTCTGCTCTGTCAAAAGCTAACCTTACAAAGGCTAACCTTTCACATGCTAACTTATCACGTGCCGACCTATCCAATGCTGATCTATCAGAGGCTAAAATAGAAACAGCCAACCTTAAGGAAACCAATAAAGAAGGCACCAAAGGAGTTCAACTTTAAAGTAAAAAGACTAGAAGGTCTTATACACATACATATTCCACCATCCATAGGTGTCTGCATTTATTATTATTTAGCAGCGAGCAGAGACAAAGGAATCTACAAAGACTGGATTATGTACATACTCCAAGAGAAATTGTAAATGTTGAAAGTGATGTCGGCAAGCTATATTGTCCAAATTTTGTAAGAGCATTCAGGCGTGAGTTAGATTTTCATACTAGAAACAACCATAGAAACTTCAGGTCATCAGATGCTTCCGATGTAATTAATGGACTTTTGAATTATGGCTTTTCAATACTGTGCAGAAGTTGCAAAACAGCTATATGCATTAGGTTTAGATTGTTTTGTTGGTTTTTATCGTAAGACTCACGCATCTCATTTAGCATTAGTATATGATGTGGTAGAACCATTTAGACACTTTGTAGACAGAAGCGTCTTTGAAATTCAAGACAAAATAAAAAAAGATAGACTCCGCTTTCTCAATACAAGGAATAGTTGTTCTTTCAGATGAATTAATGAGAAAATACTCCATTTGATTTCTGCCATTTTTGACAGAAAAAGAAAATACGAGGCAAGAACAGGCGTTAGAAGAGCACATGGATTTCAAAGGATGAAAGAAATTACTATTATGAAGATGAAAAGTATCGAGCTAAAGGACTTTGTTATGAGTCCTAATATCGCCACTTCGAGTTTGATTGCAAATCCGACAGCGCACACTGGATAGAAGTCGGGCTGCAATAAAGGTACAACATAGATGCGGGTTCGGTGGGATTAGGACTCCGCATGTAGATGGGTTCGGCACACCAAGCTTTATAGTTTTTCCTGCAAATGGCTATAGTTATTGTGCCACTTGAACGTCAAAACCTTGGTCTTTGGGTTTAGATGTATTATCTAGATCTTTCTTATGACGTAAAGGCTAGCACAAAGATGCTCCAATTTTGGACAGCTAAGCGTCCAAGAATGTGTCCAATATTGAAAAAGGTTTGAGATAAAGCAAGCTTGATCGACCGAAGAGATTAGGAAATTAAGAGTACTTTCCAAAGTGCTATAGATGTTTCATCAAAAATCCTCTGGTTCTTTATGTGACAAAGTCAGGTCTTTCTCGCTTCTCAAGGCAGCTGTTATGACATTAACATCCCATAACGAACAGCCTACTGCTATGATTAGTAGGTCTTCAGCCCTTGTAATAGTTTTGCATTAATTGGGACTATTCTTTCCTTCATCGCTTTTTTCAAAATCAAGACTTTCTTCAACCTTTTTCTGCACTTCCTTGTACATGCGGTATTTTTGCGTCCACTTTGAGAACACGATCCACTGTCTGATGCCGACTCCTAGCCATACTAGAAAAACCGCGCCTCCTATGATTGGGATGAATACCCCAACACCGGCAGTTGATTGTGACATTACGCCGATATATGCTATTATCGCCACGATGATGACAAATGAGAGGACCATTATGATTACCATCTTTTTAGTAAAATCCAGCTGGTGAATGACATTGTCCAGTATCTCGAGCAAGTTCTCGCGAGTAGTCCCTTCCCTGCGGTCTGTCATGTCACCCACCAGTTGATCCTCTCCTCTCCATTACAAAGAGGGCAGACACTGTGTTATCTGTCCTTTTCATTTCTTTTTATCCTCGCTCCTTGGAAACAGTAATTCATATGGCTCGAATATCGCCCTAGCGATTTCTTTTCCCTTCTCCGAAACCCGGTATTTGATTATCCTGTTCTGCTCGCCCCATGGCTCTTCAAACCTGATTATCAGTCCCTTTTCCACCAGCTCGTCGATGATCGGTTTGTGCATGACGTTGTTGAGGCCGCAATAGCTCATTAGCTGGCTCTGGTTGAGCTCGCCAAATTCATTGAGGTTCAATAGGATGTCCTTCCTCATGTAAATCCGATCTCGATGTGCATGTACCAATTTGACTCAATTGCCATAGGCATTTTGCTGCATGGCTAGGATAGCCCTTAATTTGTTTCTATCCGCAGTCTATTAAGTATCCACGTAACTAAGTTACGTAGGACAGGTAAACAAGGCTTAAAACAAAAAATCAGATTACTCTTGCCATGGTCAAGAAAAATGCCGTAGTGATCGCATCGGTTGTAATAGCTGGTGCTATCGTGGCTACGTACGTTCTATCAGGCAACATGAATATGGGAGTTGAGGGATCTGGAAATTCCATACAACAGCCTACTGCTACACCCATCCCTGGCAATTCAACAGTAGTGAGAATAGTCGCCAACGCAGGAAGCAATTCGTTCAGCCCGAACCCTGTAGAGGTCAAGGTCGGCGAAACTGTGACATGGATAAATGATGACTCTGGCAGACATACTGTAACTTCAAAGGATGGCATTTTCGATTCCGGGATAATGGGAAAGGGACAGTCATTTAGCTACACCTTTGACAAAGCAGGCGAGTACCCTTACTTTTGCGAGCCCCATCCAAACATGGTGGGCACAGTGGTGGTGACAGAAAGCTAATGCAAAGTGCAACTAAATCCCGCCCGCTTGGAGTAACAATTCTCAACATAATCGGTGGAGTTGGGATGCTTTTTTTCGGAACTGGGTTTATTATCCAAGGTGCCGGATTGCAACCACTTATAGAATCTGCCTTAGATCTAGATTTGTCGCAAGGAGGTGTTATGAATCTAGCACCTGGACAAGCTCTCGCACCGGGATTGAGCATTGCACTTGGAGGAGTACTTGTTCCTTTAGCTATTGTCTCATTTATTGTAACCTATGGGCTACGGAAAGCTCGACGATGGGCTTGGACTGCCGCTCTAGTTTTGTCAATTACCAGCATAGTGTGCTACGCAATTACTATTGCTATTATACCCAGTAATGGTGGTAGAACAGTCGGCATTATCATAAGCGCAGTAATCATTTACTACCTATACAGACCACATGTCAAAGCGTATCTTGGCAAAGGAGTGAGATGATGAGAGCATGACAAATCTAAAAAACGTATTGTCAGTTGGACTCGCAGCGGCAACACTTGCAGCGGTCTTTCCCTTTTTTGCGGGGTTCTTCTCTATAGTCATCGCTTTTGCACCAGGGCCAAAACCAGAGAAAATATTGTTTTGCATAAAGTAGGACTCTAACAGCTGGTTAAGTGTCAAATGTGACCAATGCAGGAGCTGAGGAGAAGAAGAAGAAGAAAAAAGATGAGAAAGTTAATCTACTCTTACGCTAATTAGCATCCTTTCGCAGTGCTCATCTGTCCACACACCTATCCCTTCCAGATTACCTTGCCATTTTGCATCTATCTTGTCGGCGCACGATTTTGTAAGGGCGTTAAAGTATGCCTCGGTCATCGCGCTGCTCCCATTTACGCCTTGCGTGGCCTCTGTGAAATTGACTTCATTTAAGGCGGCCATGGCGTTTTCGCGCAAGTCGGCTACGTACTCTTGCTGTACTAAGATATCTTGCCTTGTCCCTGTCTGGCCGTGTCCTCCCACGAAAACGTCAAAGTCCAAAGCCAGTGCCTGGTCAATCGATTCAATAAAGGCTGGCACATCCGGAGTAACGGAAAGGTGTTTCCACGGGACGCCGCCGGGCACAGCATGGTCTACTGCCATCAGAACCCTGTGTTCAGGGAGATAAACAAAGGTGTTACCCTGTTGGTGGTAGGGCCCAGGGTACAGGAGCTGGAGAACTTGGTCGCCTAGCTGTAAGTTCATCTCCCCAGTGAAATTCATGTCCGGCATCGGCCTATCCGGGTCGTTTCTTTCATTCAGAATTCTAGCTGTTTCGTTATGAGCGATTATTGTGACGTTTTCAAATAGGTTAGCAGCGCCTATATGGTCTTTGTGGGCATGACTGTATATCAGGTGAGTGATAGGCCTATCAGTAACCTCTGACACTGCTGCAAATATCTTGTCACCTATCGCCGGCGGCGCGTCGACCACAACGAGTCCCTCCTGGGTCACCAAGAACATAGAGTTGTAGCCCCCTGCTGACACCACGTACACGCCGGGCTTGATTTCTTGCAGCTCAAAGTCTGTGCCCTGTGCGTATGCAATGTTCGAGAAAAGAGCAGAAAAGAGGAAAGAAGCGGCGGCTACTGAAGAATACCGCACCATGGTTGTGTACATGGAACTATACTGGCTGCCAGTATTAATAAGAGTTGTAAGACCCAGTGCCGTCTTTGTTTGTGTCCCTAGGTAAAAAGTAAGAAACGATGTAACTTTTTACAGCGGCAGCGAGCTTTAGACTCTGTTTCTCTCTTCGGGCAATTTGACTTTGCTGACCTCTTCAAGAACCATGTTAGTTACCGCTCCTTAACAATATTAATCTGACCGAAATAATTCCAAACACGGAATTGCCTGTATCGGAGAGGATTCAGTGAAACCCAGAACGATATCGGTTCTCTTTATGGATTCTAATGGTTGTAGATATGACTTCCTAGCTTTAAAGTTTTTCAGTTTGTGTATGCATGCTACATGCGAAAGATCGCCTAATGATCAGTTAGTGGAGAGAAAGCGATAATGAATCGTGCATATTTCTTTTTGCTGTTAACATAAGCTTTTAACCGTCTAACTTAATAGAGTAATGACTGACGTAGAGAACTTTATTTGTTTGAACCTGTAACTCTAAAGGAAGCAAAATGACAATCAGTAAAGAGGCTAAGTCCCTCGGTATGTCATGGGAGAAAGAGTATGGTTATTCCCAGGCGATCAAGGTTGAGAACACCATCTATGTCTCCGGGCAGGTGAGCCACGACGATAAGGGCAATATCGTAGGTCAGGGAGATATGGAGGCGCAGATGCGCCAAGCGTACGCAAACATAGAGAAGGTGCTGGCACAGTACGGCGCAACGATTGACAACATCGTAGACGAGGTGCTCTTCGTAACAGACATGGATGCAGCATTTGCTGCAAGGGTTAAATGCAGACAGGAGGTCTTTTCTGGTAACCCAGTGCTGGCTAGCACTATTGTGCAAATCCAGCGTCTAGCCTTCCATGAGCTTATGGTCGAGATAAGATGTATTTGCAAACTGTAAGATATCCTGCTATATCTCTGCTATTTCTTTCGAACCTGTGGTGGTAGAATACCTGTAATTAGCGGGTTCGGTGGGATGCAGCTGAAAATTGAGATGAATCTCAAGATGGCAAAAACAAAAATAGATTTTTTAATAATAATCATCCAACAGTAACAGTCGATTCCGCTTCTTCTTTATGTGCATTGCCTTCTTCACTATATGC
>DASUUX010000132.1:0-36668 GCA_036373855.1 Nitrososphaera sp.
TATTACTTTGGCCATAAAGATTGAAAGTATAGGAAGCTTAATGTTTTGCAATCCGGCATTATTTGCTGAGGAAGAGGCACTTTAACGTGGTCCGCCCGAAGCAAGAATAACTTTCTTAATTGCTATAATTCCGATGTAGTACGGAATATTGTACAGTGCAGCAAGCGCTGCAACTTGCGAGCCAAAGAACTGAAATGCAAATACTGCAACAAGCACATTGTTGACATAGCTCGTGGCGATAAGACCTGCCCTTTTCTCTTGGAGGCTACCTATCGTTCCTGCATACCCTACTAGGCAGTAGGCAGCATAGCAGAGGAATGCTGTTGCCACAGTTTGGAGTAGGAACATCTGTTCTGAATAAAAAAATCCTGCGAACTTGGCAAACATGCCCCAGTTTATGAGTACAATGAAAATGAGCGATAGATGGAACGAATTCTTGTCTGCAAATTTTGAACCTGCAGGAAAATACTTCTTGGTAAGCCAGCCAGCTGCCAGTGGCGTGAACAGTGCAATAGAAAGCAAGAACATCATTTGCAGCAAAGGTATTTCAAACTGCGAGCGAACAAATGCATAGACAATAGATGGCAGCACGAATGGGACTGCAACTGAAGTGATAATTATCATGCCTATTACAAGAGGAAGCTGGCCGCGTATGAGGTTTACAACGAATGGCGCGCCAAGGCCTGTAGAGATGCCAGAAAGGAGCAGGATTGGTAGAGCGAAAGGCTCGTAAACAACATGTGCAAGAGCATACATCCCAGCCGGCAACGCAACTAGCTTGATAATTGACAGCACGGCAAGCTGTCTTGGTCTTTTAAATACCGCGAGAAGGTCCGATGGGTTGAGCCTTAACAAGTTTAGAAACAATAGAGCACCAAGCCACACAAGGATATATGGCTCGATCATCCTGCCAGCGCCAGGTAATAGGACGCCTGCAGACATAGATCCAGCTATGGCTGCAATTAGAACGATGTCATCATGGAGCAAGTGCTTTCAGCTGTTGTATCATTTCTTGTACGTAGTCAAATCCCTGCTGCCAAAATTCTTGTCTTGAAATGTCAATGCCTGCTTCCATCAGGAGCTCCTCCGGCTTCCTCGATCCGCCTGCAGACAATATCTTGAAATACTTGGGGACAAAAGACGATCTACCTTCAAGCTTGTACTGCTTGTAAAGGGAAAGGACAAGCAAGTTGCCAAACGAGTAGGCGTAAGTGTAAAATGGCGTGTGGTAAAAATGAGGGATGTATACCCACTCCCATTCAAAATCAGGAGATATTATTATCGAGGTGCCAAATTGCTCCTTGAGGTTGTCCATATATATTCTTGAGACTGCATCAATGGTAGCATTATTTTCGCCTATCGCTTTGTGCGCGTTAATTTCAAAAAGCGTAAAGTACGCCTGACGGATTATTGTCGCATAAAGGTTGTCTATTTGCTCTGCTAGCAAAATTCTGCGCTCCTTTTTCGACATCTTTTCTGCCATCTTTTCGTTGAGCAGCATCTCGGCAAACACTGACGCAGTTTCTGCAAGCGGGAGAGGCGCATGGAAGACCATTAATGGCATGTCCGAGGCGAGCATGCTGTGTATTGCATGGCCAAACTCATGGGCGAGAGTCGATACGTCCCTTGAAATTCCATCAAAGTTTAGTAGCACGTAGGGAGTCAGCTTGGGGGTCACACTATAGCAAAACGCACCGCCGCGCTTTGCCTTCCTTATTTCAGAATCGATATGGTGCTTGGCAAAGACTCGCTCGGCGTGCCCGCGGAACTGAGGGTCAAAGTCCCCAAAGCTATCCAGCACGGTCTCGACTGCTTTGCCATAGGTGAACTTTTTGCTGTCAGATGCTTTATTTGATATAGGAGCGTAGAGATGATATCTGTGCAGTTTTTTCATTCCTAGCATCTTGGATTTTTCTATAAAATAATCATGAAATATGGATACATTGTTCCTGCATGCTGCCAGTAATGCCTCAACCGTTGCATCGTCAAGGTTGTTGGCTATGTTACGTACAGAGATTGGAGATCTATAGCCGCGCATCAAAATTGCCTCGTCACGCCATTGCATGATGATGTTCTGGTAAATCTCGCCCAGCACACCGCTGTTCCTTTTATAGACCTGCAATAACGATTTGTAGGCAGCTTCTCTTCTATTGCCATCCGGGCTTCTAACGAGCGACACTAGCTTTTCCTTGTTGTCAAATTTTTTCTCTATTGTTTTTCTGCCGTGCCGAAGCTTCATCGTAAATTCAAAACCGCTTGTCATCTTATCATATATCTTGGTAAGTGCCCGGATGCCAGTAACTTCAAGAGTGCTGATTATTTTCTCCTCCGGCTCGCTAAGTGAATACTTGGCGACCAGCCGTTTATGGCGTAGATGTTCCTGATACGCCTTTGGAATGGCGTTTATCAACCTGTTTGCGTTTTCATGATCGATCTGCTTTTTGAACCACAAATCAAAAAATAACATCCTGTTGCTGATCTCTGATGCCAGTTTTTCCATCTTGATGACTAATGCAGATGCCTCGTTTGAAGATGTATCAGCATAGTAGCTCAGATATGCATGGCCGCTTGTAATTGACACTTTTTCAGAGATGCTTTCAAGCATGTGAATAAGTCCTTCAAACTCTTCCGATGAAATATCGGGGCGCAGGAGCTGTCGGCTCCCTTCAAATTGCACAAGCTGCTCCTCGATTGATCTCAAAAACCGGGAAAATTCTTCACTGGAAGGATCTTTGACGAGATCACTTATGTCCCATCGTCCTACCTTCATATTGGCATAGCTACTAGTCATACGGGTTACAGGCACTTACGATCTTGCCGTCACATAAGTATCTTGTTGAGCCTGAGGTAAAAAAATGCGGCCAAAAACAGCTATATGGGCTCTTGCTGTGAGTAAAGCTTACTTTGCATTCTTGGAGCAGATTTGGACGTGAGGCCGAATATGTAGTAGCTCTTTATTTAAAGTCTTTAGGGTGGAATGTTGCTCTGTCAAGAGGAAGCAGGGGGCCAGCAGATATTATCGCTATATGCGGCAATGCGTACTGGTTCATTCAAGTAAAGTCAAGCGCTGGCGTGCCCCGGATCAGAGGTTACGAAATAAAAAGGCTCAGGGAAATGGCAGCATGCAAGGGGGGTCTGCCTGTCATTTCTACCTTGCAGCCCTTCCACAGTGGGTTTAACACTGGTAACTATTCGATACTATTCTATATGCTTGACAACTGGCAGGCTCTCGACCCTGTGAGTGCATTGGAGAGCTGATAGTTGAATCTATTCGCTGAAGCTGCACAATTATACTGTTGTAGTACAAGGCCCGAACTATGACTAATACAAACACCGAAATAAGTAAATATTATTAATCGGCGATTTGGCTGGCGCTAAGTAATTTGTTTCTACCAAAAAATCAAGGTACTAGTTTTTTCGCCTCTTTTTGCATCTCTTTGTACTGTTCCACTATGGATCGTATCCTGCCTTCATGCTTTTCCTTATACTGGTTTTTGCAGCCAGTGCAGCAGAAAAATCTCTGAAAATTTGCAAACTCAAGTACTTTGGGCTTGGCATGTATGGGTCCGCCGCAGTATTCGCATTGCATCTTTACCTTCATGTTGTTCTCTACTTTTACATGGAAGTGTCTCTTTTGTTCCTCTAGCTGCTTGATGGTTTCTTCTCCAAAGTACTGGCTTTTCTTCCCTCTATTGACTTTGGATAAATCGATCTCTGGTTTGACTGACTTGATAAGTCCAATGTTTACAAGGCGCTCATATCTGCTTTTGACTGTAGGAGTGCTCACCTTTATCTCTCGAGAAATGGCACGGAAGGACTTTCTGCCGTCATCCATTAATGATTTCAGGATTGCAATGTCAGTGTTGTCAAGGTCTACCGGCAACGCGCTGCAATAGAGTCAATGCTAATGTGATTTAATTATTATTATTATGAAAAAAAGATAAAAGATTCCTGCGCTTTGATTCAACAACAACTACTTTTAGAAGCCATTAAGTAGCAGAAGCCTCACTCGGCGGCGTATACACACTTTTCAGTTCTCTATCGGAGTAAACCTGCTCTTCCTTTGGTTTTGCAGCAGCATATCGTGGTCTGTACCTTCCAAGCAGTATAGAGTTCCCTACTACTGTTACTGAGCTCAGAGCCATAGCCGCCCCAGCAAGTATGGGCAGCCATCCGAACACACTTAGTCCAAGGAAAGGTACTAATGCGCCTCCTGCTATGGGTATCAAGCCGGTATTGTATGCAAACGCCCAAAACAGATTCTGCTTTATCTTCGATACAGTCTTTTTGCCCAATTCCAGAGCAGTGGCTACATCCCTTACATCACCTTTTATCAGAATTATCCCGCCTGTTTCCTTTGCTACATCTGTTCCAGAGCCTATCGCTATCCCCAAATCTGCTCGTGCTAGCGCTGGTGCATCATTTATGCCGTCTCCCACCATCGCCACGACTCTACCGTCTTCTGACCTGAGCTTTGCAATCACCTCTTCTTTCTGCTGTGGCAACACCTGTGCAATTACTCTATCAATGCTAAGCTTGGATGCGATAGCCTTGGCAGTTCTTTCATTGTCGCCTGTCAGCATTATCACTTCTATGCCCCTCTTGTTCTTGAGGGAGTCGACCGCTTCCCTTGCACTTTCCTTGACCGTATCTGCCATTGCAATTATTCCAGATAGCCCACTATCAATTGATACAAGCGTGGCTGTCTTGCCTTCCTGTTCCAGCCTTGATAGTATTGAATCGATGCGGGTGCCAACTTCGATCCCGTTTTCATGCATCAGCTTTCTGTTTCCAATTAGGATTGTGTGATCTGCATATGTCGCCCTGAGCCCGTGACCTGACACCGCTTCAAATGACTCCGGATTTGATACAGGCAGACTGCTCTCCTTTGCCTTTCTGACTACCGCTTGTCCTAGCGGGTGCTCAGAACCTGATTCTGCAATTGCTGCCAGCCTCAATAGCTCGTTTTCGCCGATGCCTCTTGATAGGTCTATAATGTCTGTGACCGACGGCTTGCCTTCTGTCAGGGTACCTGTCTTGTCAAATACTACCGTGTTTACCTTCCTTGCAATTTCCAGATATTCGCCACCTTTGAATAATATGCCGTTCTCGGCACCCTTGCCCGCCCCCATCATCAGAGCTGCAGGAGTGGCGATGCCAAGCGCACAGGGGCATGCTATGATTATCACCGATACGAACGCAAGGAGCGAGTATGTTAGCCCTGCTCCTCCTGCAAAATACCAGCCAAGCCCCGCGCCAACTGCGATGGCGATTACTGCTGGGACAAAGTACTTTGCAACTTGGTCTACCATCCTCTGCATAGGTGCCTTGCCCATTCTTGCATTTTCTACAAGTGTGATTATCTGCGACAGCACGGTATCTTGACCCACTTTGGTTGCTCTTACTGTGAGAAGTCCGCTCTGGTTGATTGTGGCGCCGATAACTTCGCTTCCCATTGACTTGTCCACAGGGATGCTCTCGCCAGTGATTGCAGACTCGTCTACAGAAGATGCTCCATTAATTACAACGCCATCGACAGGCACACGCTCACCGGGTCTTATGACAAGCAGGTCTCCTTCCTGGACTTGCTCGACAGGAATTTCCTCCTCTCTGTTTCCTTCCCTTATCACCTTAGCCATCCTAGGCTGGAGATCCATCATTTTCCTTACTGCGCTTGATGCCTTTTCCTTTGTCCTTGTCTCTAGCAGCCTGCCTACCAAGATTAACGTGATTATGATTGCTGCAGTTTCAAAATACACTGACGCAAATGGAAAGTACCCAGGTGCAATTGTAACAGCTGCACTGTAAACGTATGCTGCAGTAGTCCCTAGCGCTATTAGCGTATCCATGTTAGATGCTCTAGCCTTTATTCCATCCCACATACCCCTGTAGAAGCGCCAGCCTATCCAGAACTGGATTGGTGTTGCTAGCGCTAGCATAACATAGTTGCTAGTCTCCATTGGAAGAGAAATTAAGCCTTCAAGCTGCGACGGAAACATGTGTGGAAGAGTTAGTATCACAATGGGAATTGTAAGGGCAATGCTTATTGCAACATGCTTCTTCAGCTTTCGTAATTCTCTTTCCGGCTCTGTAAATTCATTGAGGCATTGTGTGCTGCAGAAATAGTATTTCCTTCCATCTACTATGTGCTGGATGGAATCGGGCTTTTCTTCAACAAACATGCCACAGACCGGATCAGTTGCCATATACCTAACCTTTGGACCTTCTCTTATATAGCGACACGGGTTTACAATTGTAAAGAAGCATAAATTCAAGTACTTTGGGCTTGGCATGTATGGGTCTACGGTAGTATTCGCATTGCATCTTTACCTTCTTACACCTAATCATCTGATGCATTAACATGGATAATGATATATTGTTGTCAAAGAAGATAACATAACATATCTATCTGGCGTAACCCAGAGAAAACAGGTATATGTCTTGCTTCTGTTTTACTACTACTTTTGTCCTTGCTCTAGTTGCCATCTATATTAGCAGAGACAGTATACAACGATTAGCTTTAAAGAACATAGAGGGTTAGTAGTTCAAGTTTTTAGCACAACCACAACTTTTATTGTAATAGTAATAGGCTCGTCTGCTGCAGAAGAGGCTACGACTTTGTATTTTCACAAGATCAAGTGGATTTGAGCAATTGCAAGCTTATCTTTCTATATATTACAAGAGATACATGTCTTACGGAACTTTCACCTTGCAAAGAACATACTTGTCTATTGACTAACTAGAAGTGGGGCTTCTTTTTTCTGGACAAGACAAAAAGATATACAACAAGTAACAAAGCTAACAGAAAGATAATTAATGTGGAGCTAGAATCTACGTAATAATCGTATATTTCTTGGTTAATAGTAATAATAAGTCGAAGGCTTTCGAAGAGGGAAAGCGTGCGGCATGGGTATCTGTATGGACACTACTAGGTATAGGTGTCGCAGAGGTTGTCATATCTACTACAACAGGTAGCCTGACTCTGTTTGCAGATGGTTTAGACTCTATGGCTGATGCGCTTGTTTCATTCATAGTATGGTTTGGTATCACAATGTTGCACAAACCCAAGAGCAGGCTCTTTCACTTTGGCTATGCCAAGATTGAAAGCTTTGCCGCTTTTGTGGCAGCAGTGGTAATAGTAGTACTTGGTGCTTTCATAGTCTACCATGCTTATGAGAGAATACTGCATCCTGTGCAAGTGATAAATCCCGAAATAACAATGATTACACTGGTTGCGGCAGGCAGCATTTCTCTACACCGAGCCCTTCGAGTCAGAAAGGTTGCCAAGAAATACAACCTCATATCTCTCAATCTAGATGCCAAGAACTCTATCAAAGACGGCAGTGCTTCATTCGTTGGGTTTGCTAGTATTTTGGCTGGGTACTTTGGGATACCTTACATGGATAGTGTAGGCAGTATGATTATTGCAGGATACATTTTTTACATGGCATACACAGCATTCAAAGAATCCACACTGGTCTTGGTAGATGCAGTCAAAAACCCCAAGATGGAAGACCAGATTGCAAGATTTGTAGAGCAGAAGTTCAATGTAAATGTAGATGATGTGCTAATAAGACCTCTGGGTCATGCATTCTCCGCACAACTCCATGTAGTCCTAGACCAAAATTTGACCCTGAAAGAAGCTCACGAGATACTAACGAAGATAAATGCTGCGGTAGCAGAAAGGTTTGGAACAGAAGAAACGACGGTGATTCCCCGTCCAGCTTAAAATAATAATGATGCTTTGTAGCTATCCTTCTCTCTGCTTTAATCCTTTATAACACAGAGATCGAATGATTTTTGAATTGAAACCAAAACCATCCAGAATCCTAGTTGCTGTCGATGGCTCCGACACCTCAATGAATGCAGCAGATTATGCTATGATACTAGCCAAAAATAATAATAATAGGAACAATGACGCAGAAATTTTTGTCATAAATGTGATAGACCTATCGCCAATATTCAAAATGTTGCCTTCTGAGACAAGAAAGCAGCTTATTAAAATAGGAAGGCAGCAGGCCAGCCAGATATTTGATACTGTTGCTGAAATGGCAAAGCGTCATGATGTAAAGATGGAGAAGATTAATACAGAAATGGTCGAGACCTCCTCTCTCTCTGTGCAGCAGATGAGATAATAAGATACGCTAAAGACAAAGGCATAGACCTAATTGTGGTAGGTACAAAGGGCAGTCAGGAGTGAGCAAGGCTTTACTGGGAAGCGTTGCATCCAAGGTCGTGACATATTCTCCGTGCTCAGTACTTGTTGTACGATAAAACTATCAATAGAAACATCCAAGCACTGTGAAAGTATTTTCCTGGCGGTGGCATAGTAACATATCGTGATTTGAGTTAATTCTATTCTATGAGATATGAAGTAAAATTAGTTGGAAGGAGAGGTGATAGAAATCGATTCCTCTGCCACTTAGTATTTTAGTTAGAGAAGATGTTAGACCAGGCAGCAATTTTCTTATAGCAAGAAGAGCAAAGAGTCATTTAATTGATGGATTCTATACATACATTTTGATAATGCCTTAATATCAGAGGACGGCTCGGCAACAGGTAGTCAGGTAGAGATTGCATATTCAGGAATAATGGAAGTGACAGAAGGAGCTAGTGATGGAGAAGAAGATGGTGATGATGATGACGACGATGGGATGAGGAAGGTGAAGGGGACTTGTATAATACAGACAATGAACCGTATAGGAAAACATTGAGCGATGGGGCTAGTATTATGGATTATAGTCAACTCATAAAACCACAATTATTATCAGAAATTGACATCAATAATATGACTATCTACATTTCTGAATTGTTGCATTGTAACAAAATACCTTGATAGGTATTAGCAGTGAGTTAGAACCATCAAAAACTTTTTGTGTGTTGAAAGGAAAAACGCGATAATTTGCGGTATGATATAAGCGGTAAAGTGAAGGAGGGAGAAGGTCTCCCTTTGAGAGCAGGATGGCTGATTTTCTGCTTGGATTCAAATGAATTTTTATCCAAATTATCCTGGCCCGCTTTAATTGGAAGCTTGTTAGCTCCTCCTGTCATTTCTGATTTCTTTCAACTAGATATAGCATTCTACAAGAGAGCATCATTCATGAACCTTATACAGACCCAATCATCTGATGAATTAAAATGAACAATAATAGTATTGTCTAGTAGTAGCATATCTATATGGAGTAACCCGAGAAAGATATAGGTATATCACACGATAGCAGTAATATTGTTATTCTCAAAGTCCTTTGATTATCTCATTTTACACGTAGGCGATCCACGCAATCATAACGCCAAGCAGAGCCGTCAATTTCCGACCGCGCCAAAAACGTGGGCTTTTGCTTGGTAGCACACTACTGGACGATGTTGTGCGACCTAAGAAAAATGAACAATATCACACATTTTTTCAATATCATGCTTATTATCTCTAAAGGAGATTGTTTTTTAGTCCTTTTACGTAGTAATTGTTACCAAATCCATAACTAGGATTACAGCGATTTCCTCATTGCCTATGACAAGAAGAGAGAGTGATAAATATCATCTCAATCTTTTTCTTGATAACGCCATTAATGACAGCAGTAGTATCGGAGGAAACATTTTTAGAGAACTTAAGGCTGTAGCAAGCCAAAGAGTAGCCGATATAGACTACGAACAACAGATAGCTAGATGGAATGAATACCAAGAGCTATTGGACAAGATAGACAAGAAATGCCGTAGACAAGCAGGTGTTAGGCTTTCTAGAAATGTGAAACATAATGTAAAGACATTTACTGATGCGACAACAGCTGCACTTGGCATCATTGCTCTGACAGCTTTAATGTCAATGTGGGGGTCATTTACAATAAATAGCGCATATGGAATAATTGGCAGTGCTATAGCTCTGGGCTTTATTGGGTGGCAGTCATTTATTAGGCTGCATCATCCGTCGATAATCAATTTCAGGTGCTCTCCAGTTTTGCATATTGACGAATTTGCTTACATGCGTCAAGCAATAAAAGGTATTCCAGCAGTTGAACACGATCCAATCGTTAGCCTTCCTGTGCTGGAAATGGATATCCCAAGAGCATGGCTAGGGCAACAGGGTATGCTCAAATTTATGGAAAGTCTAAGTGACTTGAAACTAGAAGATGAGAGGAAACAGTGGCGAGACAAAGAGGATCCCTTAGGAGAATAATAAAGAAAAAGAGAGGAGAAACAGGGAGAAAGAAAAAAGATGGCAATAGAAAGATGTGACAAATGTGGTAAGGCTTTCATGAGCCAATCAGAAGTAGAGCGCCACAAGATGTACGAGCATCCTGTGCCAGTATCGCCTTTTGAAGAAAGATTTGCCTATGATGCCAGTAAGAATAACAGTAATGTGAACATGGAGGATTTGCAGAAGATGACAAGCGATGTAACGACTGGCAAGAGTAATAGTAATAATGATATAACAACAATTGGCGGCGGACAAATGAGAAAAGTTCCATTTAGAACGTTTAGAGCTTGAAAAAAGACCAACCAATAAAGCATGTATGCAAGCAAGCTTTGTTAACTTTGTATCGTCTATCTGTCAAGTAATAGCATATCTATATGGAGTAACCCAAGAAAGATGGTATGTCCTGTTTCTATTGTTACACCACTACTACTTTTGTCCTTGCTCTGCTAGCCACAATATATTAGGGCTTACCTAACAGTTAAGCTTTAAAGAACATATAGGGTCAATAGTTCAAGTTTTAATCAGATCCAATATACTAATCGTTTTCTTCTGAATTAACAAAAATTGAATATGATATGACATCAAACATCTCTTCGCCATCCTTGGCCAGTGCAAACAGAGTATAGGCACCATCCTTGTCTACTGCATCTGCAAGGTCAAACATGACATTAACAGAGTCCCTCTGCACAGTCCACCTATCGGCTTCGATCAGATTGTAGCCCTGCAGGGATTCATAATAATAGCCCGGCGGTAGCGGCTTAACTACCACTGCTACAAGCTCGCCGGCGGAATAAGACAGTAAGTCCTTATTCTGCTCATATACTGCCCGAGTAGGCATTTCATCATAATATATGGCGATATGGTCAAGCTGTCCGTCCAAAAGTGTGCCTGAAATCTCAATCTCGCTATCCTCCACGTCTACGTCAAGCCCATAGTTGTTCTCGAAATTCTGCACTAATGCAAGGTAGTACTGGTCATATACTATGCCGATGCTTACATGAGTATGACGTGGATCTAGCATATTGTTCCTGTGGCCGTCATTGCAACACTCTTTGTCATTGTACATCATCTCATATTGCAGCTGCTCGATAGTGTACAGCGGCTCTACCTTTTCACATTGCACCAGAATATTCGTGACACACTGCTCATACTGCTCTGGGCTAAAGCCGGCAATGGCGACATTTTGTTGCACACTGCCTTCACCATCATATTGAGTGTAGGTCATGTAAGGCTTTTCCCCATTTGTAGTCCAGTGGGATATCTGTCTGGTTCTGAAAACATCCTCTGCATGTATCTGCGCGGCCTGGTTGGAGCTCAGCTTGACTGGAAGCAAGCCGAAGTCGGTCCTATCCTTGTTTATCCTGTCGAGTACTTGCTGCACAAGCTCTTCGTGGGGCACAGTCCTAGGCTGCTGGCTCTGCGGCTGCAGGATCGTAATTGCCGGGTTGTCCTTCTGCTGGATTACAAAGTTGGCAAGAGCAGGAGCAAGCAAGATGATGCCTGCAAGAACAATTATAGCAACCACTATGCCTGTCGCTACTTTGCGGGCGGCGGCACTTTTTTTCTTTGGTGGTGGTATAGGCACAGAAACTAAACTGTTTAGGACGCCGCATCGTGGGCAGGCCGACGACAATGAGCCGTATCTGGAGCCACACACTATGCAGTCTATATATGAGTCTGTCGTCTGCTAATTACCATCCTATTTTGCATGGAATGCTATGTAAATATTTTTTGCACAAGTCATCCCGCAGATACAGGACCCAATATCGACAATTGCTGAAGAAGAATTCTAAGAAATCCTTTGATGATTTTCTAGCAGTTACGTAACATTACAATAACAGCTATTCTCCGTGATGTTTCGATACCCTGACTGGCAGCAAAACGATATAGAGCGGACAGTGATAAAATGGATGGAGATATTGTGTGTACGGCTGGTGGAACCGCATGTATGTGATACTTGTTTTGTAAAAAGAAGGAAGCGATCCTTACAGCCTAGATATTTCAGACTCGGGGTTATAGATCAGCGCCAGGACCTGTTCGCGGACCTCCTTCTTCTCTATTACTCCACGATGTGCTATAGTTGTGATCGAACTGTCGTTGCGAACGCCGCGCATTTTCATGCAAAGGTGTTCGCCCTCTGCTATTACGAGCGCACCCTTTACTCCCATCCGTACAAGTTCATCAGCTATTTGCTTTGTAAGCCGCTCTTGTATCTGGAGCCGGCGAGAATACTTTTCAACCAGCCTTACCAGTTTCGATACACCAAATACTTTGCCGGATGGAATATAGGCAACATGTATCTTTCCAAAGAATGGCAACATGTGGTGCTCGCACATGCTGTAGAACTGTATGTCCTTTGCGATGACGGCCTCTGTCTCTTCTGAAAAGCTGACGTCCAGCTGGGCATCCATCCTATAACCTCCAAATATCTCTTCATACATGCCAGCTATCCTGTTTGGAGTGCCGACAAGACCTTCCCTGTCAGGGTTCTCGCCAAGCTCTATCAATAATTGCCTGACAAGCTTGGCAACCTTTTTCCTGTTGATACTTTTTTTATCTGCTGTCATTTTTTTCTTTTTACCTAGCTCCTATAATCTTGTGTAGTTGTGGTACAACGCGCACCTGATCGTACATAGGGTAAACAGCGTCATAAAAGCCAAAAAGCACATCCAATGTTGGCTCGTCAATTCTATAACTTGGCTGTATTATAAATCCTGCTAGCTCGGACGGCTCGGCAATTCTGAACACTTCACGTACTATATCTTTGAATTCCTTAAGGTTTGACGAATTTGTTACTACTACTTTGATATAGGCAGTTTTGCGGCTGCCGACTGCCTGCCTTAGGCATTCAAGCTCATTCTTTAGCAGGTTGCAGTACTGCTTTTCATTTACTATCTTGGAATCTCTTAGCTTGAGCTCGACCTTACATATGTCAATGTATGGCAAGACCTTGGCAAACCTCACAGCGTCATAGCAAGACGACTCTAGGTATGCCTTCAAGCCTTTTTGCCTGACGAATTTAGCTAGCTCTATGACTGCTTCGTACTGCAATAGTGGCTCGCCTCCTGTGAAATTGATCTTGTATGTGTTTGGCTGAAGGCTCTTTGAGATAATCTCCTTTACCTCCTCAACGGAATAATCCACCCCGCTGTCCATTGGTAGGGCATAGGGTGTGTCGCACCAATGGCACTTAAATGGACAGCCTGCCAGCCTCACAAACATCGTTTTGGTGCCAAAAAGTATGCCCTCTCCCTCAATGCTTGTGAATATTTCACTTAGCTTTGTTGTTATGCCTGGTGTGGTTTTCTGTCGCATACTGGGTCTTGTCCTCTATTTGAGCAGTAGTAAATGCATTTTTCCTATTTATACACGATTCGCACCGACCGCAGTGCAAATAATCTCTATCCACTTTGATGCCATCAGAGTAGCAGCTCCATGTGTGGAATATCTTGTCGCCCAAGATGTTGTAGCCTGTCCTCGCTAAAGTAGATTTGTCAAGTCCCATGACCGCCGGTGATAGTATCATTATTTGCTGCCGCAAACCAGACAGGATGCTGTCTGACTCAGCTGTGTTGAGAGCTTCCCTCATTGCGCTGACAAAGCCAGGCCGGCAGTCTGGATAGTGCAGAGTGTCACCGGTGTGTGCCCCATAGGCAACAACCCTAGCATTGATACTCATAGCCCATGCAGCAGCTATTGTCAGAAACACTGCATTGCGGATGGGAACTACTAAGCTCTGTGAAAATCCCTGTGACAGCTCTTGCCTGCTGTCTGTCAAGGCATTGCTTTTGTTGTAGAGCGATTTCATAAAGCCCATGTCTGCTACCTTGTGGTCTTTTGCATTTAGCACCTTGGCAAAGTAGCGCGAACGCTCAATTTCACGTTCTGCTCGCTGGCCGTATACAAATGTCAATAAATACAAATCATATCCATCGTTCTCTGCAAGAGAAGCGGCATAGCACACTGAGTCAAGCCCTCCGCTTACAACGCACACTGCTGCCGGTCTAGTGGTAGGCAACGCGATCAGAATTGAGCTTGAGACTATTAAACAATGATAGCATATCTTTCAATGATCGTTCTGTGCTGAGGATACATCTTGATAAGCTCATGCCTTTTGCCAAGCTCCAAGTCGCTATAATCAAAGCCAGGTGATACAGTGCAGCCAAGCAGACAGTATGATTTCTTATCGTTGAGTGAGGCAGCGAACCATGTGTTTGCCTTTATAGCAACTTGAGGCGCTTCGCCCCTGCTCTTTCCCATTTTGATCTTGGACAATTTTCCATTATCGATCTCATACAGTGTTAGTGAGCAACCGGTGTAGTGGTGCCACAATTCATCGGACTTAATTCTATGAAGAGCTGAAAACTGGTCGCCAACTAGCATGTAATAGATCGCTGTTGAAATATATCGAGGCTTGTCATACCCTGCAACATTTACTATTGTGTCTGCCGTGTATGTCTGCTTGAAGTAGCCACCTTCCGGGTGCTTCTTAAGCCTTAGCCTCTTGATCAGCTGGACTGCATCCTTGTTCAAGGCTCCAATTATTATGGTGCTTGCATTTTATTAGATTTCGAAAGAAGACATTAATGGCGGGATGAGCCAAAGTGAAGCTGCTACATGATAATAGGCTTGATTGGCAAGGCCAATGTAGGCAAATCCATTTTCTTTAATGCAGCCACAGACCTTGCGGTTCCTGTAGCAAACTATCCATTTACAACAATCGAGCCCAATGTAGGTGTAGCTCATGCTCGAACAAAATGTGTCTGTCGAGAGTTTGGTGTGCAGGATAACCCAGTCCACTCGGTATGCATAGACGGCAACAGGTTCATCCCTGTCAAGCTGGTGGACGTAGCAGGCCTTGTGCCTGGAGCACATGCCGGCAAGGGACTTGGTAACAAGTTCCTTGATGACGCAAGGCAGGCCGATGTTCTTATACATATCATAGACGCTTCCGGTTCGACAGATAACAACGGTAGACCGGTTCGAGCTGGAGCCGGAGACCCTGCATTTGATATCCAGTTTGTAGAGGAAGAATTTGATCTTTGGCTTGAATCTATCATTGGAAGAGACTGGGGCAAGACTGCAAGGGAAGCCGAGAGCCAAGGTCAAAAGTTGGAACAGCTGCTTGCCAAGCGCTTATCGGGTCTTGCAATAAGCGAGCAGACGATCACAAATGCAGTGCAAGCATCAGGCTTAGCTTCAAAAAAGCCTGTGGCATGGACTCAGAATGACATACTACTATTCTGCAAAGTGCTACGCAAAAGAGCCAAGCCGTTTGTTATAGCGGCTAACAAGGCCGACCTGCCTTCGGCGGATGATAATATCAAGAAGATGAAAGCTGGCGGCCTAGAGCTAGTTCCCTGTGCATCAGAAGCTGAGGCGCTATTGAGAAAAGCATCCAAAAAAGGCATTCTGCATTATCTACCTGGAGATGCTTCATTTGATGTCAAGCCCGAGGTGGTATTAAGTGCCCAGCAACTAAAGGCGCTTGACATTGTCAAGATGTTCATGCAAAAATATGGTTCTACGGGAGTTCAGGAAGCTATCAACATTGCATGTTTTAAGCTGCTCCGCATGGTGGCGGTATATCCAGTGGAAGACGAGTTTAAACTCACAGACAAGAAGGGGAATATTCTGCCTGATGTCTGGCTTCTGCCTGAAGGCTCAACGGCCAAGAATCTTGCAGAAGCAATACACGCGGATCTAGCAAAGGGCTTTCTATATGCAGTTGACGCAAGGACAAAACAGAGGATCGCTGCCAACCACCAGCTGAAAAATGGTGACGTGATTAAGATAGCATCAGCGACAAGCAGGGGATGATAGATAATAACAATGCTGTGCATTGGAATTGAAAGTACTGCGCATACATTTGGTTGTTCAGTAGTTGATTCAAGGGGCAAGATACTCTCTGAGGCCCGCGATGTCTACAAGGCACCAGAAGGAAGCGGTATACATCCACGCGAAGCATCGCGGCGCCACATGGAAGTGTCGCCAGATATTTTAAGAAATGCTCTAAAATCAGGCAATGTCACAATGAAGGACATTGACATTGTCGGGTACTCAGCTGGACCGGGTCTAGGGCCATGTTTGCGCGTTGGTGCAGTGATAGCAAGGACAGTTGCAGGATTTTACAAGAAGCCGCTTGTGCCTGTCAACCATGCCCTTGGTCATATCGAGCTTGGAGCAATGCTCACAGGCGCTTCCGACCCGCTTGTGCTGCTGGTGTCAGGCGGCCATACGATGACACTTGCATTTTCGCATGGCCGCTGGCGCGTCTTTGGAGAGACACTTGACATCACCGTTGGACAATTGCTCGACCAATTTGGTCGGGCTCTTGGCTTTGCTTCCCCTTGTGGCAACAGGATCGAACAATTAGCAAGCCGGTCGGCTGGAAAATACATACAGCTGCCTTACATCGTTAAGGGAAACGACGTCTCATTCTCAGGCCTGCTGACTGCAGCAGTCAAGCTTGCTTCATGCAATACTGAGTTGGCAGATACATGCTACTCCCTGCAGGAAACAGCATTTGCAATGTTGGCAGAGGCTGTCGAGCGGGCCCTTTCGTTCACCAGCAAGAAAGAAATGATGATTGTGGGTGGAGTAGCAGCAAATAGGAGGCTTGCTCAGATGCTTGATAGTGTATGCAGTCGGCAAGATGCCAAATTGTTTGTCTGCCCAATCAAGTTCGCCGGCGACAATGGTGCTCAGATCGCGTGGACTGCATTGCGGGAGTACATGGCTACAAAAATGAATGTTCAAGTGGAAGAGTCGACTGTGCAGCAGTCGTGGCGACTTGACACTGTGCATGTCAGCTGGCGCCGCTAGTAATCTGCTTTATCCGGCGCTCCCACTTGCCATTATTAAACACGCCAAACTTGTAGATCTGGTCTCCTGCTACAATTACCACCAGCTTTTTTACAAGGAACCCTTCAGACCTGACGGAAGATATTTTATCAAGCGGTATATCAAGAACAACTTCAGTCTCCTTTTTTGAAAGAGTTGCTATTCTGCCTTGTGTCCTTTGAAATACCAACCTATGGTCAGTCAGCACGAGTATGCCGCTTCTCAGCCTGTCCTCAGAGCAGTCCTCGTCAAGGAGTATTTTTTCGCCCGGTGCTGGGTGGAAACTCACCACATTTTTATCTTCAAAGCAGAGCCTATATTACTATTGCAGCCATTGCTGATAAAAAGGGGAGCAGAAGCCGACATCTACATTGTAGATTGGAACAGCAAGAAGGCGGTTTCCAAAGTGCGCTCACCCAAGTCCTACCGCCATCCCGAGCTAGACTCCGCAATCAGAAAGCACAGGACGATACATGAAGCAAGTTTCATGTCTGCTGCCAAGTCCGCAGGCGTCATGACTCCATTTGTACATTTTGTCGACCCTGCTAAGGCTGAAATAATAATGGAGTTTATTGAAGGGCAAAACATCCGTGATGCTATAACGCTGGACATCTGCTACAAGATAGGTCGCTGTGCCGCACTGCTTCACGCAAGCAACATTATCCATGGCGACCTGACGACTTCAAATTTTGTAATGAACAAAAGGCTTGTCCTCCTAGACTTTGGTCTTTCATATTACTCCGAGCGCACCGAAGACATGGCAACCGATATCCGACTCATAAAAGAAGTGTTTACCAGCGCGCACATAGCAGTTAGAAAAGCCTTTCCCTGCCTTGTAGAAGGCTATGCTGGTGTTGCCGGCAGCAAAAAGACAGATAAAATTCTGGAAAACGTCAGAAAGATAGAGCAGCGCGGAAGGTATGCGAGGATGACTTAGAGCATGGAAACCATAACTTTTGCAAGCACCAATCAAAACAAGTTCTTAGAAGTCCAATTAATACTCTCGGCTCAGAAGATTTCCGTCGAATTTGCGAAAACCAGCCTCGTTGAAATCCAGTCAGACTTGCTTGAGGAAATAGCAAGGGAGAAGGCAAAAACTGCATTTGCAAAAGTGGGAAGGCAGGTCATCGTCGAAGATGACGGCCTGTTTATCGACAGCCTTGGTGGCTTTCCAGGCCAGTATTCTTCATTTGTATTCAAAACCATTGGAAATGATGGCATACTAAAATTACTTGCCGGGTCAGCAAAGCGGTCAGCATGCTTCCGCTCGCTGATTGCCTTCTATAATGGAATAACATTGTCAATATCAGAGGGAAGAGTTGACGGCAGGATATCTGACAGGATAACAGAGGGTGGCGGTTGGGGCTATGATCCTATATTTGTGCCTGATGGCACAGACCTCACATTTGCGGAGCTAAAGAAAAACAAGAGTGAATATTCGCACCGCAAAAGAGCACTTGAAAAATTTGCCCAGTGGTACCTAAAGCTCTGACACTCAAAGCTTGTATTCCTTAATCCACCTGTCCACATAGCGTACTTCATTCTGTAGTACCACTATCCTTGAAATCTCACTTTCATCCATTATCTTGAATGAACGCATCTTGGCACACAGCTTTGCTGCAAAGTTCCTTATTTCATTCATTTCCAGCATATGGTCTTGCTCTAGCCGCTGGGTCGACATGCCAATGTGCATATAAGATTTCAGCTCAATAAAGTGAGGGTTACCCTGCACCATCATATCTGCAAATTCACTAACAAAATCGTAGCTGTCGTTGTATCCCTTTATCAGAGTCATCCGAAGCACAGTTCTGGTGTTGAGGGTTGCAAGTAATCTGAGGCTCTCCCACCAGCGCTCCCATGCGTCGCGGTGACGTGGACGGTTTATCTGATAGAACATTTTTTTGTTTGACGCGTTAGTCGATAGGTAAATCTGAGTGGGCAGTGCGTCTTCAACAGCTAGCCTCCTTAGCATATCCGGCTCTTGCCCGTTTGTCACCAGAAAAATTGACTTGGTTGCCTTGAGCGACCTTAAGTATTTTATCAGCTGCGGCAGCTTAGGGTACATCGTCGGTTCGCCTGATAATGAAATTGCGTAATGGGCTGGCAGTAGCGATTCATCAAGCTTTTTCTTATTATTCTTAGGGTCGCCATAAAAGCCATTTATCAGCTTTTTCCGCTCAGCCATCAATTGTTCAATGATAATGTCCGGCTCGTCGACTAGCTCCTCTGGCATCTGCAGTGTATCATAAAACTCTGTTGGGCGCCAGCAGTAAATGCACCTGTTTTCACAGTTCATTGCAGTCGGGGTCATCTCCATGCATTGGTGAGTAGAGATGCCATAGAACTTGTGTTTATAGCAGTTGCCCCCGTCCGCAAACGACTTTTTTGTCCAGTGGCACAACTCTACTGCAGAGTGGTTGTAGACCCCATACTTTGCTTTCTGCAACCTTGCTTTTAGCTGTGGTGTGATCTGGATCAGATTGTCGTGCATAGAGTGGGAAACGTGCTCATCTGAGCAGCTCATGCTCGCTTTGGTAATGGCTTGTAGATCAGATTTAAATTTTTCACTGTGTCGACTGGTAGCCGTGGCTGTAAATACTGATAGAATAATGAAAGTGGGGCTTGAGCTTGCCGGCTGGAAGAAAATGCCGGCAGACAGCGCCGTGCACATAAAAGGTAAGAACATAAGCAAAGTGCTGATCGGAATAGACATAGGAACGGCAGAGCTAATGCTTGCAAAGCAGCTTGAGTGTGATGCAGTC
This sequence comes from Nitrososphaera sp., assembly GCA_036373855.1. Lineage (GTDB taxonomy): Archaea > Thermoproteota > Nitrososphaeria > Nitrososphaerales > Nitrososphaeraceae > Nitrososphaera. Next base: position 19,798 of record DASUUX010000132.1, read on the forward strand.
ATTGCTCACCATCCCATTGGTGCTACTGCAGTCAATTTTTACAAGGTGTTTGATACGCACATCGACTATATGGTAGAGCATGGTGTTCCAAAGAAAATTGCAAGAGAGGCCGTTGAGAAGCTCAAGGAGCGAATCGAGACGCGTAACCATGCTAGCATTTACAGTGATGTTGTCGGAGCTGCCAAGGCGCTTGGCATGCCCCTTGTCAATATCCACCAGCCATGCGACGAATACATGCGACAGGTTATATTGCGCGCCATCAAGGCCGGCAGGACAGAATACGTATCCGATATTGTTAAATCCATTAGCAAGATCCCAGAATTCCGCCATGCTGCAACCAAGGTACGAGTAAGGTTTGGGAATCAAAACAACAAAGCAGGCCATTGGACTTTAGTGGTGGCCGCAGGCACTAATGGTGGCTTTAACATTGCTAAGACATACTTTCAGCATGGTGTTTCTACAGTCATCTATCTGCATATAGATTATGGCGAACTAATGAAAATGAGGGAAGAAAAGCTGGAGGGGAACCTTGTAGTAATGGGACACTTAGGGGGTGACTCAATAGGCCTCAACGGCCTTGCAGAGCGGCTTGAGAACCTAGGTATTGAAACTGTCAGAGTCGGCATCCTTCCAAATAGATGATGGTCGAACGATTATATACTGTAGTTGTTGCAAATTTTCTGGCTGGCTGGCCTTCGTAGTATAGCCTGGTTAGTATAGGCGGCTGTGGTCGATTTGTCCACTTCCGGCAGAGACCGCTTGAGGAGGGTTCAAATCCCTCCGAAGGCCCCATCTTGCGATGACAACAACAACAACAACACCTTTCGGTAAGGCTTTTTCAAAAATAAAAATAAGGAAGAAAAAGGTTTTACATCCTTGGACCGAAATTGAACCTACTGTGTCTTGCAGTTGCTATGATGATTCCAACAATTGCAACAGCCAGCACAACTACAGCTATTGTGCTGAATTCAGGAATTACGGAAGTACCTATAACATCAATTGACCCTGCGCCTGCTGGAAAGCCAATTAACAGCGTTCTCATGTCTTCTGCTGGCTCGATTTCACCTGGTTGTGTGTATTCAGCATTATCAATAAATGCCGCAAAATCCGCATCTGACCCTTCGACTGTTTGAGAGTCAATTACCTCCCTTGGTAGTCTTAGAGATAGCGTTCCATTACTCACTGAGTTAAGTGTAACTCCAAGCGTTTGGTTCTCGCTGTGGATTGTCATGTTCTCCACAGTGCCACCAGTGATCATGTACTCTATGGGATATGTTTGGCCCTCTACCGTGAGGTCGAATGGTGTCCATTCCCCTCCTCCTGTTGCGTTAATAGCGGGAACCTCTGCCTCATCAGTCGTGGCAGCATCTGTCGCGTTAGTCGTGGCAGCATCTTCTGTCTGGGCATATGTAGTTCCAATCGGTACAACCAATGCAAGTGATGCCAGTAATATTGCCATTAAAGTATATGCTTTATAGTCCATTCTCCTTCATGCACACCATCACGCTATAATTGCATTAGTATTTATCTTTTTTGTACAGAAATTCTAACGCTTGGTTCATTTCAAACAAGCTCAGTAATATAATTCCCTCAATTTTTTCAAAAGAACATCAATTTGCCTGAGTGCGAATACTTATATATGCTCACTCTTCATTAGGTTTGACTTTGATGTTTTTTTACAGAAAATCTGTTTTTCTATTCGGAGGTATGTTCTATTGTCTGAAAAAAAGGTAGTCAAGATAACGAACCATATTTATCAGCCAAAGCACGAAATCCTGCCCAAAGATCAGGCAGAAGAGATTCTAAAAAAGTACAACGCCAAGCCCAGCCAGCTTCCGTACGTTATGATAAGCGACAAGGCACTCGAAGACTTAGATGTTAGGCCCGGTGACATTATCAAAATAACGAGAAAGAGCGCAACCGCAGGTGAAAGTGTATATTACCGTTACGTCGTAGAGGGCTGAGTATACAATGATAGAGAATTCTATCGAGATGTGGCCGATCATCAATGACATTTTACGAAGAGAAGGCGTTGCAAGGCAGCATTTGAACTCTTATAACGAATTCATGGAGCGGGGGCTCCAAAGTATTATAGACGAAGTAGGCGAAATTGAAATAGAAACCGCAGAATATCCTTACAAGATCAAACTGGGGAAGATCAAGCTCCAGCAGCCGAGAATAATGGAGCTTGACGGCTCGATAACACATGTTGCCCCGATGGAAGCAAGGCTCCGTAACTTGACCTATGCATCGCCTGTGATGTTGGAGTGTAGCGTAGTCGAAGACGGCAAGATTCTGGAATCGCGCTTTATCCACATAGGCGACATGCCAGTGATGGTTAAGTCTAATACATGCATTCTACATAACCTGCCCGAGTCCAAGCTTGTTGAATTTGGCGAAGACGCCCGGGACCCTGGTGGGTACTTCATCATTAACGGCTCAGAACGGGTCATAGTAGGACTTGAAGATCTTTCATATAACAAAATAATTGTCGATGCCGAAGAAACCACAGGCACTCTGCTGTACAAGGCCAAAGTCTATTCCTCAATTGTGGGCTATAGAGCAAAACTAGAACTGGTAATGCGCCCAGATGGTTCAATAGTAACCAAGATCCCCGGCTCGCCAGTAGACATTCCACTTATCACGCTAATAAGGGCTCTTGGTCTTGAATCTGACAAGGATATCGCTGACTCGGTTTCACTCAATGAAATCGTACAAGATGATCTTGAGCCTTCATTTGAAAAGGCAGGTGATGTCAACAGAAGCAGGGATGCCATAGTATATATCAGCAAGAGGATTGCACCTGGCATGCTTGAAGAGTTCCAAATCAAGCGAGCCGAAACATTGCTTGATTGGGGTCTTTTGCCACACATCGGCAAAAACCCTGACAACAGGCATGAAAAGGCCCTATTCTTGGGCGAGGCAGCCTGCAAGCTTATTGAGCTCAAGCTTGGCTGGATAGGTGCTGATGATAAAGACCATTATGGCAACAAGGTGATTAAGTTTGCTGGTCAGATGCTTGCCGACCTGTTCCGGACTGCCTTTCGCAATTTGATACGTGATATGAAGTATCAGCTGGAGCGCTCAGGCCAAAAGCGCGGCATCAACGCTGTTGCTGCAGCTGTCAGGCCTGGCATCGTGTCAGACAAGCTGAACAACGCCATTGCAACAGGCAACTGGGGTAGGGGCAGGGTAGGCGTCACACAGTTGCTTGATAGGACAAACTATATGTCGACTATTTCGCATTTGCGAAGGATTCAGTCGCCTCTTAGTAGGAGCCAGCCTAATTTTGAGGCAAGGGATCTGCATGCAACGCACTTTGGCAGAATCTGCCCCGCAGAGACTCCTGAGGGCTCTAACTGCGGCCTTGTCAAGAATCTTGCGCTGTCAGCTATAATTTCGGTCAATATCCAGAACGCCGAAATTACAGAAAAGCTGTATGAGCTGGGAATACAGAGCGTAGATGACGTCGACCAGGCTCTAAGGAAGTCAGGCACAAGGGTGTTCGTCGACGGTCGGCTTATCGGCTACATTGAGAAGGGAGAACACCTTGCCGACACGCTTAGGTCTATGAGGAGATCAGGCAAGATCCATCCCCATGTCGGCATCTACCTTTACAGTTCGCAAAACCCCAATGCCACAAGGCGCCTTTATATTAGCTGCAACGCTGGCAGGGTGCTGAGGTCACTTGTAGTCATTAGAGATGGCAGGCCGCTTGTAACATACGAGGTAATTGAAAAGATATCGAAAAAGTTCCTTTCTTGGAATGACCTCATCTATATGGGTATGATTGAGCTGGTAGACGCAAACGAGGAGGAGAACTGCTATGTCGCAATTGATCCCAAGAAAATAGAGCCCCTGCACACTCATCTAGAAATATTTCCATCTGCCATCTTGGGTGTGGGAGCTTCTATCATTCCATATCCGGAGCACAATCAGTCACCTAGGAACACCTACGAAAGTGCAATGGCAAAGCAAAGTCTTGGCTTTTCTACGCCATTGATGAATGCAAGCACGTACGTCAGGCAGCACTTTATGCTCTACCCGCAAACGCCCGTGGTGAGCACAAAGGCGATTAATCTACTTGGTCTTGAAGACCGACCAACAGGACAGAATTGTGTCGTCGCTGTGCTCCCGTTTGAAGGCTACAACATAGAAGACGCCGTGGTGTTCAACAAAGCATCAGTAGATAGAGGGCTTGGCAGGACATTCTTTTATAGGATTTACGAGGCAGAAGCAAAGCAGTATCCCGGCGGGATGAAAGATAATTTTGAAATACCACCACCTGATGCCAATATTCGGGGCTACAGAGGCGAGAAGGCTTATCGTCTGCTTGAGCAGGACGGCGCGATAATGCACGAGGCAGTGGTTAACGGAGGAGACATCCTAGTCGGTAGAACCTCGCCGCCAAGGTTTATGGAAGAATACAAGGAGTTTGAGGTTAAGGGTCCATACAGGCGAGACACTTCAGTCGGCGTCAGGCCGTCAGAAAACGGTGTGGTCGATACAGTCATTGTGACTCAGTCAGTTGAAGGCGGCAAGATGTACAAAATTAGAGTTCGCGACATGCGCATCCCTGAGATTGGGGATAAGTTCGCCTCACGGCATGGCCAGAAAGGAGTTGTCGGCATGCTGGTCAACCAAGAAGACCTACCATATACTGAGGATGGCATTGTGCCAGACATCATGATCAACCCTCATGCATTTCCATCAAGGATGACCGTTGGCCAGTTCATGGAATCGCTTGGCGGCAAAGCCGCTTCACTCCGCGGCAAAATAGCTGACGGCTCGGCTTTTCTTGGAGAAAAGCTAGACGACATTAAGAATGCAATGGAGCATTACGGCTTCAAGTATACTGGTAAGGAAGTGATGTACGACGGCAGGACTGGACGAAGATTTCCCGCAGATGTCTACATCGGCGTCGTTTATTACCAAAAATTGCATCACATGGTTGCCGACAAGATCCATAGCCGCGCCAGAGGTCAGGTTCAGATGTTGACAAAGCAGCCAACTGAGGGCAGGGCGCGCGGCGGCGGATTGAGATTTGGCGAAATGGAGCGGGATTGTCTTATCGCATATGGCGCATCCATGATGCTCAAGGACAGGCTGCTAGAAGAATCGGACAAGGCTGAAGTAAATGTCTGTGAGCGTTGTGGCTTGCTGGCGTACTACGACGTCAAACAGCGCCGATACATCTGTCGTGTGTGCGGGGAAAAAGCCAAGATATCATCTGTAGTGATTGCGTATGCGTTCAAGCTACTGTTGCAGGAAATGATGAGTCTCAATGTCGCGCCGAGGCTACTTGTAAAGGAGAAGGTGTAGAGATAGAATGATGGAAGAATCTGCAAAAACTCTAGGTGGAATAAAGTTTAGTGTATGGTCACCAACTGAAGTGCGCAAGTTCTCAGTAGCTGAGATCACTGCGCCTGAAACATATGACGAAGACGGAATGCCAGTGCAAGGCGGCTTGATGGACAACAGGTTGGGTACGCTTGAGCCTGGCCAAAAATGTGCCACTTGTGGAAACACTTCTGCGAAATGCCCCGGGCATTTCGGGCACATCGAGTTAGCAGAGCCTGTGCTCCACATCGCTTTTGTAGATGATATTCATAAGCTACTCTTGATAACCTGCCGATCATGCAACAGGATCAAGCTTGATGTAGAAGAGCTCGCCTACTACAAATCGATCCGCGACACAAAAGCGGCATATGCAGTAATTACACTTGAAAACATCAAAGACGATATTATTGAGCGGGCCAAGAAGGTCAAGACCTGCCCGCACTGCGGCAAAGAGCAGTATGATTTGATATTTACGAAACCGACGATATTTGTTGAGCGGACTGATGCTGGCGAAAACAGACTGCTTCCAATCACTATCCGCGAAAGGCTGAGCCATATCCCTAATGACGACCTGACGCTGCTTGGATATGATCCCAAGACAGCAAGGCCAGAGTGGTTTGTGCTGCAAGTGCTGCCCGTACCACCGGTGACTGTCAGACCCTCAATTATTCTGGAGACCGGCATTAGGTCAGAAGATGACCTAACTCACAAGCTTGTCGATATCATCAGGGTCAACCAGCGCCTCAAGGAAAGCAAAGAAGCAGGAACTCCCCCCCTTATCGTGCAGGACTTAGTCGACCTACTGCAGTACCATGTTACGACGTACTTTGACAACGAAGTTTCTGGCATTCCACAGGCCCACCACAGGTCTGGCCGGCCACTTAAGACTCTTACGCAGAGGTTGAAGGGCAAGGAAGGAAGATTTAGAGGCTCACTTTCAGGCAAGCGTGTAGACTTTTCCAGCAGAACTGTGATTTCGCCTGACCCTAACCTTGCAATATCAGATGTCGGCGTACCGGTAGATGTTGCAAAGAAGCTCACTATACCAGAAACAGTTTCGCAATGGAACTTAGAGCGACTCAAAGAGTTAGTGATGAATGGCCCTAATACATATCCAGGAGCAAACTATATCATTAGGCCGGATGGAGTCAAGATTAGACTCGATTATGTTACCGACAGAAAAGCAATAGCTGATTCACTTGCCCTTGGCTACATTGTAGAACGCCATCTGGCAGACAGCGACATTGTCATTTTCAATAGACAGCCTTCACTCCACAGAATGTCGATTATGGCCCACAGCGTCAAGGTGCTACCCTACCGCACATTTAGGCTGCATCCTGCAGTCTGTCCGCCATACAACGCTGACTTTGACGGAGACGAAATGAACCTTCATGTGCCGCAGAGCGAAGAAGCAAGGGCTGAAGCAACGCTTCTTATGAAGGTGCAAGATCAATTGATCTCACCGAGGTACGGCGGTCCTATCATTGGCGCCATCAGAGATTTTATTACTGGTGCATTCCTCCTTACCAGCGACAGCTCAACTCTGACAAGAGATGAATTCGCAAATTTGGCTATGCTAGGTGGCTACCATGGACCACTACCCGAGCCGCTGATAACCACAGAGGACGGCCAAAAGAGGTACTCAGGCAGGCAGCTGTTCTCACTCTTCCTGCCAAAGGACTTTAACTTTATCATTACTTCAAAGTGGAACAAAGCCGCAAAGGGAGAAGGCAAGGATGTAGTCATAAAGAATGGTGAGCTTATCAGCGGCGTCATCGACAAGGCATCGATTGGTGCCGAAGAGCCAGACAGCGTGCTTCATAGGATCGCCAAGGACTATGGCACAGACGCTGCAAGAAAGTTCCTTGACTCAATACTTACCATGCTTAAGACATACATCACCCATAGAGGATTTAGCTACGGGTACTCAGACCTGTGGCTGCCGCCAGAGAGCCGACAGGGCATCAGCGACATCATCCAAAGGACCTACGAAAAGGTCTACGAGTTGATACAACAGTACAATGAAGGCACGCTCCCGCTAACAAGGGGTCTGTCTGGAGAAGAAGCGCTGGAGTTGTATGTTGTAAATGAACTGTCCCGCGCCCGTGATCGCGCTGGCAGGACAGCCGACAGGGCATTCCCTAACGAAAACTCAGGCGTAATCATGGCATCCACGGGTGCAAGAGGGTCGACACTCAACATCGGCCAAATGACTGCAGCATTAGGACAGCAATCGATCAGAGGCAAGAGAATCCAGAAGGGCTATCACAACAGAGCGCTTTCACATTTTAAGCCAAATGAAACCAACCCTGATGCAAAGGGCTTTGTCAAGTCAAACTATCGCGATGGTCTGTCTCCGCTTGAGTTCTTCTTTCACGCAATGGGTGGAAGGGAAGGTCTTGTAGACACTGCAGTCAGAACCCAGCAGTCTGGTTACATGCAGAGGAGATTGATTAACGCACTTGAGCACCTAAAGATTGAATATGATCATACCGTACGCGACCCCCACGGCAACATTGTGCAGTATCTGTATGGCGAGGACGGCATTGACCCTGCGAAGAGCGACCATGGAGAGGCTGTCAACATCTCAAGGCTCATTGAAGCTGAATCAATTGTTGACGAAGGACGCAAGGCTATTGAGGATGTCACCAAGGACATAATTTCAAAATATGCTGGAAGCCTCAACCCGAGAATGAAGGCTAATCTGGAAAAGGCGCTCCTTGAGAACAGACTCAGCAAAGATGGTGTTGAAAAAGTAATGAAGAAGGTGCTTGATCTTATTGATAGGGCGCTTGCAGAGCCAGGGGAGGCAGTCGGTGTAGTGACAGCACAGTCTATAGGTGAGCCGGGAACCCAGATGACGCTCAGGACATTTCACTTTGCCGGCGTTAAAGAGAGAAACGTGACGCTTGGCCTTCCAAGGCTCATCGAGCTTGTAGACGCAAGAAAGAAGCCGGTGACGCCTACAATGGATATTTACCTTGACGAGAGCCACAAAGTGTCGAGGGAAAAGGCCCTTGAAGTAGCAAGGGAAATACTGTTCACTCAGATAGGCGATCTTGTCGACAGGACAGAGACTGACTATAGCGGTATATTGACATTTCATCTATCTGAAGCAAAGCTGGCAGAACGAGGATGCACTTTTGCCGATGTGCAAGAAGTACTTGAGACTTCAAAGAAGAAGTACAGCATCAAGCCAAACGAAAACAAGCTCTTCATCAAACTAACGGTTCCAGATGAGCCTGATGCGCAGACGCTGCTCACACTCAAGAGCAAGCTGCTCAACATGCGTGTAAAGGGTGTATCCGACATTGAGCGTGTAACAATAGTCAAGCAGGATGAAGAGTGGGTCATCCAGACCGCCGGCTCTAACCTTGCAAAGGTGATGGCAGTAGATGGCGTAGATACTACCCGAACTACGACGAACAATGTTTACGAGATCTGGCAGATGCTTGGCATTGAAGCCGCAAGAACCGCGCTTGTCAAAGAGATCACAAATACGCTTGAAGAGCAGGGGCTGGAGGTAGATACGCGACACATCATGCTTGTAGCTGACCTTATGACATCAAAGGGATACCTGCAACAGATAGGCAGGCATGGCATTGCAGGAACTAAGACATCAGTTCTTGCAAGGGCGGCATTTGAAATTACAGTGCCAACAATCGCCAAAGCATCACTTGAAGGGCAGATTGAAACATTGAGGGGAGTGACAGAAAACGTTATAGTAGGTGCTACTGTACCTGTCGGCACTGGAATGGTAGAGCTGTACATGAAGGTGAAGGACAATGAGAACCCTGGAAAAAGTGATTAAGGATGCAATAGCCGCCGACAAGTACAAGAGTGGCGTTAAGGAAGTATTGCAGTCGGTTAAAGGCTCAAAGCTGATAATCGTCAGCAAGTCCATAGACCCTGAATATAGAAAAAAGCTAGAAGAGCAGGCCAAGTCTACCAATGTCACAATCTATGAGTATTCCGGCACTTCCGTGCAGCTGGGCAAGCTATGTAATAAGCCTTTCAGGATCACTACCATAGCAATCAAGAGCGGGACAGCAGACGAAATAAGCGCCATAGTATCAGAAAAAAAGGACAAATAATAGAAAAGGTACCTATGAAATATAAATTGAGTTGTGAGAATGATTTGTTGTTGCCGTCTCCATCATCTTTTGCATTATACCTCCGTATAGGGACGCTGTGAAAATGACTGAGATTAAGCTTACTTCTGATGAGTTGCGCCTAATGTCTCTCTTCCAGAGCATCACAAGCGCAACAGCAAGAGACTGCATTGTCGACGACAAAATGGACCGCGTTATTTTCGTTGTAAATAAAGGCCAAATGGGGCTTGCCATTGGCAAAGGCGGTTCTACAATCAAACAGCTGCAAAACATGGTTGCAAAAAAGATAGAACTTGTTGAGTTTTCTGATGATCCTACAGAGTTCATCCGCAATATGCTCAATGCTGATATGATAAATGATGTTAGGATATCCGAACGAGGTGACGGGACAAAGCAGGCGGTTGTCACAGTTGATCCTAGGAAAAAAGGAGCCGTAGTAGGGAGGGAAGGTAGGAATGCAGAGAAGGCAAGGCTTCTTGCGAAGCGATACTTCCAAATATCCAATGTGTTAATAGTTGGCCCTGAGCAGGGAAATAGTAGTAATAGGGTGAATATGATTGGGTAAATCTCCACTAGGTCTGTTCGCAGGCAGGGTTCTTAAGGCAAAGAAGAGTCGTGCTCGGTGGTCAGAAAAATATTATAAGAGAAGAATGCTCATGCTTGACAAGAAGGCAAATCCTCTAGAAGGTGCGCCACAGGCAAGAGGAATAGTGTTGGAAAAGGTTGGCATTGAGTCAAAGCAGCCAAACTCTGCTGTACGCAAGTGCGTCAGGGTTCAGCTGATAAAGAATGGCAAGTCCGTTACTGCCTTCTTACCAAGGGATGGCGCTCTTAATTTTGTCGACGAACACGATGAGGTAATTATTGGGGGTATCGGAGGCGCGATGGGAGGAGCAATGGGCGACATCCCGGGCGTCAGGTGGCAGGTGTTCAAAGTCAACGGTGTCTCATTGAATGAACTTGTCCGTGGAAGAAAGGAGAAGCCGAGAAGATGAGCGGTAAGGAGCAGGTAAACATCCAACTGTTCCACCGATGGAACATGAGCGATATCGAAATAAACGATCCCGGCCTCAAATCTGTCATTAACCTAAAGCCAGCAGTCATCCCAGTCACGTTTGGTAGGCACGAGCACCAGCGCTTGAAGAAAGCAGAGGTCAATATTGTCGAACGTCTGGCAAATAAGATGATGCACTTTGGCAAGAGATATGCGAAGAACACCGGCAGAATGGGTGGCAAGAAGGCAAAGATGCTCAACATTATCAAAACAGCATTTGAAATCATATACCTTGAAACTGGGAAAAACCCTGTAGATCTGCTGGTAAGGGCAATCGAGAACTCTTCACCAAACGAGGACACAACTCGCATCGTATATGGTGGCGTCGTCTACCATGTATCAGTTGATGTAGCTCCGCTGCGCAGAGTTGACCTTGCACTTCGTTTTATTGCAGAAGGTGTAAGGGAATCGACGTATTCAAGCCTGCAGACCATAGAAGAGGCACTTGCTAAGGAAATCCTTCTGGCTGCAAATAACGACATGGCAAGCCACGCGATCAAGAAAAAGAATGAGCAAGAAAGAATCGCAATGGCTTCAAGGTAAACAAAAGCTCCTTTTATCTTCTTTTTACAGAATTAATTTTTATCAGCTAAGTGTTGTTGCTAGGGCTGCTGCTAAAAATAACATTTTGCTCTTCATATGCCCAAGCCGACCATGGATTTTACTACTTGGAGAATGTCGTAGGTGATTTTTGTAAATAATAATAATAATAATAATAATCCATAACCGTATTGTCCACTACTGCAATTATGCAATATTCTTGGTAACCCTGCAGCTTCTTGCGGACGGTATCAATAGCAGAAAGCACACATGTGTAATAATATGCATATTTATGTAGTATGTCTAGCATGAATTAGGTGATAATATAACATATGGTGTTTGAAGTAGAATTGGAGTTAACAATAGATGAAGAAGATGGAGCTATAGTAGTCCAAAAAATGTCGGAACTTGCAAATAGAGCAAAGGAACTTGGTTTTGCTGTAGTGGAAGCGGAAGCGGAACAAGAGGAAGACGAAGATGATGAAGAAGAGGAAAACGACAGCCCTGGGAAAAAGGAAGAGTAATGGCAGTATACACAGATCTACGACATTCTGAGCTTTAGGATATCATCAGCAACACATATAGCTAGCGAGTAGTTTGTAAAACAAACGTCAAAAACAGACTAGGTCCTTTTTCCCTAATATGGTTGCTAATTGTGTTCAATCCGTGTCCCTGTTACTCTGGATTGTGAAAAATAATATAGGCTGTTATATTCTGTTATTGTTATTTTAGTTTTAGAACTTACTACTGTGCCTTTTTACCTTCTTTGTTCTATTGGTAGAGAGATAACAAAAGTAGCTCCACCTTCTGAGTTATTATATGCATAAATTTTTCCGTTGTGGGCATTTACAATCGCTTTAGTAATGTAAAGTCCTAGGCCTGTTCCCTGCTTTGCGTTACCTCCGACATCTTTGGTTGCAAACTTTTCAAATATTCTTGGAATGATTTCTTTAGGTATGCCGCCTGCAGCATCACTTATTCTAATTTCGATCAGACTGTTGTCTGAAGACCGGGAGCTTTCTATTTTAATTTTGCCTTTCTTTGCAAACTTTGCTGCATTTCCGAGGATATTTCCAAGCACTTGAGCTATACGATCAGGATCTAGCTCAATCTCTACATCATGGTCAAGTAGTTGAATGTCCAAATCAATATCCTTTCCCAAATCATCTCTTATGGAAGAGACTGCATCTTCAATAACTCTATTGACCGATACTCGTCTCATCACACAGCTAAGCTGACCAGCCTCAATTTTGGCCACATCAAGAATATCGTTTGCAAGATTCTGGAGCCTGAGTGCATGTGTAAAAATCTTCTCTGTTGCTTGTTCATATGGAACATCTCCTTTAATGGCTAAATCTGCATAACTAAGGATAGGTTGTATGGGACTTCTAAGTTCATGCGATGCAATACCCAGAAATTCCCTCTGCATCCTGTCATTTGCTTTAAGTTTCTTTGTCATTGAATTGAATGAACGTGATAGATCAATCAACTCTTCACTAGCAAAACCACTACTTCTATTCTTACCTTCTTTGTGCGTCCTATTGTCTTCTTCTTCTCCTCCTCCTTTACCCACATCGTTGATATCGACAAATTGTGCATCCAAATTTCCTGCCTCCACTTCATTGACTGCTTGCCTTAACCTCTTTATGGGTTTCACAATATAGCCCGATATTATAATGCCAAATGTGACTGCCAACATTATTGCAATTACTATGGATATTAAAGCCATTGTAACCATGCCATTGGCGCTATCTTCTAGCGCTTGAATTTTTTCCAAAATTATTGACTTTATTTTGTTATCCAACAGATCGCGTATCCCAGTTTCTGCTCTGGTAAATTCAGCTAGTTGATTCTGTTCCTCGTCTTCAATTTCAATGATATCTTGGGTAAGTTCGCTAACTCTGTCAAAGTCTTGCTTTATAATAACTTCATATTGCTGCAATGACGATCCTCCTCCATTTTGTATCTGTTGCTGTAGTTGTTGCACTGATAGAGGAGCAGTACTAGTAGGAATTTTTGCAGCAGTACCACTAGAAGCTGCCTCCTGGATAGAGACAGAACCTTTGACATAACCATTGATATTACTGCCATTATTGTACCTGTTTAGATCAAGGAATCTTTCAAACCAGTATTGAAAATCAGAAATAATGTCACTTATTCTCCCCTTGAGAGAAGGATCTGACTTTACTACGTATCCACTTGATGCAGAGAAAAGTTCATGCATATTAATCTCCATTTCAAGCAAGGCTTGCTGTTTTTGTGCGTATTGCGGATCAGATGCGTCCAAACCTTTCTGCAGACGGTCATCTATTATCGGGTCGAGCTTTTCATTTAGCAAAAACCTTCTTTCCAATATTTTCTCGCTTTGGTTCTCCTGAATAGAGATCAAGCTCTCACCCAAATCTTTGAAATATGAAAATTGATTGGTCAGATTATGGTCCAACAACAATGTTAGTTCTTTATCAACTTCTTCTTCTTCTGTATCTGCCAGCATTCTCAGCCTGTCTGCATTCATTTTGAAATCATTTGTATTGGCTTGAAACTCTTGTTTTTCAGGAGCTTGCTCAAGCCTTGAAAAATCAAAAATATCTTTTGTAGCCTCCTCTAGTAAAATTTCCATTTGGTAAAGTGTTATTATCTTTGGTGTCTCATTTTCTGACAGTTCATTGGCTATATCATTTATCCGTGTAATACTCAGAAGACTTGTTGTACCTATCAGAAAAGCAATTCCCAAGCAAAGCAGAATAAGTAGTTGTAATATTTTCATGCGTAAGACCGACTGAAGAAGATAATCAGGGAGAATATCATCATGATTATCATTACCTATTTCTTTTTATTTGCATGTCATTATTTGGTGCTCCTGCTCAATGGATGAAAAGTAGGATAACAAGAAGAAATATGCTGCAGATGAATGAGGATGAGATGATGATGAGGATGATAATGTTGAGTGGTAGAAGGATGGCTTATTAGTAGTAGTGGTTCTTCTTTTGATATTACAGTACTGGTATTGACATGATACAGGGTAGCAAGAACTAAAAGAAGGTTGTGATAATAATAAAAAGCATGGCAATACAAGAGCAATTCGTATGCGCTTTTAAACAATTTAAAACGTCCTTTCTTTTTGAATCTTCTTAAGACCGTCTAAGATATTTTTTATTTGATCTGGCGAAGGATTTTCAAAATCGCTTTCAGTCATCTTCCTAATATTTACAAATAGCTTCTTTAGTTCTGGATAAGCTTCCGTGTCCTCTACGACATCAACAAGTGCTTCAGGCAGAAATGGTTTTTGTATTAGTTCAACTACTTGCCTCAGCTCCTTGACAGATTCCCTTAATGTTTCTTTAACATACGCTGAGGCAAATATTATCCGCTGAGAGGGATTTAGCGTCAAAATTTCTTTTGCCACTTCTAATCCGTCTTTCTTTGGCATCCTATAATCTAGGACTACTGCATCATAGGGTGGTAGCGGTAAGCGAGAAGAATGAGAAGAAGAAGAAGAAGAGCTAAGTGTGTGGCCATTATGATTATTACTATTTGTTATGCTTTTGTTGATATAATTCACATAATGGTAATCAGAATACTCGTCCCCTTCAGTCGTGTTCTGCAATGAGGTGTCTTTTAATGCTGTTTTGTATACCTTGACACATTCTTCCCCGTCCTGGGCAATATCAACAATATGTCCCCTTTTTTCTAGAACGGTCTTGTAAGGTGTCCAAGTATCAGGATCATCTTCAGCAATCAGGATTCTCATCTCAGACGGTCTAATCATGCACTTGTCGTATTTCTAGGTAGGCGACGATCTATCTCGTCCCTTCTTATAGTAACTATTATAGTATAATGCGCTATTCTGGGCAATATCAACAATATGTGTCTTTTACTTTTTATACATGGATGATATAGCCTCCTGCATATCACTTTCAAACTTCTTCAACAAGCGGTCAAGGCTTTTCTGCAGATCCTTTACCTTTCTTTCTGTCTCATTCTTAAAAGTCTCCCTGTCAACGGCGCTATAAACATGAAAGTATCCTCCATCTTTTATTGTCTTGGTTTCTTTGACTATCAATCCTAAAGTAACAAGCTTTTGCAATGACCTAAATGTTGTACTTCTATCTCTATCCATCTCTTTTGATAGTTCATCTAATGTCATTGGTTGCTCATTTTCCCTGCTAATGAGCATAAACAAAATATCTAACTCTGGAGGTGATAGGTCATAAAGTTGAATAAACAAATCCTTAACAGTAGCATTCATACGCGTAAGCGTATTTACTGATGGTATAGAGGGCATTTTGTTATACTATACATCTCCTTTTTCTTCTTCTTGTTCTGCCATTTTATTGGGGAGCATGGTATTTAATCATTTTGGGTGATATTGCATCAGTGTTCCAATATCGTAACATTTAATAATAGTGGATGGTATTGTCTAAATAATGCAATACCATGCAAATCAATCAATAAAGAAGATAACCCCTGTAGCAGCAAGCGCATTTGTTGGGCTGATGCTAATAGGAGCGTTTTCTTTGATACCTGCAGCGCAGGCAGCGGTCACATTTGACCCAGAAACGGGAGAAGGTTTCGTAGGAAAGGGTGACGTGCAAACATTCTTTGGATGGAACAACAAACAACTTCAAGATAATGCACAAAGTATTGAGTTCCGAGCTATTGTCGAAACAGAGAATACATGGACATGTGATAGAGATGCAGGACCTCAAACACAAGAAAGAAACAACGAAGTTACTAGCCAGCAAGTGGTCGACACCATCGCTCGTGAAAGGAACCAAATCACAGGCTTCAACCTAGAGGGATATACTGGTGACTCAGCTGTAGTTAGTCGAGACGGTCCTGCAACGGAAAGTTGCCCTACAAACTGGTCACCGATAAATCTAGTAACGAATACAGGCGACGCCCAATTACAGATCAGCAACGGCGGTAGCTTCCAGAACTTTCCATAAGTATCACGCATAGCTGAGTACCAACAAACACCACCATAAGAAGGGAGCTTTCTTGTCTCCCTCTTCTTTTCTTCTTTTTATTCAATCATTTTGATAATCATGTTTTCATACTCTCTCTCATTAGTAACAATAGATTTTTGCTGATTTTGCTGCAGCTTGATTTAAGAGGGTTAGCTAGCATGAGTAAGGCATCACCGCGCCTAGGACAGTTCCCTAAGCTAAGACATCAGATTATGAATGATTAAATAACAATAGGTGGCAAAAGCCAGAGAAATGAGCAGCAAGGATGAATCGATTTTTTCAAAGGAGGCCCTTCTTAAAACGCAAGCAGGGAAGAGCATAATCAAGGAGAGAATGGTGCAAAGTAAGGGCTACAAGCAGTTCAATCACTACAAGGAAAAGACAGAGCAGGAATTTCCTAGCTTCGTCCAGCGATTTACCTTATCCTTGCATAAAGCCATAACCGCTGATAGTAGTCCATATGATACAATAAGTAAATTTACCGAGGAAGTCGGTTCACAAGAGCTTCTACTACCACAAAATCGCATGCCAGATATCCAAATGAGATTGTCAAACCCTGACATTCTTGCAGACAGGATCAAACGTATACTAAATTCTAATTTTGTCAAGATGACGTTTCCAGTTTTCAACGCGCTTTACGACGGGGCATCTAAATATTTTGGCGACAGTGTTTCTGAAGAAAAGAGGAAAGCCGTTATCGATGGCCACATAATGGCGATTGATCTTTCAGAGCCCATGGACAGGATAGTTGACAAGGACGAAGATCTGGAGTATCTTGACGATTACAAGTTCATGAACCCATACATACTTGCAATAGCGCGCACCAATATTGCTCAAGGAGGCGATGCGGTTCTG
>DASUUX010000133.1:0-2888 GCA_036373855.1 Nitrososphaera sp.
GGCCGGCTACACATAACATACATCATAAATATTGATGCAGGTAAGGTAGTCGAGATGGACATCGATTCATACTTTGAGCAAGTGGGCGGCATGTTGTCTACCTGCATGGACCTATGAGAATTTTGTGATAGTCTTTTGACCGTGCGTAGGCCTCTTGCCCTTTGGGACACGAACCGTTGCAGTTCTCTGATCTTCCTTTTCAACTGCCGCCTTGACCACCTTTAGCACATTGTCATCTTTGGTACCGCTAACGTATACTACGTATACGAGCGCCTGATCCTTTCCATCTACTTTCCTTACGACCCGTCCAATCCTTTGCGCGACTTGGTTCATATTAGATGTGCTAGCAATAATTATTGCAATGCCAACTTGCGGTACATCGTACCCAATTTCAAGGGTGTGCACAGACAGTAATGGAAAATAATCTTTACCCCAGCTTTCCAAGATCTCCTTCCTCTCCTTTGGTTTGATTCCGTTGTGTATTGTTTGCGCTGGTATTCCATTTACTTCCAATATTGCTTTTAGTTGTTGAATTGAGTCGATAGTTTCACTAAAGATCATGATGCGCTCGCCTGTATGCCTCTTGACCAGCTCGGCTGCCTTGAGTAGCTTCTGTTTGGTAGCACTGAGCAATTCTTTGCGTTTTCGCACATGAGCAAACCATATTTTTGCCATTGATGCCCGCGACCCGCCACGCATTAGTATCTTGGTCATCTTCACCGGATCATAGGCCTGAAGCTTTCTTGAGATATCCTTTATTGCTGTACTTGCCTCATCATAACTTTTTTGCTCCTCCGACGTAAAGCTGACTTCTACTGGCTTGACGATTGGCTTGGCGAGCCTGCCATCCGTGACTGCATCTTTGATCATGTATTTCTTTACAGGCGGGACGACAGTTAGAATTGTTTGATATTTTGGGTCCTTTTCATTTATGGTCGCAGTGAGTCCTAGAATCGCCTTGCGCGAATCTTCTACTATAATATCGAAGATGCTGTCAAATGCAACTGCGCTTTCGCTGACAAGATGGACTTCGTCAAGTACTACCATGTTGGCACTCCTTATCAGGTTGTAATTATTGATGGCACTCTGGTATGTGCTGATAGTGATCTCTCTAATGTCCTTGCGCTCCCCGTAGTAGATGCCGATGTGTTCATCAGAAATGCCATAACGCCGTAGACGCCTGACGTTTTGTTCTATCAGCACTATCCTTGGAACTAGAACCAATATTGTAAAGCGATCCTGTCCTGAAAGCTTAGCTGCCCACCTTGCACACTCAAATGCGATCTCTGTCTTGCCGGTGCCGGTGCTAAAGATGACAGATCCACGGCAGCCGTTGTCAATCCATGCTTTGGCAGCCTCCAGCTGATCCTTTTTTAGCTCAAATGGAAAATGCATTGTAGATATCGCTGGCGGCACGCAACAAGTGAAAGTCAAGCGAATAAAAACTTTAATGATCTTGGATAAACATGAATAGTATGAAGCCGCTAGTCTACATGCTCCACCAAGACGATCCATTCAAGTGTACTGCAGCCAAGCTAGTCAGGTTCCGCTTAGCAGCGCCCGTCAAGTATATCTCGAGGACTACTATTGTGCTTAACCCATTTTCAGAAACTCCTGTTTTGAGATACGACCATACGGTGGCAGATTCTGTATGCGCTATTGACTGCTCATGGGAGCGCGCAGACGAGGTGCTAAAGCATCAGCACCTTGCCGCTCAGGGAATAGCAAGAAGGCTCCCCTCGATGCTGGCTGCAAACCCAACCAACTATGCCAAGCTGGGCAAGCTATCGAGCGTAGAGGCCCTTGCAGGAGCACTCTACATCTTGAATGAAAAGGAACTTGCGGCAAAAATGATGGACAAGTTCAAGTGGGGCCACACATTTCTTGAGCTCAATGCCAACCTTCTACACGACTATGCAGATGCAGAGACAGACGAGCAAGTGGTTGAGCTGGAAAAGGAGTACTTTCCTCAACTGGTAAGAAATTAGTTTAGGAAGACTAGTAAGTAACGCCTGGGTTTTAATATCAATTCTGTTCATTGATACTGCGTGTGAGCCAGTGGGTGGGTCACTCGAAAGAGAGGAAACTCCTCCCTCACTGCAGGCACCCGAATTAGCGATAATTAGCCGGAGACGGCTGGCAACGGAACAGAAAAGGTATCCAGTCAGAATTCCACGATGATGGTGAATAGCCTGAGATCTCTGATACTGGAATGAAACTGCCGACCCGGGTGGAGCAAGGCTAAATAGAGCACAAGGTCCTGCACCTGCTCAGGTTGGCTGCTCAGCGGAATCCCGCTTAGAACAGAAGGAGAGTTATTGCTGGCACGCACCATAATTATCAAAACTTCCATTAGCCCCTACATTAGAATATATGGATAGAAAATTGTGTGTCTTATAATATCGTATATAACTATGATTTGCTATCGATATGATTATGTTAAAGCATCAGATTGAGACCCCACTATCTATTTTTTGCCGAGAGTGATGGATCGATTTCAATTCTGTTTGTCAAGATATCACAAAGCCTTCCGAGAGAGCGAACTGTTTGCTTATAACAAAACAGTCGAATTGCCATTAGGCTGAGAAGCCATATTGCATTCTTCTAAAATGCATTCTAGTCTCTAATTTCTATCTATATCCACTCATAGCCCGTTACTCTAAACTGCTGAGCAGCTGGATCAAATTCTGATTCTCCTGCCACGAGGAGGCTATTCATCCATGACAACTTTTGAGAATTTGTAAAACCAGACACTATGATCATCCCTTTCATTTTTTTCCCGCCATCTGCCAGCTTAAGTTTCTCATGAGCCCACCAAATGAATTGCTCTCCTTCTGCTGACATCATTATTCCTTGATGGCTAGCATCTATAACTCCATGAGGATACT
>DASUUX010000134.1:0-33154 GCA_036373855.1 Nitrososphaera sp.
TTGTTTGAGCATATCGCCCCGTGTCCCATTTTTGCTTCTAGCTTGTGATCCCAGACGCAAACTCGGCCGCTATGATATGCTTGCACTTAAAGAAGCGGAAGTTAAAGTCAGGACATGTGCACATCTTGATATCTGCATCAACCCTATAGAACCTGCCTTTGTCCTTGCTGCTACGGACTTCAAATAGCCGTTCTTTTCTATTCGTTTCAAGTATCATCGGCTCTCTTTCATTTAGCTCTATTATCCCATAAGCGCGGTCTATGCGCTTTAGCATCTTCAGCAAATCCTGGCGGGAGATCATCATCCTTTTGTTCTTCAACCAATTCATCGCACAAAAGTAGTCACATTCCGAGTATATAATAAAAGGAGTACTGGGCGGAGCGGGGGAGGGGAGAGGAAGGGTTCATGTAGTCAGTGTCTGACGCAGCTTTTCATATTCCTGTGGGCTGATCTCACCCTTTGCTAGCCTGATTTTCAAAATGCTCAAGGGATCCTCAGCTGCTTGCTGTCCATAGCCGCTACTTCTAATTTCTTCAATAAAGTCCCAGGGCTTCTTAACATCTGCATTCTTGCCCGTGCGATAGAGGGTCCGTGATAACTTGTTCTTGTGTTTTGCAAACGACGCTGGCACATGAAGTGCTACCATGAATCCTTTGGTGACGAACATATTCTTCCAGTCCGCTGGATAAGGGACATGGACTGGAGTAAAATCAAGTGGAATAATTTCATGGGGCGCTCTTTTCTGAGGATCCTTGCTCCTCCACAGATAGCCGATGTAACCGGGGCTCGTTTCTTCTCTATTCTTCCTTGGCTTGACTACTAAATCCATTATCGATGGATCATGCGTCCTGCCCACAACTACAAAGGTCGTACCGCCGTACCTTCTGGCAGCTGCCTCTCTTTGTCCCACCACCCTTGCGTTGGTCCGCCGCTTGTTGAAAAAGCCAACTATGTGCACCTGCAAGATAGTTCTGTCAGGTTTGTAGCCAAACAGCTTTAGGTACTCTAGAATTTCAGCTCTACGATTGGAGGAAACCTGATCGGCCACTATACGCTCAGCTTCAGTAATTATTGATGCTGTCTGACCTCCTCTTTTCTTTCGGCTATTGTCGGTTAGAGACATTTGGGCTCGCTTGTTCCGCATTGTATAAGTAACTTGATGATAAATCAGCTATACGATTCAAAAACAGCAGGGCTACAAAATACATTTGACCGTAAATGATATGGCCGCTTATTACCTTTTAGAAGCTTCAGAAGAGCTTATACGTTCTATTATCATATTGTCCGATTATATGCACGTGGTGGCAGTAACGTGATATGAATAGTGGCTTGTTATCACCTGTCAGAGACTTTAACGCGACCCAAGCAAGGGTAAGGCAGACTCTTGATAGAGGTGTGCAGATAGACCTTTCCACAGAGTCATGCAAGCGCTTCCTCAGGCGAAAAGTTAACCAAAAGGTGGGCGTCGTGATACTCTATGTAGACATTGATGGTTCAACCAAGATGAGCATGGCGCTGTCCCCTGAGAAATTTGCGACAATATTGCATGTATTTTCACAGGAGATGAGTCTTATAACCTCAGAGTATGGTGGCTATGTGCTAAAATATGTAGGTGATGCAATTATCGCCCTCTTTCCTGCAGAATACGACAGCAGCCAAGCGTCCAAAAACGCAGTAGACTGTGCAAAAGACATGCAGACGATCATCAAAGAGTGTGTCAATCCCGAGCTGAGCGCACGCGGGCTTCCACAGCTAACTGTAAAAATGTCGATCGACTACGGCGATGTACAAGTCGTGCTCTATGGCAAGAGTATAGATCGGTCTCATATCGACATAGTAGGATCAAGCATCAGTATGGCGGCAAAAATGATACCACTGGCAAAGACTTGGCAGATAGTGATTGGCCAGTCAATGTATGAAAATCTAGACCGCAAGCAAAATCTTATAGAAATGAATGTCGATCCCAAAAGGTGGACCTACGTCGATGAAAAGACGGGATGCAGCTACAAGCTGTATACGTTAAGATAGGCTCTGTTAAGAGCTGGTTGAAACAATAATATTCATTCCCCTATATGTCATGCAGACCAATATTTTGCGGTTAGAATGATCCGTACAACAATAGCAACATCTTCCTCAACAAGAATGAGGGTTATCATTAAAAAGAAGTGAGTCAAGCTTCTAAAGCAATTAATCTCTACGAGATGCCAACGATAAACTCAGCAACACCACGAAAGGCCAAGCGATTGATGCAAGACCATTCAGTAGTTTTCTTTCGTGTGGGACAGGGAAGCGCGAGCATATTTATTTGAAAGAAGCTCCTTCTATAACGTGAGCGTAGTCAGTGAAATAATGACCCAAAAAAAAGTTGTTGTTACAGTCGACATCAATGATGACCCTTCTGCTCTGGATGTAGCAAAATTGATGGCAAAACATAGAATTGGATCGATAGTAGTGATCGAAGGCAACAATAAAAAGCCAGTCGGGATTGTAACTGAAAGGGATATCATAAAGAAAGTATCTGCCCAGAACAAGACCGCTGATCGAGTTGCTATCAAGCACATCATGTCATCCCCTCTTGTCACAGTCAAATCCATTGATTCTATCGACACTGCAGCTGAGACAATCGCAGAGAACAAGGTCAAGCGGCTAGTTGTACTAGAGCAAGATGGCTCGATGATTGGCATATTGTCAGTAAGCGATATTGCAAAAAAGCTAGCAAAAATACTGACTGAGGATTACAGCAGGTATCGCTCGCTTCGAAACCTGCTGGACACGGATTGATGGCTACCATTTTGCCTTATACTCACTCTTTGTCAGAGATTGTTGTCTGCACTGATTCCTTAAGTATTTTCTATTCCTGTCGGTGTCTTAGTTGCTCTGGTTGCCGCAGCGATAGCATTTTGTGCTGGAGGATGCCAAGAGATTTTTATGTGTGGTCTTTGTCTTGATTCTGTTCTGATGCTAGAGAATGCTAGCGTGGTTATACTTATGGTTCGCTCACCGAAAGTTGGTTTGGCCAACTTCGCGGCGAAGGGTTCCCAGACATTCAAGCAAAAAATTAGATGAGGTTATAGCTTCGCCTATAGTTTTTGCTATGTAAAGTCGCTGAAGGGCCATCAGACTTGCTCGCTTCCGGAGACATCTGTCCCTACGGCACTTAGTGTTGTGTTTGCGCTGCCAGCTCCTTCTCCTCCTATTGCAGAGGATTGATTTGACTGCTGGTAGATGATGTTGTTATTGTTGTTGTAGTTGTTCCCTGGTTTAAACTGGCTGCGCTTGCCTTCGATGTGTTAGAAAGCGTCGTGCCATTATTGGGCAGGGGAACATCAAAAAGAAAATAGCTTAGGGTGCTTGTTGCAGCCAATCCTTCAGTGATCTTTCCAAGCCGCACTAGTACTCCAAAAGTGTCGTTGTTCTGCGCTGCCACGATTGCGCCATCTAGCTGTGAATGTAGCCGTTGTTTCATATCATCTAGTGTAACGTTATTGTTGTTGTTTTTTACAACAATAACAGTCGTATCGCTATTCTGATTGCTTTGCGGGGGCTGAGCTTGGACATAGCTGAGGCCGCTTGATCCAATAATCGAAACAGCGCTCAGTGATAGCATAGCCAAGCCTGCCAAAGCTAAGATAGTTCTTTTGTTCATAACCTTGGAAAAGAAGTAACTCTCTTAACACTTTGAGTGACGACATATGAATTCTCTACATATAGTAACATTACAAAAGATAAATATGAACTCCTTTTTTGATTTGAAAGAAGGCCATACAAAGATAAATTAGGCATGGCACGCAATAATTCTTGAACTTTCAATTCATTTCATTGCAATATTGGTGGCAAAATGTTCAAACTAAACGAGCACCTACGCATCGAGCCAAGCATACTGGCAGTTTCGCTAGTCTCCCTTGTAGTCATGATGGGCTCTACCATGGTCACACCATCATTGACGCTTTACGCCAAGCAAGACCTAGGAGCAAATGAATTTCTCGTCGGCGCAGTTATCGCAGGTTTTGCTATAGGTCGCTTGATCTTTGATGTGCCGGCCGGATTCCTTGCTGACAGGCTTGGCCTAAGCAGGACAATGATCCTTGGACTTGGAATCCTCATTGGAGCGTCAACCCTTGCAGGCTTTGCCTCAAGCTATTGGGTATTGCTTTTTGCAAGGTTGCTGGAAGGTGTCGCTTCGTCCATCTACGTCAGCGCCGCTATTGCGTTTGTGCTCCTGTCTTCAAATGCAACAAAGCGTGGGACAAACATTGGAAGCTATCAGTCGATATTGATGCTTGGACCCATCGTCGGACCGGTGGCTGGAGCACCAATTGCAGAGTTTTTTGGATACAATGCGCCATATTTTGCATTTGCCGCAGTGACATTTGTAGCAGCAGTAATCATATCGATTTTTATCCGCCGCCGGAAGTTCAATATTGAAAAGCCAGAGGAGGAACATGAGCACGAGAACAGACAGGCAAGCATGGCAGCCTACCTTAACACTGCAGCCATTGCCACTTTTGGCTTTGCCTTCCTCCGTTCTGGAATCTATACTACAGGGGTGCCGCTGTTCGGATATGGGAGCCTGAATCTATCCGTATTTGATATGGGCATAATTCTTACAATGGCTTCACTTGCAAATCTGATTAGCTCTTTCTTCTCAGGTAGACTTACACAAGTCTATGGCATGCAAAAGCCCCTATTTGCTGCAATTTTAATTCCCGGATTATTAGTTGCAATCATTCCATTATCCACATCAATGGTTTACCTGCTTGTTATCATTACTCTGATTGGAATAACTTCTGGCTTTTTTGGCCAGTCTATTGCGTGGGCTGCAGAGCAGATAGAGGAGAAGGTAAAGAGAATTGGAAAAACGAACTATAAATTAGCACTAGGCGTACAATCGCATGTTACACGCGGAATTGGATTTAATAGAATGATAGGAGACTTGGGGTTGATATTAGGGCCGCTGTTCGTAGGCTATTTTATCACGGTCTTCAGCAAAGACCCCCTGGTGTGGTTCATCTCATTTGGCTCTACTAGTGGAGTATTAGTACTGGCTTCATTTCTGATCCTTGGTACGAAGGTTAGGTCCAAAATACCAAGCGCTGATGACAGCTACTAATGCTGTAGCCTGTGCCTATCATACTCTTCCTTGGTAGGAAAACCCCTGCCACAAACATCGCATAGGTATGGATCATTGGCAAGGTGTCCAGGTCCCGATGGTTTACCAGAGTATGCCATGATGTAACAGATAATGACGAATATCAAATAAAAGATTGTAAAATGCAAGAGCAGGAGCTCATAAATAAGAACATATATGCTTATCAATAAAGCTAAGATGAAAGAAAAAGCAGCTAGAGTATTAGGGGTATACTCTTCTTTTGCAGCATATAGGTAATACCAAAAAGAGTTTCTCATTAGGCTACAAAGGCTGGTGGCCCTCCTGCTCTGGGGAATTGGGGAGCAGAGCAGGAGTTGTGAGTCCCACCAGATCTTGGCTTCTAGTTGAGCTACACCTGCTTATATTTAGAGAGGTGACTTCCTCTAGAATCAAAATACAAAAGGAGACTTTAGAATAATTTCATAATATTATCATAATAATAGCACTTGCTCTAGTTACTAATCGACCGTATCTATTAGGAGGTCTGTTGAGAATTTGAGGGAGAGACAGATGTAAGAAGTTTGACTTGTCAAGAGCAGTATCTTGTAAATTCAAGAAAAATTTGATGAGCCTTGCTTTCGGAATAACAAGGATGCTGCTCATAAAGCTAAGGGACCATGCCTTTGTCTAAAAGATGATCTATAACGCCGAAGAGGAAACTACGGTATACGCAGTCATGTTATTTAATCAGGAAATTTAGACTGCTTTAACATCTGTTATATTGTAACAGCAATACATCTTTTTCTGGGCCTAACTTTCATCACTTGCAGAACTGCCACCTGAGGCAAAAAATGCAGCCTAAACCGGATACTCCTTAGTAGTCGTAGGGCTTCATATGATCGGCTTATGAAAACGCAGCTATGGTTGGAAAAGCGGATTTTTGGATACTGACAAAGCTTTGCAAATGCATGGTTTTACTTTTATACAAAATCGATGAGAGTTCGATAAATCCATAGTATAATCATCAAAGGATTCCCATTAATTTAGGAACAAGCCATTAATAGATAAACAGACTGTGACTCTGATTTACCCCGCAATCAAAATTCCTAGATTAAACAGAGTCGTCTTCTTCTTTCTTGGTCACAACCGCCGGAATGAGAATGTTCTGCTTACGTATGTGTTCATTTATTATTTTTCTGAATATGTTAACCATGATAGGAATATCAAGTGGTAACAAACAAGTCGATAAAAAAAGCAAAGGAGAAAAGTTCTGATTCTAGCAAGCACAAGAAAAAAGCGCAAAGGAGGCATAACCTAGGCGGAGGACGAGCAAGAGGAAAAAGCAAACGACAACCAACAACAACAATAGCACATACATAATAATTGCTTGCTTGAGAAAGAGGGTACCTCCTGCCCTATATCGATGTAAAAGTCATATTATTATTGCATGTTTGGATTTCTATGAAGATGGCATCTCTAAGGTTTTATTTCTTACTCCCATGGGATTCCCTCCTTCTCCTAGGCTACAAGATATTAGCTGAGACTATCTAACATGCAAGAAACGTAAACCTGTCTTGCAAGAACCAGTCGTCACGGTATAGCATATACAGCCATCGTTGATATCTGCGCAGTCAAAGTTAACAGGATATTCTTTGGCATAACCATCCTTATAAGGCACAAGCGCATCATACGCCTTAAAGGTCACACGCTCAATATTTTTCTCTCCATCCGACTCGGATGCTTCTACGGGCTCTTGTGCATACCTCAAATTAGAAAATTCAATTTCATATCGTATTGGAAAAGGAGAATTTCCATCCTTATTCCACCATTCAATTCCTGTGAACTGATTTAAGCCCTGAAATGATAGGTTTCTACTTTCAGCGCTGTTTAACTGAAATACAAATCGTTCAATCGCATTACTGTCATTGAGGTCCAATACACGATAATCTATTGAGTTATCATATTTGCGTAGGATTATTTCACGTAAATAAGAATGACCAACTATGGGTAGCACCTTAGTGAATTTGTACCTATTAACCACTGCAAAAATTGCCCAAAAGTTATCACACTCATTGAATTGACAAATTAGATTAAGCTCAATTGGCCTATGATTATTATAAGTAGTAGCACCAGAATCAAACAATTCCAATAGATAGAGCATCCATGACTTGTCCGGGATATTGTTTCCTAGGTCTTTACATATTCTGATAATATCTGATGCACCAACTATAGCAGAAGGAAAAGAAAGCTCAGGATTGTCTTTGTATTCTACAGTAATGACAGAATAGCAGCGGCAGAATGAACCTGCCCAGAAGTGTGACATATAAAGATTTTCTTTGTCTCTTCCACTTTAATAAAAAGCATGTAAAATAGCTTTAAACTTCCAGTGGAACAATCACCATTTAATTTGCATTTAAGAGCTAAGAATTAGTGCTTGTCGCACTCTTGCTACACGGTCTGGCTTTGATAGCAAAGGAAAAAGGAGTCTGAATAAAATAAGAGAGTGGTAAGCGCACATCTCTCTCATCAATCTACTTTGATCTCTCGTCCTCTTGGTGGGGTTTTCTTATCAAAGATTATCTCTAATATGCCATTAGAGTAGGTAGATTTGGCAGTTTCTATATCAGTTTCTGACGGTAAGTCGATGATTCGATGATATTTCCTCCTTGTTTTCTCTATGGTTGAGACCTCTACAGCACCTTCGTATGCACTGACTTTGATGTCCTGCTTGTTAATGCCTGGCATCTCTACTGTAACTTTCACGCCTTTATCGGTAGTAGTAACATCTGCCAAAGGCTCGCGCTCAGCTGTAAGCATTGGTGCACCAACCCGAGGTCTTCCCCCTCCAAGTGACCGTTGTGATGGACGAATATTCCCAAATTCTCTGAACTGTGGCTTTCCATCTGCGCCTACAGTGTAAGAATACCCATAAACCAGAGGACCAATTTCTCTTGTCATGCCTCCCGTAGCTGTCTGATATTCTCTTACTAGTTCCTTGGGAATCCTTTCTATATCTTGTATGGTTTCTTCAAAGACATGCTCCATCTCATGTCTCATTTCATCAAACTCTCTAAGCCAGTCCTCGGGAGCCAAATCGAAGCTGCTGCCACTAAATGGAGTCATGTAATTCCATCTTCTTGCTCGTTCTCGTCTTCCTCCTCTTTTACCGCTTGGCCTCACCCATCCTCTGAGCGACTCATTACTTTCTTCTTCCTCTTCTTCTTCTTCCTGCGGTTCGTCGTCCGTGTCTCTAACTCTTCTTCTCATTTTCGGTTGCCTCTTTTTTCTTATCTTTGGGTGCTTTCAAATAATCACACTCCGTATATTATCAAGTTATAGAACGCTTTTCGTCATTTTTATCCTTAGCGGTCAGCTTTCTAATTGTTAATTCAAACCGATGTACTTCAACGTGTGGATTGGATCTGTTTAAAGCTTGAACTATTGACCCTTTGTCGGAGCAAGATATGTGCCTACTTATTTTTCTCGGGTTACCCAGATAGATCTGATACTTTGATAATGATGCCAGTATTATTGTATTATTATTATTTTCTCTCTATCTCTCTGATATACATAGAGGGTAGCTTAGGGCGCCTATCCTTCTCCTCCTCCCTCTCCCCTTTTAGTGCTAGCCATGATATAACCATCTGTCAGGAGCTTGATGCTATAGAAGAATGGCTTCATCAGCAGCAGCGGCAAATAGCATGATACTATTGAAGAATAATAGGAAGCACTCTATGATGTGCTGCTATTGCAGTATGTGCGGGAAGAAACTGAAGAAGTTCGCCAGAAGAACAACTGAAAACCCATTGACATGCTGGGAGTGTATGATAATCAATACAGATTCCTGAAAAATAAATATCTGACTCGCTCGGGTTTGTGATCTTCTTCCGTTGTGTTCCAAATGTCACCATTCCAGTGCTCAAGACTGCATTTCTAACTAGTTGGTTGAATGCTTCTGGCTCTTTACCTGCCAAAGCATCCAACTCAACTGCGTACAGTTTACCGTATTTGGCTTTAAAGCGCCTGGTTCTGCTATCGTTTTCTTCAAGCCTCTTTGCAGTATCTTCATCTGGATCTTCTGGCAAATCATATTCCTGTACATGCTCAGGCTTGATTCCTACACGTATGAATTTGTAGTCTAGTCTACCCCAAATCCTAGAGAACGTGTCTAGTCTTCTTTGTATGTCATCATCCATTGAGTCGCCAATCGGGTCAGCAGCTGTGCCCAATGCGGCTATCTATTTTAAAGAGAGAATCACCTGAGTTATACAAGGAATTAATGGAGGGCATTGCTATAGCTCAGGTCGACAAACTATCAGAATTGATGCCAATAGAGTAACAAAAAATAAAATAGAATTGAATTTCTCTTCTCGTTTTTGACTATCTGTAAATTTAACCATAATCGAGCGCATACAAATGAAGAGCTAGCGTGATAACTGTTTTTGTATAAGTTTCCTACGAAATATATTAAGAAACTTTTAAATATTAATTATTATATGCCATCTTAGAAACTTCATGAACCACCGGACTTTACTTAGAATAGGTTTTATAGTTTTTGCATTTTCACTATTTTCTGGGTTAGTAACAATAACCTCTCCATCATCTTTTCCTTGGAAATCTGCACTGGCTCAAATCGACGGTAACGAAACGTCAACAGGAGAAGAACCAGAACCACCACCAACAAATGGAAATGGAGAAGAGCCACCACCACCAACAAATGGAAATGGAGAAGAGCCACCACCACCAACAAATGGAAATCAGACAAATGGAAATGGAGAAGAGCCACCACCACCAACAAATGGAAATCAGACAAATGGAAATCAGACAAATGGAAATCAGACAAATGGAAATCAGACAAATGGAAATGTGACAACACCAAGAGATGAGCTAGAAGTGAGAATAGGAGATGTGATACTCCAGCCTGAGTGTGCTGCAGAACATTGGAACAAGATTGTATTCAGGATAACTACTGATCCAACTGGCATCGTACCTAGCAACATGATAAATACTGAACTTGAAGTAATCGAACGTGTCAATCACATTGGTCTATTAAACGTTAAAGATATAGTCCGAGCCTCTATCGTGAATGAACCAGGGGTACTTCTTCCTCAATTGACCTTTGAGGAGGCAGACCAGTTGGAAATAGAAATTCTAGATGTAGAGTATGGCTTGGCATGCTTACCATGAGGAGGTTAGCTTAGAGTTCCTACATTCAGCATGGTAATAATATACCAATTCCATCCTTACCTGTGCTGTCGAGGCTGAACCCATTATGGTTGGTTGTTGTTCATTAGAGCGCTGCTGTTGCTGCTGCCTTTGCTGCTTCTTAGCGGGACAATCATGATGTGACAGGTCCATATTCAAAGGAATCCACAGTCCTGATTTTGTGCGGTGGTCCTTATGCAACCTAATTTCTTGATTGCACCCTCTACAGTAGATTTCTACCCTTCGAATAGTTGTTGTTGTCGCCTTCCCTGTAGTCATCTCTGCTGTAACAACGCCTCCTCAACTCCCCTAGCCCATCCATCCTAGAGCCCGTAGTAGTAGCCGCACCTAAAGTCTTCATCGTAGCCCGCAGTTAATTGTTTGTCCTTGGTCGTCATGCCGTAATTAAATAACGCTCTTCCAGCTCCTTGAACTTGGAGTACTCGAGGAAAAATGAAAAAGAGAGTTGGGGAGAGAGATTGTCTCTACTGGTTGTCTAGATATCGCCTAGATTATTCCTCTGTCTCCTCAGTATTAGAGTCTTCTTCTTCTTCCGCCTCATTGGTACTAGAAGAGTCAGGCAAGTCCGAGTCTGTTATGTCACCATTATCTTCTACTGTTACGTTTAGCTCTTGACTGCACTCATTTGATGGGGGCACTTCTAGCTGTAGGTATTGTAGGCTCGCTAATTGCTCTGGTTGTGCCACCCAATCTCATAGGGCTTATAGGAATTTTTCCGATTGCGATTGGAATCAAAGAGTTGTTGGAATTACGAAAGAATGATCATCATGATGATGAGGAAGAACCCGCTACCACCGCCACCAAACAGCCGTCACAAAGCAAATGGATAGTAGCATACCTGCCTTTCCTAACAGTTGCGGCTGTGACATTCTCTGGTGGCGAGGAAGTTGGCATCTATACGTCGGTTTTTCCCATAAATAACGAAACATCAGAGATAATTGTGATTATCTCAGTGGTTATGGGGTTGACAGGGGTTTGGTGTGGGGTTGCATACTATCTTGTGAACCATAGCTTTATTGCAGACCGCTTTCGCCGCATTGCTAGCAGGATATTACCATTTGTATTAATAGGACTTGGACTATACATAATGGCAGAAGCTTTTTTGCTATAGTTTTTAGTTTTTCAATGCTCTAAGACTAAATGAAGACTCCAACCGCAAAAATACGACAGTTGAAGTTATCAGGATGGCTTGCTTTTGAACCTATGCTCTGCTATATTCAGGATAGACCTTATGTTTATTAACTTCATGATCGGAAAATTTCTCGCAGATCATGCTTAGTAGGCGCCTTCCAAATCTACTGTCGAAGCATAAGAAAACAGCTATCACCACGATATTCGGTCTAATTCTTGGACCAATCATCGGTTATCTGATTATTGAGTCTATCACTATAACTCCCAGCGATTTAGTAAGAGACTTGGAAAATGGTGACATATCAAAGTTTAACGAGGAAAGAAAACAGCTCAAACAACAGATTGTGTTCGATGGAATGGATCTTTCTGACAAAGATCTAGAGGGTGCGAACTTGGATTCTGTAATAATATTGCATTCAAATCTTTCCAATACGAATTTACAAAATTCAGATTTGGAAAATGCTCAAATTTCTGGTGATTTGTCAAGAATAGACCTGAGAAATGCCAACCTCCTGAATGCTGATCTAAGAGGTGCTAATCTTTTTGATGCTTAAGATAGCTGTCGTCCTTGTCGTCCCCTTTTTGTCTCCCTTTATTCTATCGACTTAGCTTTAAACTTTTGGTTGATCAAGTATTAATCTGAATCAACGTGTGGATTGATTATTCTTTTTGCTATATCCAGTTAATTCTTCACTTATCTTCCAAAGTCTAGCTGCTGCATCGTGGTCATCAGCAAGCTCCGAAGGGCCGACTGGCTTTCTATTTACAAAATATTTTCCGCTTATATTATCTACCTTAGATGACGAAGCTAAATATATTGCAGTGTCTGCACCCTTCTTTGGGCTAGCCAAGAATGGGCCTATAATTGCCCAAATTAGTTTATAATACCAAGGACTGCTTTGTACAAGATTTGTTCTTACTCCTCCAGGATGAAAACAGTTTGATGTAACGCCACTTCCCGTTGATCTTCTTGCTAATTCCGTTGTAAACAATATATTCGCTAATTTTGATTGCCTATATGCTTCTACACCATTGTAGCGTCCTCGTTCGAATTGCAAGTTATCGAAATTAATGTGTGTTCCTCTATGAGCCACTGAGCTTGTAGTTATGATTCTAGATGGGCTACTTGCCTCTATTCTTTCGAAAAGAAGGTTGGTTAAGAGAAATGGTGCTAAGTGGTTTACAGCAAACGTGTATTCAATACCATCAACAGTAGTAAAGCGCCTAGAAAGAAATACACCTGCATTATTGATAAGAATATCAAGACTT
The DNA here is from genome assembly GCA_036373855.1 of Nitrososphaera sp. Classification (GTDB taxonomy): domain Archaea; phylum Thermoproteota; class Nitrososphaeria; order Nitrososphaerales; family Nitrososphaeraceae; genus Nitrososphaera. Next base: position 12,716 of record DASUUX010000134.1, read on the forward strand.
TCATAACGATCCAAAAATTCGTTGGCAAGCTGGTGTATAGATGCCTGTGAAGACAAGTCGGCTAGAATATAAGAGACTCGACTCTTATTGGTATCAATAGAAGCATTTCTCCAAATTTCTTCTAGTGTTGCTTGACATTTCGCCTGATTACGGCCGACCAAGACAACCTCTGCTTTAATCTTGGCAAGACCAATTGCAATTTCTTTTCCTATGCCTGATGTGCTTCCAGTTATAAGACAAGTTTTACCCTCTATCATCTCTTATATGTCATATTAACAGATCTTAGTATACTTCAATAATGAACTTTTGCTAAATTTGTGTTTTATATTTAGAAGCTACATGATTTGAGGCATTAGCTTACATTCTTCTTTTTTTGAATAGAAGACTCTTGCAATGCCCAAAAGGCCTTGTTACTGTCAACATTAAGGAGATGGATCTAGAAGATGCATAAATTTCTTAATCCATTGTACATTTCTTTGGCCCTCTGCTCGAATATTGTATCTATCTCTGTCTCATTTCCCTACTAAGTAAAAACAGCCCCTTATTCTATCTCTTTTCTCACATTTCCATCGCATCGTTACTTTTTAGAAGTGTATTGTGATGTTGACATATTGACCAATGGTCTCCTATTACCAGATTGTCGGTATACTTTTGTTATAGTTCTGGCGCAACAGCAGCAGAATTATCCCCCAACAACGCTGGGACTAAACATATGGGAACTATAGCTTAAGTGGTAGGGAATAAGATATTTTTCATCAGTAGTAGTCTAATATGAAATGTAGAAGAATATGACTTAGTTGCTTTTCAGATATTGCTGATGAGGAGGTTATGAAAATTTTACACCACCAAATGCAACAAGGAAAGACCCAGTAGTGAGAAAGAGGCCATGTTGACGAACATGTAAGAAAATTTCTAGTGTACTGCGTGGCAAGTAGCAGGGATTGGAAATTCAAGTGCAAGAATTGTTTCTTGTTAGTAGGTTTGATGGCACTCAACTAGGAAAAGAAGCGCATTTGGAGTAGCTAAAGAATCATTCGTGCAATTCCCTTATGAAGGATAAAATGTAATAAGTTCAGGCTTGTAGAGACTTACTTCTGCAATCTTTAGAACTACTATCTTTACCTAAAAAACACCCGGAGAGTTATATTATAGCTTCTACCAAACAAGAGGAGATGTAAATGTCATTCAGACTTGATGCAACTGTTATTACCACCAATACTATTGCAGAGTTTAAACAACGGCTATTCATTATCTGCGATGACTGTTTTTGGTGTGCGTCTGCCATAAACGCACAGTTGCACGACTTAGATTCGTGCCCCCAGTGTCGGAAGCCGGTTTCCTCATTACCACTCTCTATTGATGAAGCATATAGATACAATTACACTCCGAGTCGCGGCATCGAATTAGAATTTTACAGATTGCAAAAATAAAGTGATCAACTAGTCGTTCTCTGCACCAGCGGCAGGTTTATAATATTTCCTTATAGCAAGCCATTGTGACGGAATCTCTCTAGGTGGCTCTTTTTTTCTATAGGAAATTTAACGGATCCTCCACAAAGTTTAATTAAACGGAGTTTCTGAGAAAAATAGGAACGATATTTAGCTTGTATAGCACTTTTTGGGAGAGAAGATAATGTGGAAGACTCATCTTTAGATGCCCCTAAGAGTGCTCGAAGTAAAATTTTGGTTGTAGATGACGAGCCTGATGTCACCTTCACAATTAAGGTGATCCTGACATCAAATGGATACCAAGTCGATGCTTTTGAGGATCCAGAAGAGGCGCTCGCTCAATTTAACAAGGAAGCATATTTCCTGGCGTTTCTAGATATCAAAATGCCAAAGATGAATGGCTTTGATCTTTACAAGAAATTGCTGGAAATAGATAAGGATATCAAGGTGTGCTTTCTGACAGCTCTTGGCGAGTTTGACGACTATTATAGACAATACAAAAAAGAAGATCTAGTTCCTGTCTGGGGAATAAGACATATTGTTAGAAAACCAATAGACAACTCCAAGTTGCTAGAGGAGGTATCAATAATGGCTACTACAGCAGGATAAGTAGATGGACAATGGTAGAATTATTAATCTTGACGAATATATTTTGATGTTTCTTGCAGATAGATAATGACGAAAAAAGAAAAAGAACAGATAGTTTTTCTGCAAGAGAAACTACTCAAACACTGATGCGTTCCTTCCTTCGCTCTGTACATTTTAGATATCTTATAATACCATCAGTAGTTCTCTCGGCAATTACATTTGCTTCTACTACTAGTCCTAACAGTTGGGTGGTATCAGATGCAGACCATTTTTACATTGAAATATTTGCAGTTATACTTTCAACGATAGTAGCATTCTACTGCATAACAAGAGCTTACACGCTTAATGATAATTTCAGTCTTTTTATAGGGATAGGATTTTCTACCATCGCATTCATAGATGTTCTCCATGCGGTATTTTCATACGGCGCTGCGGGCAATAACGAATTTCTGTTATACTTTATACCACAGACATGGTTTGCAGGACGAACTTTCCTTGGAGCTATGCTTGTTATTGCTGTTGCAAAATATGCTCCAAAAGTCGGGCAGCAGGGTGAGCAAGAAATACAAGGAGGAGAAAAAGAGCCTCAGAGCATCGATATTTCCAATAACAAGCTTGACGTACAGAAATATGACGACCGTTATCATGATGATGATCTCAATAGGCGTCATGTCAAACATGGCCAGAAGAAATTTGACCGCACCCTTTTACTCTCTGTAATTGTGCTTGCATTTTTGGCAGTAAGCGTAGTGGCAATATCGTTCTTTGCAATCTTTCCAGGTATTGTAATTCCTTATTCACTGGCTAGACCCTATGAAAATCCTTCGCTAATACTTTTCTCAATTGCGTTATTTCTCTTTTATAAAAAGAAGCTCTATAATACAAGTGATGCCTTTTACAAAGGGATACTCGGCGCTCTCATAATAGATGTGTTTGGCCAAATAATAATGTCATACTCGAGCACAAACTTTCACACAGCCCACAATGTCGCACATATACTTAAGAATTCAGGGTATTTTATAATCATCGTGTCCCTTGCAATATCAAGCATACAATATAACAAAATCGCAAAGCAAAGAGAAGCAACTATTCGATTACAGTACGACAAATTGAAAGAAATGGACAAGATGAAAGATGAATTCATTAATGTGGCAGCTCATGAATTGCGCACTCCTATTCAACCAATAATTGGTTTAAGTGAAGTCCTAAGATCAAAAATGAGAAATAACAATAGCGGCAATAATAGTAGTAGCAATGCAGAGAACCAAGAATTTATCGACGTTATTCTAAGGAATGGACAAAGACTTGAAAAGTTAGTTGAAGATGTCCTAGATGTCACGAAAATAGAAAGCCAATCGCTAGAATTGAATAAGGAGCATTTTGATCTAAATGATCTCATTACTAACATAATCGATGACGTAGAGACGGCAGAGGCAGAATCGATGGTTTATGGCCTGCCAGCCAGACGCAAAAGGAAAAATAATGTAAAAATAACCTACCAACCTCTGCACATTCCCATATATGCAGATAGAAATAGAGTTGCCCAAGTTATTTCCAATCTGCTAAATAATGCTCTAAAGTTTACTTCCGAGGGCCATGTTGTGATAACTACCGATAAGAAGGTAGACAAAAATCGCAATAATAATCACAATACCGCTATTATTAATGTGTGCGATAGCGGTTCAGGTGTTGACCCTGAAATAATGCCTAAGCTCTTTACCAAGTTTTCGTCTAAATCTTTTTCAGGCACAGGTCTGGGCCTATATATTTGTAAAAATATTGTTGAAGCGCATGGCGGCAGCATATGGGCTGAAAACAACAAGGACGGAAAAGGAGCAACATTTTCGTTCACACTGCCTTTGGCTAACTGATATCGGCATATGATATAATACTGTGTATGTCATCCGGATAACGATGTTAAAAATGGAGCTATTACAGTATGCTATCCTGAACTTCTCCTTGATCCTTGAATATGCCCTTTGACCTATGGGTAATATATAGTAGGTGCATTACCCCAGAGATTCTAATTCGTTGTTTATATGCCATGGTAACTAACCAGTTCTTGGCAAGATCGACATGAATTTTTTTCTATGTGGCTTTTGGTCGGAGGTATAGTGGCTTTCACCCATGGAAATATCATCCTCCGGAAAGTAGAGCAGAATTCATATTCCTTCTCAATAGTGCTAAAACCCCTGAACCGTTCGTATTCGGCGTTAGCATTCAGATGTTTGGTTGGTGTTTTCGTTTGACTATGTAGATACGTATCTAAGATTAGTACCCGAGAGCAACTTATGGAAAAATATATATATTCATAATTCTCTTTGGATGCCGACAACTGTCTATAATCACTAAACACGAGTTTGTGAAATTTAGGCGAGGTGCAATTGAAAACAATGACAACTACTACTACAACAACCATAATAGCAGATCGTGGTCCAATAACAAATATTGGAAGGATCTCAAAGCAAGTTGAATTTGCTCTGTGTAGCTACTGCTTTTGGTGTGCATCATCTTTAGATGGAAGGTTAGGCAAAGTCTGTCCATCATGTAAAGGCAGCACCATCGATTCGATACCATTAGCAGGAACGCAGATGCTAGTTGACAATTATACAACAAAGAGCGTCGAGTAAGCACAGAGTTTCAGATCGGTTTCCGCGTATCTGGCTGAATACCCTCATCTATTCTTTTTGTTTTGTTTTTTTGTTTGTTTATCTAGAGTTCAACTGAAATTTCATAAAAGAAATCTTGTACAATTGATTCTGGACCCAATATGCATACGTCTTAGACCAAGGTAAAGGCGGAAACCAAAAGAAAAATACAATAATATTCATTTTTAGATGCCCAAAAATAAGTCCCTGTGGCAGATAAACAGACAGACAGAATCTCTACACTTCTAGAGAATCCCTAACGCTTGCGTAAACGGTAATAGTTTTTATAATGCTTAATGCTTAAAATCACTGACAAAGGTACAAGACATGCTCATTCCAGTAAGATGTTTTACCTGTGGCGGGCTTATTGCAGACAAGCATGCAGAGTATTCAAACCGTGTCAGGACTGGTGAGGACCCTGCAAAGGTCATGGACTCCCTGGGACTGAAACGCTACTGTTGCAGAAGGATGTTCATTTCTAATGTCGACACTATTTACCAGATTATTCCCTATTATGAAGCGCTCAGAAGGCGCATGTTCGAGATTCAGTCTGACATAGAATAATCTTAAACAAATAATAATAAATTATGTCAATATTGAAAAACCCTTATGCCTTCTATCTCCTCAATTCGTGGCAGAATAGTCTTCAACAGCAGAGGAAGCAAGACTATTGAAATTGACGTTGTAACTGACGGCAAATTTATCGGAAGGGCGTGCGCACCCTCCGGCGCATCTGTAGGCAAGTTTGAGGCCCAGAGCTTTCCAGAAAACAAGCCCGAAGAAGCCCTTTCTATGCTGAATGCCAATATCAACAGGTTTTTAGGCTTGCAGGCAGAAGACCTGCAGGCAGTATATGATGCGTTAAGGTCGATAGACAAGACTGACAACTATAGTAAGATCGGAGGGTCTGTAGCTTATGCACTCAGCATTGCAGCTGTTGACTCGGCCGCCAATTCCCTCGGCGTTCCGCTTTTCAAATTGCTAAAACCAAGCAAGCCGTACAAGTTCCCGTTTCCGCTTGGCAACATCTTAGGCGGCGGCGCACATGCTGGGCCGGGTACTCCTGACCTCCAGGAAATCCTTGCCTGCCCAGTGGGTGCAGAGAATATCATCGATGCGCTTGAGATGAACTTCAAGCTTCACCGTGAGACGCGCAATGTGATAGAATCTATAGATAAGCGCTTTACCTACGGCAAGGGCGACGAGGGAGCCTGGGCTCCAAATGTGAACAATGACCAGGCGCTTGAAATCATAGAAAAGGCGGTCAGGAACTGCGGCTATACACTTGGCAAGGGCATGGCAATAGGTATCGACTTTGCCAGTTCGTCATTCTGGAACGAAGAGAAGCAGCTGTACGACTATGCACGTCAAGGCATCAAACGGGATACCGGCGAGCAGATCGAGTTTGCAAACAGGCTTATTCATGACTATAAGCTAATCTATGCGGAAGATCCGATGCATGAGGGCGATTTTGAAAGTATGGCAGTTTTGAATAAAAAAAACCCCACCTCGCTGATTACAGGAGACGACATGCTCGTAACAAATGCCGGCAGGATAAGAGAAGCAGTCAAGTATGGAGCATGCAGCGGCGCAATACTTAAGGTCAATCAGGCAGGCAGCCTGTACGAGGCACTAGACTTTGCTAAAGAATGCAAAAAGAACAACATCAAGATAATAACATCACACAGGTCCGGCGAGTCGACCGACTCGCACATTTCTCACATTGCTATCGCCACAAGCTCTAAGATGCTAAAATCAGGCGTGTTGGGAGGCGAGCGCATTGCCAAGCTAAACGAGCTTCTGCGTTTGATAGAGTATGATTTAATAGAAGGTATGGCAGAACTGTCCTCTGCATAGCCTATATGAGCATATCAGAGGATAACAACGATAACAATCCTGACGCTAACATTAGAGAACAAAGTCCTTCAATAGAAGAAGAATCTCCAGAGGGTCATGAAGCCATTGAAACAGATAATTTAGAAAAAATGATACTTTCCACAGGCATCCGCGTAGGCACACCAGTCAAGACGAAATTCATGGCACCATTCATAGTCAAGGCCAACCCAGAAGGCCTTTACATTCTAGATATCAGTAAGACTCTGGCAAGAGTTGACGTTGCTGCCAAATTCATCGGCAGAGCGAATATTGAAAAGGTTGCCGTCACTTCTGCCAGGGAATACGGCAAGACTCCAGTCGAAAAGTTCTGTGAAGCTACAGGCTCAACCCCGATTCTGGGCCGCTTCATGCCTGGCACGTTTACCAACCCGTCGCTTCCAAACTATATGGAGCCGGAAATCGTTGTTGTAACCGATCCTCAGGCAGACCAGCAGGCTGTAGTTGAAGCCACTAGGGCAGGAGTACCGGTTATTGCCATTGCCAACAGCGACAATATTACTTCAAAGGTCGACTTGGTGATACCTGCAAACAACCGCGGGCGCAAGGCTCTTGCAACAGTATACTGGCTTTTAGCCAGAGAAGTTCTCAAAAAGCAGGGAGCCATCAAGTCCGACAGCGAAATGCTCGAGAAAGCTTCAATCGATGACTTTGAAACAAAGTTAGTCGAGGAACTAACCTGACTTTAGTCAAAAATTATATCAATGCTGGCGAATGACCAGCAATACGATCGACCGGCGTTGGCAGGAGCAGGCTCTGCATTGCTAGCGGTAGTTCGATGATAATGAATCGATTAAGCTAATGTTTGTAAAAAGCTCTGCTTGGATAATATATTATCTAGGATTTAGATGATGGCAAGACCATACCGAGCTGTAAAGTTAAGGCACAGGTAAAAGTCTGAACAGTTTCCTGTATCTACAACAAACACTAGAGAAGATAATTCAAGCCGCTGTGCATCCGGACATCAAAGCTCCAACACAAACAGATATTCACGCTGGTGTGGGACAACAACATTTATTTTGTTAGGATCGATGTAGAGACAAATTAACGGAACCTATATCACTACCTAAATTGAAATGATTGCATGAATAAAGTTAGAGGATCAACAATGCTCATAACAATAATTCTATTTGCTGCTGGGCTTGTGTTCTCAATAGGAGCTGCTGCTTCTAACATAGGAATGCAAAGTCAGGCAACTGCACAAAAGCAGCCAAATGAAGAAATTTATAGGATACAAGAGACTGCGATGTCGAGGGTAGCACCTGTGGCGCACACAGGGAATCTTCCTCATGCAGTAGTATTTGCGCTGCCGATAAGAGATGATGGCAAGATCTATACTGGTCAGGCCACATTTACAGCAAGCAAGCCTATAGAAGTAGAGGTAATACACGTCTATAGGCCGGACCAGCCACCTGATGAAGTACATGGAGAGCCCCCTACAGCAGTAATAAATGGCACGACTATAACCTATTCTCATCTTATAGGCATAGTCGACAACAACATAATCACAGGAGATGTTCCGACTGCATCTGGCACATTTGAATTCACCGGGAGTGGACTTGTATTTCATAAACGAAGCTCAGAGCCATTCACTGTCACGTACACTATTGATGCTACAGTAGGACCGCTCACTCAATAATTCTCTTAAGTCAATGCTCAAGTAATACATAGAGATGAAAGAAATTAGACAACTAGACTACACTTCGTAGTAGTTGACTGTACCAAGTTAGTTTATTTCGATTTCTAGAGAGTACACAAAAAAATTCTTGTCATGTTTGGCATTAGAGAAACTATAACTTCGCAATTCATATTTCTTGCATGCCGCTGGATGACAGCAAAAACTTGTTATTCTTCTTCTTCTTCTATCCGTCTACTTCATTTAGCCGGTCCTGCAAACGACTTATTTTCCCCGTACAATCTTTAGTATTTTTGCAACCTCGACTCGTCCTGCCTCATATATGGTTGGTGAAATCATGCACTGCTAGCATTAAATTTCTTGTTCGTCAGTAGCCCCCACGTTTCTACGTATTCTTTCTATTTGACTCTGCCTCTACTCCAAGATAATACTGTGTGATGATCATGAGATAGAAAGAAAGAACTTGTAACCAAGGTCCTACTTTTTCTGTGAACCATCTCCCTCCTTAAATTGCTAAGGATATGAGAACTGGTGAAATTGACTATTAACAAGATGACTAAAGCCTGTTATAGTACGTTTTTGCTAGAAACTATCAATTATATTACTTGTTTCGGCTTTAATATAATAGAGGAATATCTTGACAAGAAGGGCACCTGCTGTCGCAGGCATGTTTTATCCGGACAACGCTAGGGAGCTAAGGGCGCTAATTGACCAATCTTTCCGCAACCAGCGCTTTGGCCCTGGCAGGACCCTGACTTCTACTCCCTCTACCAATAGGCAGCACAAGATCTATGGCATTGTATCACCTCATGCAGGCTATATCTACTCTGGCGCGGTTGCTGCAAATGGCTTTTACAAGATATCATCAGCAGATTTTCAGGATGTCATAATGGTGGGCCCAAATCACTATGGCCTAGGCTCTTGGGTGGCTGCCATGAAAGATGGCACGTGGGAGACGCCGCTTGGCGACGTACAAGTCGATTCTCAGATGGCTGAGGAAATAGGAGGAAGATCAGCCGCTATCGACTTTGACGATTATGCACATAGTAGAGACCATTGTTTGGAGGTTCAGCTGCCCTTCTTGCAATACATCAAGCAAGATTTCAAAATTGTGCCAGTGGTACTCGTCTCTCAGACGAGAGAGATAGCTCTTGAACTTGGGAATGCCATATCACAGACGATAATCGAAATGGATACTCTTGATTCTACTCTGCTTTTAGCATCGTCGGACTTTACACACTATGAACCAAATAGCGAAGCACACACGAAGGATGGAGAGCTGATAAAGACAATACTTGCACTTGACATTAACAGGTTTTATACTGTCCTTGAGAGACTGAATATTTCTGCATGTGGCTACGGGGCGATTGCGACGGTGATGGTAGCCGCTAAGAACCTTGGGGCTACAAGAGGGGAACTGCTAAAGTATGCAACAAGTGGAGACGTTACAGGAGACATAAGCGCAGTGGTAGGATACTCTTCCATAGTGTTCATATGAGCCATTGCAAGGCGTCTGCACCGGCTAAGGTAATCCTATTTGGCGAGCACTTTGTCGTCTACGGCAGCCCGGCTATCCTTGCGGCTATAAACAAGCACATATCTGTTGATGCCCGCACCACAATACATGATGAAGACAAGATATCTATTAGATCTGACATTGGAGTCGCTGGCGAATACTGCCATAATGGAGAATTTAATGCACTTGAAGGTGGAAAGAAAGCAAAGGCAGTTTTGGATCCCCTATACCGTGCTATCAGACAGATTCTATTGAAGAGAAATCAGAAGAATATAGGAATAGATGTTGACATTTCTTCGAGAGTACCTCCAGGCATAGGCCTCGGATCCTCTGCTGCATCATGTGTTGCAACGGTGGCTGCTGTAGATTCGCTTTTCCAAAAAAACCCCAGCAGACAGAAAGTATGCGAGCTTGCGATCGAATCAGAGAGGCTGATTCACAAGAGAACTTCCGGTGCAGATTGCTATGTCAGCACCTTTGGTGGGTTGATGCAGTACTGCAGCAAATCAAAAAGCTTCAAGAACATAGAGACAAAGGGATCGCTTTCCCTTGTCGTTGCCAGCACCGGAATCAAGCACTCTACTTCGGACCTTGTGGCAGCTGTCAAGAGGTTTAAGGACACAAATAAGATACTCTTTGAAAGTCTTGCAAAACAGGCTAGCGACATTTGCTTGCAAGCATCCACTGCCATAGAATCAGGAAAGTGTGACAAAATAGGTGAGCTTATGAATGAAAATCAAATCATACTTCAACAGATAGGCATATCTCACCATAAGGTTCATGATATAATAGATATATGCAGCAAAGCCGGCGCCATCGGAGCTAAGATAACAGGAGCAGGTGGAGGAGGTGCAGTTATTGCTCTTGCAGCTAGCAAGCAGGAGAGCACTAAAATAGCATCGCATGTCAAGGCAGCAGGCTATCAGTCGTTTGAGGTGGAAATAGATTACAACGGGCTTTCCTTCTAGAGGCCTATTTTCCGCAATGCCTGTTTTGTCTTTGATTCACCATCATTTATGAGGTTTTTTATCCCTGCCTGGGTAAAGTCTGTATTCTCATATAGATAAGGGAACTGCTCTTCCCTTGTAATGTAGACTATTTTCTTTATCTCTGCTCCATGCTCTTTCATCATCTTCTTGTACTTCTTGTGAATGTTCTCCAGCTCTTGTCTGTCTATTTTGCTTGGATCGACATTCTTTTCAACTATCTTGTACAATTCCTCAATGAATTCTAGGTGTCGCGTCATCACTTTTGACATCTTGATGTTGTGAGCAGTCTTATCGCTGAACATAATATCTCGGGCCCTGTGCAACACTTCAGGCAGATTCTGCGGCAACCTTTCAATCTTTTTCGGATAGTTTTCAACGATAAAGACTTGCTTGTCTATAACTGGAGATGCATCTATCACTTCTCTCAAAGGTGTGTTACTCAGGAGACTCCCATCCCATACATACATTCCTTTTTCGACCTCAACCCAAGGGAATCCATAGAGAGGATATCCGGAAGTGCCTAGCAGATGCTTGACCGTTATCTGTTCATGTGAGCTGTCAAATGTCATTGGCTTTGCAGTCAGTACGTTTACCGCACTTATTATCAGACGAGAGTCTGGATTTCCTCCAGGCCTCAACTTGTCATAGTTGATGTATTTTTCAAGTGTCGAGGCAAGGGGCGAGTGATCGTAGATGTATGTCCACTCATGGGGTCGAAAATATTTCGGATCTTTTATCGCATACTCGGGCATCCACCGAGGCAAAAACATCATGCTATTGCCATATAACGCCGAGCTGTAGAAGGACAATGCTTGCCTGAGTGATAAGCTTGCCTGTTGGTGGTAACGACTGTAGTAACTTTCTGACTCACTGGCGGCGGGAGCAAGAGGAGTTGACGACATTGGTGGCGGCGGTACAAGATCAATTGAATTTTCCGCAAGCTCGAGCCAGAATTGTTCAAGTGCAAGTTCAGGCCGTTTATCCTTGCTGCCAGCAATAATTGCAGCATTTATTCCCCCTATTGATGTGCCAGCGAGGATGTCTATCTTGACTCTGCTTTCTACAAGAGCCTTAAACACCCCGCAACCAAAGGCCCCAAGCGATCCGCCGCCCTGCAATATCAGAACATTCTCAATGCTATTATCACGAGCCATGGCCAAAATACCCAATTTCAGTAATTATGCATTTTTGAGAGGGGCGGTAAGATGCATAGGCTTAACCAGATCGGCAACATCGACCCAGCAGCGCCCTATCTTGTCCATCGAGTGTATCAGGTTCAGTACTGTGACTGTGGATTCCAGATTCTTTGAATCTACGCTGCTCTTGATGAAATTCATAATTTCCATAAAATTATCGTACATCTTGACTACAGCATTTGATTCTGATCTATTCTTGTTCACAAATGCAGCAACTGACTTTTCATGCATCTTTTCTACAAGTACTCCAGCCTCGACTATCTCGTCGACGGCTCTGATGCGCGATAGATCTATCGCATTTACAAGATCGACGATATAGTCCCCGGCGCTCTCGATAAGGTGGGCTGCGATCCTATAGTCAAGTATGTCAATATTGCTCAGGTTGAGCTTACCCGCTAGTTTTTGATCCATCATGGCGCTTCGGATCAGCCTGACAAGCAAAAAATATTGTCGGTCGACTTCGTCGTCCCTGCCGCTTATCACTTTGCGGATACTACTATTCTGTTTTAGCTTTATGGCCTCAAGCATGTCTCGGTACATGCCTGCAACTATTGCACTCATACGGCGGAGTATCTTTTCAGCATCAAGCGTATCTGCATCAAGTAAAAATTGAGCAGATATATGGAAGCCATCTTCATCGACTATTTCTAAGCCGACCAGCTTTCGCATAGCCTTCTTAATCCTATCAGCATCCTCAAATGAAATCTGCGAGCTGGCCTTGATCCGGATCATGTCGTACCCAAGCAGGTATCCGCCGTACACTTGGTTAACGAGCGTATCCATCGATACAGACGGATATGGAATCGTCAATTCCTTTATCTTGTCTGCCATGTCATCTTCTGAAGGGAATATCGATATAGAGTTGTCACGGTTGATGTGCACTGGCACAATGCTTCCTTTCTTTAGATTGTTACTCTTGATCCATAGGCTCGGCAGTGATACCAAGATGCTACTGCCTATTTGCTGTAAGCGCCTTGCATACCATGCCATGTTATATCTTTAAATACATTTAAACTAATTAAACATTATTCTTATATTTTTGAAGTCTTATAACACTCTCATATGGCAACAGAGCTAGTTGGGGAGCCTATAGCTGTAGCCAAAGCATTCAGCCCAGGTCACATAACAGGCTTTTTCGAGGTGCCCCATGATACCTCTTGTTTCCATTTCCTGCATAAGGGTTCTAAAGGGGCTGGATTCTCTATCGATAGAGGCATTGCAACAACAGCATATACCTACGAGAGTGCAAAACCACAGTATCAGATCTGGATCAATGGCATTAAAAGTCGCAATGTAGAAGTTTCGAAGTGGGTTATTGAAGAATATCTTAAACTTGTAGATAGGCCTTACGTTATAAGTATCAATCATGATGTCGAAATTCCAATTGGCTTTGGTCTTGGCTCTAGTGGTGCGGCCGCCCTCAGCCTCTCATATGCGCTCAATCAAGCACTTGACATAGGTCTCAGTAGAACTCAAGCAGCACAAATTGCGCACCATGCAGAGATTGCCTGCAATACGGGCCTCGGCACGGTAATTGCCGAGTTTGCCGGAGGATTTGAGATGCGAACAAGTGCCGGGGCACCGGGTATGGGTTCTGTTAGCAAGATCAAGCTAGATAGGAATTACAAGGCGGTAGTCCTCTGCCTTGCTCCCATTTTGACCAAGTCATTTCTCACAAACCGCATAAACGAAATAGACGGCCTTGGAGGCATCATGCTAAGCAAGCTATCGGCGTCAAGAAGCCTTGACGACTTTCTCAAAATGTCACATAGATTTGCAGAGATGTTGAGCCTCACAGAGGGCAGATGTAAGGGACCAATTGCAGCTCTCAAGACAAGAGGACTTGAATCAAGCGTGGCACTCTTTGGTCAGACTGTTTTCACCATCGTTTCACGGTCAAAAGTAGCTGAGGTGGCAGGTGCCCTCAGAGAATTTGGCGGCACGCTTATTGTGTGTAATATAGATATGGCGGGGGCAAGAATGCTCTAAAATTGCACATAAACCACATTGCCATACCGTCAGATCATCCTCGAGCCAGATCTCTTTACATCCGTGAGATGCTGATCGATGGCTTTAGGCGAGGCCTGGTAGCCCCTCAGGGTCTAATTGCGCATGGGAGGGGCGAGGCATACGATTATCTGCTTGGCGAGTGCACCACAGAGACTGCCCAACGGGCGGTTAAGGCGGCAGCAGCAATGCTGTTGCTGTCAAGCCGGCCCGTCATATCTGTAAACGGCAACACTGCTGCCCTATGCGCAAATACGGTGGTGGAACTTGCAAAAGTGGCAGGCGCGAGTATTGAGGTCAACATCTTTTATAGAACGGAGGAGCGCGAGATGGCGATCAAAGCAGAGCTCGAGCTGCATGGTGCAAAAAAAGTATTGGGAGTAGGCTCAAAAGCATTAGCAAGAATTCCAGAGCTCCAAAGTGAGCGCAGGCGAGTTGACCCTGATGGCATCTACGCTGCTGACACGGTGTTGGTTCCACTTGAGGATGGAGATAGAACAGAGGCGCTCATAAAAATGAACAAGACAGTGATTACAATCGATCTCAACCCATTGTCGAGAACATCTAGGGCTGCAAATATCACTATTGTTGATAATGTCGTAAGGGCTATGCCAGCATTGGTAGAAGCCGCACGCAAGCTCAGGAATACCATGTCGTTAAAAAAAATCACAGATAATTTTGACAACAGTAAAAACCTCCAAGAATCACTCAAGATCATAAAAGGTGAAGTCTAATAATTGCAGGGTAAGACAAAACTCAATGTAGGTGATATATTAGCCAAGAAAGGAAAAGAAAAAATCTCTGTTCTTACAGCATACGAGTATTCTACTGCAAGAATATGTGATAGCGCAGGGATTGACATTTTGCTTGTAGGCGATAGCGCAGGAATGGTGGTATTGGGCTATGCAAGCACAGTGCCTGTTGGCATGCAAGAGATGATGATATTTTGTGGTGCAGTGGCAAGGGGAACCAAGCGCGCAATGATAGTTGGCGACATGCCTTTTGGTTCATATCAAGTAGGTCCAAGTGTGGCAGTTGAAAATGCAATCCAGCTAACAAAAGCTGGCTGCGATGCAGTCAAGCTTGAAGGAAGTTCTGAAATTATAGATACAATAAAGGCAATAGTAGATGCAGGGATACCCGTTATGGGTCACATTGGGCTCAGGCCTCAGACATCATCGCTATGGGAAGGCTACAAATTGCAGGGCAGGACAAAGGAAGGCGCGATCAAACTGATTGAAGACGCCGATGTTCTAGAGAAGGCAGGCGTCTTTAGCATTGTTCTTGAGATGGTTGCAAGTGAGGTGGTAGATGCAATAACAAAGAGCGTGTCAATTCCAACGATAGGCATAGGCTCAGGCCCAAGCTGCGATGGTCAGGTCCTTGTTCTGCATGATATGTTGGGCATTTATCAAGACATCCGGCCGAGGTTTGTAAAAAGGTATGCAGAACTTAGCAAGGAGATATTTGACGCAGTTTCAAACTACAACCATGAGATCAAAACTGGCGCGTTTCCAGAGGAATCAAACACATTTCACATGGATGCAAAAGAGCTGGACAAGTGGAAGAATGAAAGAAGAATATGAGAGCGAGAAGAGGAGTTCACCCTTCAAAAGACATCCTTGGAACAGAAGGAAGCGAGTTTGAAGGTAAGAAGATAATACTTTGCATCACAGGAAGCGTTGCTGCGTACCGGGCAATTGACTTAGCGCGGCTATTGATGCGACATGGTGCAGATGTTCATGCTGTCATGACAGAATCAACTGCATCAATGCTGCTCAATCCTGAAATAATAAAGTGGGCCACAGGCAATAATGTAGTCACCAAGTTGACCGGTAACTTGGAGCACATCATACTAGCCGACTATGGCATGTCAGACCTCATCATTGTCTATCCATGTACGGCCAACACCCTTGGCAAGGTAGCAGCGGGCATCGATGATACACCTGTTACATCAATTCTTAGCGTTGCACTCGGCAGCAAGATCCCGATAATAGTAGCTCCTGCGATGCATGAGGCCATGTATGAGAACATATTTGTCCAGCAAAATGTCAGCAAATTGAGAGAGCACATGGTATTCATTGAACCCAAGATGGAAGGAGGCAAGGCAAAAGTGGCTGACCCTGAGCATGTACTAAATGCCACAATTTCAGTCTTTTCCAATAGGGCGCTGTTGGCGGGCAAGAGGGTGCTTGTCACGGCTGGAAGTACCATTGAATATATTGACCCAATAAGGGTCATGACTAGCCTAAGCTCTGGCAGGATGGGTATTGCCATAGCACAGGAGGCACAACGGATGGGCGCTACTGTTACGCTAGTGTACGGTCACGGAACCCTAAACCCAGCAAGCGGCAAAATAGTGCGCGTAAATACAGGTGAAGAAATGTATAAGGCGGTTGTTTCTGAGTTATCATCCAAGAGGCACGACATTGCTGTAATGGCTGCGGCTGTTGCAGACTTTACACCTACAAAAAAATCAGAGAAAAAGATCGACACAAAGCTTGGTAAGATGGAGCTGTCGCTTGTTGCTACAAGGAAAATAATTGATGAAGTGAAAAATAAAAGCAAAGACACATTCCTCGTTGCATTCAAGGCAGACTACTGTGTATCAGACTCTGTCCTGATCGAAAAGGCATATAGAAAACTGAAGGAATGTGATGCCGATATTATTGTGGCAAACGACCTGGGCAGAAAAGGTTCAGAACCCGGCTCTGAGAAAAATGAAGTATTTATTGTTGATGGGAACAAAAATATTGTCCACTTGCCTCCTGAGAGCAAAGCACAAATTGCAAGAAGGCTGCTAGAGCTTGTGACCGAATTAACATCAAAGGGTCGTATCAAATGATGCTATCGCAATAACTGTTACCACATGGCATTTTTGGAATCATTAGCGTTGCTGCCACATACTACTTCCTACACTTCTTCTTGTGACCCTAACTAGATAGCGTTTTGCAGCCTCCTCCATAAATTCCTGAACTATCTTGCCATACTAGCAACGATCTCAAATCCTGCACTCTGTCTGTATGCTGTATGATGTCAGGCTCGATATGGTCGAAAATTTGGGTCAAACACATTTTTTCGTCTTTATGTCATGAATTATGCAAATGATCTCTGTTGCTGAGTGATCAGTTCCATATTAGGCACCACCACCACCACCTCCTGCCGTCTGCAATACATAGCCTTGGTCGTCAAGGATAGAGGCTCTAGATCAGGCAGAAAAAAACCACCTTTTATCAGTGCCTGATCCTTCACAAGAAAGGATATAGCGTATATACCGTCTCTCACCCTTACTTTCTCTATGCGGCTTGCAAGCTAAAGGACAGGAATCATCTATTAGCATGCTAACTGAAAGGACCAGGTTTTTCAATTTTTTGCTAGAGAGTACATATGCTGCTAAGTACAGAGATGCAACCAGCCTCAACAAGTGACAAGATTATAGCCACGTTTGATTTTTGGTTGTAGCCGCATGATTCAAAGGCATAAGTTCTCGACCTCGACATAAATCTAATGTGCAGCCAGATGAAGTATTACCAGTAATCTCCTTTCCATTCCTTACACAATTCATAGTAAAATTGCGCTTCCATCAAATGAAGGGGCAACGCAGGACTGGCAAAGATCGCCAAGGAGTCAGGACTAATAATGATCCTGACCCTCATCCATTGTTCAAAGTCGCGGTAGCTTTTATATTTCATCTTAGAACAAGAAGATCTTTTGTGAACCTGTTGAGCACCTGCGGCTTGCCATTATTTACTATTATGCTGTCCTCTATCCTCACGCCGAATTTATTCTCCATATATATGCCCGGCTCGACGGTCACAGCCATGTTTGCTCTGAGCTCTTCGTCATTTTTCATCTTAAGCCAAGGAGGCTCGTGAACGTCAAGACCTATTCCATGGCCGGTTGAATGTATGAATAGCTTCTCATATCCGCGCTCTGCTATCAAATTCCTGCATGCCGCATCAACCTGGCCACATGTTATGCCTGCATTTGCCCTGTTGAGGCCTATTTTTTGTGCCTCTTGCACTATGTCATACACCTCCTTCATCTCTTTGGTTGCAGAGCCAAGGACAAATGTCCTTGTCGCATCAGCTATGTAGCCGGAGTGCCGGAGCGTAAGGTCGACCACTATCATATCCCCCTTGCGGAATTTTCTGTCTGTTACTTCAGCATGTGGAAGCGCGCTGTTCGGCCCGCCTGCTATGATCAGTGGATTTAGTGTAGACTTGTATGATGTAGGATTTGCACCCATTTTCATTGCCTCGCAGATGAGGTTTGCCTGGAGATCGCGCTCTGACAGACCTACCTTTATCTCCTCTTCGCATATTTCATACAGCTTATCCAGTATTTTGGCAGCTTTTGAGATAACTTTGATCTCTACTTCGTCCTTTATCCTGCGTGTCAGGAAGAATGGATCTGTATTGACCAAAATGTCGCCGCCGTGTTTGCGGATCGACTCGATAGTAGAGTAATCGCTGCAGTCGCTGCATACTCTGATACCTTTTACCTGTGAAACAAATGTGGAAATGAGTTCACCCCCTCTTTCAGTGGCAAATACTTCACAATTTATTGAAGTCTTTTCGGCCCTGGAATACTCTAATTTTGGTGTGATCAACTTTGTTGTGCCATTGTCCATGCATACTGCAATGGCTTCACCCCAAAACCCTGTGAGATAGAATACGTTTTCTGGCTCAAATGCTGCAACTATATGGCAGCCCTCTGCTTTCAGGGCATGCTGCAAGACGGTATAACGGCGCTTCTTCATTGACAATTCGAAGAATTACAGTCTCCTAGTTTTATAAAGCGTTATGAGGCTATAATTATTGTAATTTGATTTAAATATGGCTGACTCGCCCGTTTTTTTTGAGACTATATGGAATACCTGGTGATGCTCCCCGGTCCAACGAATGTACCGAATAGAGTCATGAACGCAATGCTCGCGCCTATGATAAATCACAGGAGCGATGACTTTCGCATATTATACAAAGCGATAGTTGAAAAAACCCAGAAGGTCTTCCAGACTTCAAATGACGTTGTGCTTCTTACTGCTTCAGGCACCGGTGCTGTCGAAGCGTCTGTCGTTAACCTTATTAGGAAAGGCGACAAGGCAGTAATCCCAGTCAATGGTGAGTTTAGCACGAGGCTTGCTGACCTTATTGACAGCTGGGGCGGGGAGGCGATCAGGATAAGCTCCCCGCCTGGAGAGAACCCACCTTACGACAAGTTCGAGGAAACATTTGAAAAACACAAAGACATTAAGGCCATTTATGCAGTTTATAACGAAACATCTACTGGAACTACAATAAGATACATGGACAAGCTGGGTGAACTTGCGGCAAGAAAGGGTGCGTACTTTATTGCTGACGCTGTTTCAATACTCGGAGGCGACGAGTTACCCGTAGATAAATGGAACATTGACATTTGCGTGACTGCGTCGCAAAAAGCTCTGGCCGCGCCGCCAGGTGTCGCTCCAATTTCGATAAACAAGCGCACAAAGAAATACATGCAAGAGAATCCGCCTCCGACACAATATCTGAATTTGAAGCGCTACTTCAAGTACTATGAAGAGCACTACGAAACCCCCTTTACACCTGCGCTGCCCCTTTACTACGCCTTCAGAGAAGCACTTGACATTGTGATCGAAGAGGGCCTAGAGAATAGAATAAGGCGCCACAAGATATGTGCAGATGCTTTCTACGCCGGCTTGGGCTCGCTTGGCCTAACACCCTTTGCAAAGCCAGATGCAAGGAGCAACATGATAATTGCAGTCAACTACCTGCAGGGGATGGACGATAAGAAATTCCGCGGCCTATTGTCAAATGAGTTCAAGGTATTGGTGGCAGGTGGCTTTGGTGACCTGAAGGGCAAGGTGTTCCGGATTGGCTCGATAGGTGAAGTCGGTCGCTACCATGTTATGAGGACCATATCGTCTATTGCCTCTGCGATGAACATGCTTGGCATCAAGACAAATGCTGAAGCTGCCGCTGTGACAATGGATAGATTAAAGGCGCTTGGTTGAACGACATTCTCGCATTTTTTATAATCTATCAAGATTAATATAAGGTAAAACAGAAGCGCATTTCTATGCCTTTAGAAAAGGGTTCTCTAATATTGGTGGATTATACTGCTAGGGTTAAAGATACTAACGACGTTTTCGATACAACCCGAGAGGAAGAAGCTAAGAAAACCAATTTTTATGATCCAACCCACAAGTATGAGCCAAGGATTGTGTCCATTGGCGAAAGCTGGGTCCTGAAAGGATTAGACGAAGCTCTATCTAATGCCAATGTTGGCGACAAGCTTAACATTGAAGTGCCGCCAGAAAAAGGCTTTGGAAAAAGAGATGATAGCAAGATCAGGATGATCCCTCAGCGTAAGCTTGGCGACAAGGCAGACGAAGTTGGGGTTGGCGACGAAATTGAAATCGAGAACAGACGTGCCATAGTGAGGTATGTTGGCTCAGGCAGGATACAAGTCGATTTTAACCACAGATTTGCAGGCAAGACGCTGTTGTATGATGC
>DASUUX010000135.1:0-4249 GCA_036373855.1 Nitrososphaera sp.
AGAGGAACCAAAAATTTTCTGCGAGTAGGGCAAGGGGTCGCTGTGCTTTCATGCTAGTGTGAGATAGCAGAACTAGAAAAATGAAATGAAGACTTTTTAAGGAAGAGGTCTATTTGTATTGTTCTACTTGCGAAGACTAGAGTGGGTACAATTATATTGACTGGAAGAAGGCGGTGGCAACAACTATACAAAGCGAGCCAACAATATTGTATTATTGACAAGACGGGTTCGCAGGTCACTACTGCTCTTCTGATGATTATCATTATAACAGCTCCCACAACAATTCTACAACCTACACTAACTACCGCCACAGATCTTCCTTCCGATAATAACACAACAACAACTTTTACTGAATACAACAACTCTTCTTACACTCTTGTTTCATCAAATCAGTCAACAACAAGTACGTCATCATCAGCTGCTAAAACTACTAATGTTACTCTCAGAGGGCTGTTTACTGACCTAGGCGATCCCGGAAGATGGAATCAACTACTCCAACCTGCTCTTGATGAACTTAATAGACGCCACCCAGACATGAACATACAGATAGAATATACTGATTTTCCTTACAATATTACAAGAGAGAGAATTTTGGATAGCTTATCTAGTGGCGAACCTGTTGACATTGTTTCTGTAGATCAAATCTGGCTTGGTGAATTTGCAGAGAAAGGTCTGCTAAGAAATCTAACAGACGAATTTGAGCAGTGGGGTAGACTGTCTGATCTATATGAAGCAAATCTTGATGGCTGCGTATATAATAACACCCTCTATGGTCTGTGGCTATGGACAGATATTAGAGGCATGTGGTATTGGAAAGACATGCTGCAAGAAGCAGGAATTGATCCGGAATCATTGAAAACTTGGGATGGATACATTTCTGCGGCAGTAAAATTGAATGATTTCTTTGAAGAAGATAATAGTGTAATTCAAGGAGTGCATCTTTTGGGCGCTTCACATGTCCCAGATATGTGGTACCCATATCTTTGGATGCTTGGGGGAGAAATACTAGAGTTGCGTGAAGGTCATCCTACAAAAGGCGTCTACGGGTTTCCATCATACAATAGCTCTGAAGGACTGAGAGCTATGGAGTTCTTGAAGCGGCAGGTAGATGCAGGTACTGAGCCGCAGGATAGACCATATCTTGATAGAGCATTTGTGAATAGGAATTTCTCAGTAATGCTAGCCGGTTCTTGGATGCCGGGATTCTTTCCAAAAGAATCTTGGCCAACATTGGAACAGGAAGTTGGGTTTATTCCTATGTTTCCAGTACCTAACCAAACAACCCAGACCTCGACTATGATGGGAGGATGGGAGTTAGCTATACCAAGTACGTCACAAAATAGTGATTTGTCATGGGAGTTGATAACAATATTGGCTGAGCCGGAAATACTGACTCCCTTTCTACAAGAATATGTCTATTTGCCGACACAGAAATTGTTAGGAGAGGGGCTAGCCTCTGAGCCGCTAAAGGAATCGATCCCGTTCTTTGAAGAAATGGTTTCAATGATTCCATATGGTCAAAGCAGACCAAATATTCCGGAATATCCGGAGATAGCTGAACATATACACCAAACTATACAACAAGTTTACAATGGAACGGCATCCCCAGAAGACGCCCTTAATACAGCGGCTGCCAAGTCTGCAGATTCTTTGGGATGGTAGTAGTTGACTACAAACCTGTACTTGTTTGAGGATTCGTCTGTGAGTGTAGTTTCGAATATGGTAGCATAGCGTCTTTAACGAAGCGAGAAGAGATCCCATTAGGCTAGGACCTAATCTCTAAAGTCTGATTAATCGCATTAGATCTTTTCATGCCTAATTGGTGAAAAGCTGGATCATCTATGGACTGTTATTGTTAGAAAAAGAGGGCCCAGAGGGATTTGGATAAAATTCGTCTGAATTCAATTTTTAGAAGCAGATGATTGTTGACAGATAACGTGTTCCACTACCAGAGATCTATTCGCTCGGCCAGATTGTATCATGTATGAGTTCTTCCATCATCTGCCTGAATTCCTTGGTTCCTTCGGAAACTACACCAAAGCGCCTGTCCGATGGCATTGATTTAGCTAATAATTCATGTACGAGTTGCTCCCTACTGCGAACGACCACAGCCGCAGTTTGGAGTTGATATCCATCAGGAAGCGATTTGGCTGACGAATTAAAAAATGTATTGTACAACTCTCCTTGCGTCTGGAAAACGAAAATAAGGTGACCGTACTTTGTGTCTAGACTGAACGGTCGATCTACTTGACCCGGTGCTTTTACCCAAGGTAGAATGTAAATTAGGTCGATCTCCTTTAATCCTGCCTCGCGCCGTAAGGCTTGCATCGTTTCGCTTGTCACTCCAAGAGATTCTGCTAGTTCGCAAAATGCCTTTGTCCCCAGCTTTGTCAGTGCTCCTGACTCCGGTTCAGAAACCTCCTCTGCGAATCTGGACAGTAAATCCGGTTCTCGCTCGTTTGGGTATAATGCAAAGCGCATAGCACGCGCTAATCCTGCATCAACATCATTCAGGACATTCTTGAGGCTATCAGCTACTTTGTCAATCAAATTATTGATCAGATCCACATTTCCCTGACTTATGTGTTTGATACCCGTCCCAGGAGGTAAAAATGCCCGTACTAGATATTCCATCACCATCAAAGAACGAACATGGAATGAAAGTGGTGCAAGGGCTGTCTCCGCACGAGCGTCACGATCAGAAACTAGATGCGATGCTCTTTTTGCCATATCTTTACATCTCTGAAATATGAAAATTATATTACTGAAAATTATTACCTCTGCTATGAATTGTTCGAACTGAAATTGCTCGCCAACTTCTCTCATAATATTTCTTGTAGCAAACAGTAGAATACTTGTGGCATGGATATCAGATTGGGCCTCGCCTTGCAATTGGTCTATCGATAACATGGAACCCGGCTGCTTGGACTTCTCTAGTGCTTCCCGTTTTAGTTCTTCAGGATAAGTTGAAAAAGGGTATATATTCAACCCTTTCTCAAGCGCGTCGCGTAAAGGCTTGTCCAAGAATGTGCCTTGTGTTTCTCTTGAAAATGTATGACCGATTTCATGAGCGAGTCCAAAGAACCAAGTGAACATATAGGCTTCGTTTTTGGGTGCCAGTTCAAGAGCAAGCAATACATCGGTTGTAGGAATATGAACATGTTGCCCAACGATTGATTTTACAAATGCAAGTATAGCAAATTCAGAATCTCCATAACTGAGAGACAATTCCGCCATGAGTCGGAGGCAGAGTCGTTCTGATAATTCTAATCGGATATTTCTTGATACATTTACAGTTATAATGTTTCGTATGAATGAGGCTATTTCAACAAAGCGACGGTTGAATACCACTGGAATGGGTTCCTCCCCACGCAATGAAAAATTCTCTGGTATGCCTCCCTCTACCCAATATACAATAAATTTCTTTGAGGACTGTCTCTCCGCTTCTTCGAGTACAAAGTTCATAGGGTTTCTGACCAATCTGTTATATACTTTGAATTTTGCTGCCTTTCCAACTTGAGATCTAATGAGATCTTCAATTATAGCCGCAAAGTCATCCATTTTGGCTCTCTGCACCTGTTATCTTTATCTTGTATAGAGCTTTCTTAAGCGGTCAAGATCTTCCTCTGTTGGATTTTCAATTTCGATGTCTCCCACCTTGATTCTTGTTGGTAATTTTGGTCTTCCTCGAGATGTAATAAAACTAAGGATATGAGGCAACGCCTGCACCGACAGAGTTGCGATCGCAATCCATACGGCAGCCGAGCCATCTAAGTTTCTACGTTCTGAAACTTTACACATGGCGTCAGGCATCGTATTGATCTCAGAGCGTATGTCTGAGATAATCTCCTTTGAGCCTTCAATAATGATCGACTTAGTACCATCCTGCATGGCCATCTGTGACCTGTAATAGAGAGATATGCAATAAGTATTAAGTCTATCCTTGGGCGTTTATATGGATATTGCTTGAGCTTTTATAATCAATTTTGAATTTCAGGGTATTATATTTGTCATTTAGGCGCCAGGATACTGAATCAGTCTTGGACTTGTTTGCAGATGTCGCTATCCTTCATGGGCCTACCTCGTCAACAGAAATTCTCCCATGGGGGGTACTTATAATGGAAGAGAAGGTGTTAAACAATTCTTCAAGCTATTAGGAGAAGGCTTGGATATTGAACAGTTTGATATAATAGATTTCATAGGAGAGCGAGAAAAGGTTGTGGTTCTGGGTTTTATTAGAGGGAAAGCA
>DASUUX010000136.1:0-13677 GCA_036373855.1 Nitrososphaera sp.
TCATGAATCTTTCTTGTTGGTTTTCCGAGATTGCACTCCAGAATAAGAACCCAAAGACAAACCATGCAATAAATACATAATTATTTTTGTCAATGTATGTTCTTCTAAATAGAAGAGCGATAGGTAGCAGCAGCGAGATGAAACCAAAGATTGGTACAAAATTCTCTACGTAAAACAACGACAAAAACAAACTTAGTTCTGTATCTCTTTCAATTGCAACTGAAAATTCGCCTGATTTTAGGTAGACTGCCATCATAATCGATAAGATAATAGGTACTAGACCAACCATTGTATTTGCAAATAATTTTAATCTTTTAGCATCTTGTCGAGTAATTAGCTCTGTGATAAAACACACAACAGCTATAATAAAAACTGGGTATCTTGATCCAAAAGTTAATCCCATAGCAATACCTGCAAAAATCCAACTATATCGATTTTGACTCTTAAGAAAATAAATAGATAGCACAAGAAAGAATAATGACACTCCCTCTGTAAGGATCTGTGTACTCCAAAAGAAGACATAGGGATTTAGCATTGTCAAAGCTGTGACACCAAAGGCAAAGAAATCGCCCTTGTATTTCTTTAAAGTTAGGTAAAGTATTACTCCTGCGCCAAGTGTAAATATTGGTTGGATGTATTTGGCAACGGTCCAATCTTCACCACTAACTGACCAAATACCAGCAATGATCCAGGAGATTAATGGTGGTCTATAAGCTGCCTCTAAGGGTTCGTTTCTTAGCCAGTTTTGGGAATTCTCGAGATATATCGCGCTATCCCAGAAGGGAAATGCTATTTGAGATACATAAAAGTAATAATAGACCGCGAGAACCGAAACTAAGAAAATAATCGCAATATCAAATTTCTTTGATAATACGCCTCTTACAAAGTTGGACTGAATAGCAAGATTTTGCATATGGTAATCACTTGATGGTTATAAAAATGGGGACCCATACTCTCTTATCTGCATTATCCGTTGCTCTCACCATAATTCTCTTTGTGCCCTCAGTAACAAAATCTGAAAATGACCAAGTTGACCAATCACCAGGTGCTCTTGGAGTTGTTAATTGGTAGGGCGAACCGTCAATTGATATCTCTACTTTTCTTATGTTGCTGTCTGCATCTTCTGCTGATCCTGTTACATTAACACGCAACACACCAAATTCTGATTCCATAATTGTACCATTGATTGGAAGCGAAACAGAAACTATGGGCCTTGTTTTATCTGTAACTATACTTAAATTGTCGCGGGTGATGTTAGACCGAAGCTGATATAGATGAAGTAGGCTGTTCTCTGTAGGATAATCCAAAATTTTTTCAAATAGCTTTTGAAATACAACATCTTCTTTAATGCTCTTGCGTATATCCAACCGGCTATTATTATTATCCGGCTGGGGCACCGAGGAAGTATTGAGCAAGGGAGTGGGAGTATTATCCGGTTCCGGTTTGGGCACAGAAATGTATTTAGCATAAAAATCAGAAATTTTTTCAAATGGCTTCTCTGCCAATTGAATAAGCAAGGGAGTATTATCCGGTTTAGGCGCAGAAGTATATTCGGGTACAAGTAGATAAGAACAATTATTCTTCCACATGAATTGTACAAGAGCTCTTTCAGATCTAACCCATGGAACCTTCACATTGTGGTCAGTGAAATAAGCGACTTGCGGGTAAATTTCAGTAGCTGCCAGCGTTTCATTTTGAGGTATAATATCTGCGATTTGTCTAAGTGCAACAACATATTCTTGATCATAGGTTCTTCTACTCTGTGACATTGCAGGAATCTGTTGCAGGTATGTTATAAGCGAAATAATAATTAGTAAACCGCAACTAAATACGACTATTATCCTTCTGCGTCTGATTTTTGGGTTATAAATGCTCATTAGTTACTCTCGTCAGTCTCGTCGCTCTCCCCACTAGCTTCGTCTTGTGCATTATCCTCAGTGGGTTCCTCAGTGGGTTCCTCAGTGGGTTCCTCAGTGGGTTCCTCCTCATCAATCGCAGTATCTTCATCATTGGAAGCAGCAGGTTCTTCTTCTGCAGTAGATTCTTCTTCATCAACAATAGAGGAGGCTGATGGTGACGATGCTGGCTCCTCCACTTCCGGTAGCTCTTCTTGGGCGATAATAGTAGTAACGATTAATTTAAATTCGCTTACCTCTATTGAGCCCTGACCAGCCAAGTATCTATATCCTGCTATGAGAGAATTGAGAGAATCTGTAGTCCATGGTGCTCCTGTTACCGGATCATATTCCCAAGTGAAACTATATTCTTCAAAAGAATCAGATAGGATGGATAAACTTGGAGTAATGTAGTGTTCTTGGTTATTGGGCTCATCTACAAGAAATGAGATAAAGCTAGAATTAGATGTTTTCTTGGCAGTCACTTGAGCTGTTACATACGCAATGCTATTGCTAGTGCTATTATTATCTATGCTGGCAGGGTCAATAAAGTCTTGGAATGAGAACAACAGGTCACTAAGTCCAGGGCTATCAGAAGAAACAAAAGTGCTATCTGAATTATCTGTTAAGCAATCTATAAGAGCATTGCCGTCACATTCAGCATCGCTCCATCCTGTTCCTCCTACAGCATCATCTAGCCCAAGATTCTGTTCTTGTGATCCTTCTATCTCTTCTACATGCTGAATATTTATAACCACAGAAGCTCTGTTGCTTTCGCTTTGGCCGTCGCTTACCACTAGATCAACAGTAACTTCATCATCCTCATCTACGTTGGGGATAGTAATTGTAGGTGTTGCAGTATCTGCATCTAATATATCCACGCTAGGACCATCTGATTGACTCCATTGGTAGGTAATTCTATCGCCATCAGGGTCGCTGCTCCGGCTACCATCGAGGATTACGTTATCATTTGGATGTGCGACTAAGTTATCCACAGCTGTTATAGCAATTGGCGGCGAGTTTGTATCATCAATAGGTTCGACAGCAGTAACATTATCAGCGTTGCTGATTTGCTCTTCGGATGTGTCTGCAGTAGCATTGCTGATGGGAGCCGAGCTTGAGGTATCATTATTGCCTTGTACCGCGTCATTGCTTGGAGCTGTTGCATTATCAGCAGTCAGAGCTGTTGCATTATCAGCAGCGTTAGCTGCAAGTGCAAAACGCTGGTCTACAGGTTCACTCTCATATACTATAAACTTAAAGAACACCGCTTGCTTTGCTGAAGTATTATTACCCTTCAACAATTCGATAGCAAATGGAGCTGTAATGGCTTTCAAGTCTGCTCCAGCAAGCGATATTTCATATCTTTGCCAATCATTAGTTAATTTAATCACATTTGATGACTTAGCAAACTTTTCTTTGAAAGGATTGTCTGCTCCTTGAGCACTCATATTTTGAGCACTCATATTTTGAGCACTCATAGGACTCTTTCCTGCAATTTTGACTTTTACCATTTCTCCTCCTTTATCGCCCATGAGGAAGAAATGTACTCTCTGTGCACCTGAAAGATCCACAGGACTGTCAGCTACATAAGCAAGTCCTGCCCTACCCTGAGAGCCTGGTTGGTATTCTACGTAAGTACAACTCATCTCACAATTTCGATCGGCATCATTTACCCACTCCTCTATCCTTACTGGGTCGCCAACTTTTTCCTTGATCTTGATATGATGATCTGTTTCAAATGGAAGTGTTACTGCTGATGCATTTGGGATTAAAGGAGTGGGATCTGAACTAGCAGTACCCACAAAATTTGAAATATGTGGAGCTGCTACAGTGGAGCCCACTATAGAAGCCAAGGAAATGATGATTAAAAAGTACCCTTTAAGGATGGATGCCATTGTCATGTTAACTTGAACCACTCTCCTGCTAGATCATAGGAGTTCTGATTACTGTAGTTTGTTGCAAACTCTGTCCATAGGGTATTTGCACCATCAAATCCGCCAGATGTATTAGATGCAGATTTCTTTACCCATACCTGATTATTAGTATTAGAACCTGTCCCATTCCATTCCACCAAGATTCTGTCATTAGCTGCAATAGTATATGATGAAGCTGCCTCTAAACTAAATGTCCTATCGCCACCTGCTAATGTAGACGCATTTATGGTTCCAAATGTATGAACTATTGAGTCATCAGAAGCTCTTCTAACCACTACGCTTATTGTTCCTGTTGGGTTCCTCGATTTTTTCATGATAACATTAACTCTTTTTACTGGTTGGCCAACCAATGCCGAGTTAGTCTGCATAAATTCTCCTGCCCTCCCAAGGCTGCCACTATAAAGTCTAGCATACTCGTTGCTACCAGCCACTGAATATATGCTGGTATAGGTAGTACCGCCACCGCCGGAAAATGCCACCGTTACTGTAATGGTTGTATTCCTTATATTGTTGGCATTATCCGTAGCTCTTGCCGTGACTGTATGGCTTCCCTCTGTAGTAACAGTATCTGAAGCTGACCATGTTGACCAGTCTGAACTCCCTCCCGGTCCAGTGGGTGTAGCTAATTTGAATGCATTTGCTGATCCAACTTGAACTTCTACCTTTTGAATTCCACTACCTCCAGAGTTATCTGATGCAGTTCCTGCAACATTGACTGTCACTCCAGTGGAAGGACCTGATATAGTAGCACCGTTTGCAGGAGATGTGACAGCCACAGTCGGAGCAGTGGTATCTGATGGCGGGGGTGGAGGGTTGTCAGCAGAGCCGGGAATCTTTATAAATGTGCCTATAGATGGCACGCCGGCACCATTTAATACATGCATAAGATAGTAACCTGGAGGTGCTAGCTTGCTATTAATTGGAGCGCTTACCGTAACGCTGGAACTAGTTTTGCCCGTAATCTGTAGCCAAATTAATCTCTGGTCGGTGTTATAGTGGTGTGTGGTGGATGATACTCTGACCAATGATACCTTGGTGATATCAGCAGCATTGGGCGTCGGAATGGTAATCGTACCTCCATAGGCTCCACCAGTAAGATTGCCGGAAATAGTGGGCCTTGTTTCAGAAGTGTACCACGGATTAAAGATTTCAACTCTTACCTCTTTGATAAAACCAGTGGGAGTAGTACCTGCAGTCCACACCCTGCCATCCTGTAGCAAAAGTGCTAGTCCGTGGTACATCCTAGGTACAGTGGCTGCTGGCCAGACAGTCCAAGTCTCAGATACAGGGTCAAACATCTCTGGATATAGAACTGGCGATTGAGCCCCCCTCAGGTTCCCTCCAAATATAACTATCTGTCCAGTAGGAAGAATAACTGGTCCTACGTGTTTTCTAGCGTATCTCATTGATTGGACATTTCGCCTTGTAAGCCCAGTACCACTAGGTTCTGCAATCTGAGCTACATTGGTAGAATCATCTGTGCTCAAAGGTGATCCAGCACACACCAAGATTTTACCTCTCTCGGTATCAGTGTTCTCTAGCGGAAGCAAAACTGATGTCCCATAATGCCTTGCTGTAGTTGATCCTCTCCATACCCATCTAAAAGTGGCAGGGTCGTATATCCTATCATCAACTCCCGCGCCAACAGATGCTATTAAGCCACTGGGCATCAAATGCATTCTTGGGTATAAAGTAAGATAAGGAGCTGCACCAGGACCATAACAGGTCTTACCTGCCTCAGGGTAATAGGCCTCTTGACCAACACCTACGCAATACGTCACAGTACCAGCAGGGTCAAGCCTGATTTGCCACGACTTTGTATCAGGGTCATAAAACTCGACTAGCCTACTGTTGACTCCGTATTCATCTAATCCCTGTACAACAAAAACCTTGCCATCTGGCAAAGTAATTTGGGTTGGATACCACCTACCGTGCGCCATTTCAGTCCTACTGCCAACAGAACCAGAACTCCAATCAACCTCATATGCAAATTTTGCGCCATGCCATCTTCCATTTAAAGTCTGAAAATCATATTCTATAGTTCCGCCAGCAAGCAAGACATTTCCATTAGCAAGCATATTCATGCCACAGCAGAATAGATCCTCCCCTAGAGTTTCAGTTGGTCCAAAGCTACCATCTGGATTCCATATACCATGATAGAAAGGTCCATCCGCCCAAGGTCGGTGATTATTAGAGCCTGATAGCCAGAACACTCTGCCACCTGAAATTAATGCAGCGTGTATAGCACTTGTCTCCGATGGTTGGTTTATAGGAGGATCCCAAGAACCTGCAGATTGAGCAGAGACTCCACCACCATTATTCTTTTGAATTTTTGAGTTATTGAAAATGCTATTGAAACCGAACGTACTTAATGCAAGACCAGAAGCGCCTAAACCGAGCAGCTTTAGGAACTCTCGACGGCTAAATACTCTAGTCTCAACCACGTAAACAAGATGTCAATTTAGTATAAAATTATTATTGGAGAAAATAGGCGGCTATTCACCATGTTCTTTACGATTGTCATTTATTTCCATCGATGAAAGATCCTCTTCTATTATATCTCGAAATAGCCGGTATATGGCTAATTTCTCCATATCAAGACATATTCAAATGGGTGAACAAAAAGAAGTTCGCTAGAACTTTGAAGGTTTTGTTACGGCATCCTACTGATGATGTGTTCTCTACTGTTGTGTGTTTGTGGTTAGCTTAGTGTTGTTGTTCTTCACTCGTCATTACAGCGAGGACACCAAACCAGTCAGCAGCATAGCACCGACATTGAATGCATCGTTGCGGTGATGAAGATGGTCTTGTTGTTGTTGTTGTTGTTGTTGTTGTTCTTTCTGTCCTTCTTGCTGTCCCTTGTCATGATCAATTCATATGAGTTTATGCTGCGCTGCTGATGGGGTCATAACGTGTATGTACACTTAGACGACGTCGAAGCAAGAAAAACGAAATTCAGCTATATCTGAAAATAGAAGAGCAACAAAAAAATCTTCTTTTTTTCCTTCTTAGGTGTATTTGCTATTGTACCACCCTACAAACAATTTCAATGTGTCTAGGTCGTCTCTACCAAACCATAGAGATACTCCATCTGCTACATCCATGACTGAATCCACACATTGTTTCATTGTTTCTAGCAGGGACAGACCTGGTAGATTGCCCTGTTGTGTTGACACATGAACGCTAATGAGCAGATTTGGATTTGCATTCCTTAGCTTTGCAACCTGCATATGCACATAATCACTGTATGCTTTTATTCCGTCATCCTGAAGTGATTGCGCCTGTATGTGGTAGTAGTCAACGTATGGAGCTATCTGTGAACCGTATTGCGTAGTGAATGATTTGGAAGGTGTGGCCCTAAACTTCAACCCTTGAGCATGTGCTGCATCTGCTGCGCTCTTCATTGCTGGTACCACATTATTGTAGTCTGATGAGGGAGACAGACCTCTCTCTAGGTTGAATTCTATGAAATCAAATCCCAAGTCCTTCACACGTTTGGCGTTGTCTACTATTGCTTGACTGGACTTGAATGTCACACCTGCTGGTCCAGAAAGGTTTTTTGCTGCTGTAATATATTCTGGATTGAGAGTCAATTGATCTCTTACCCTTAACCTGGTCTGATCATTGTCGGCCATGTTTGGCGCATAGATGTTTGTCTGATTGTCTTTGTCTACGTATTGTAGAAAGAGTGCTAGGAAAAATTTCGGTTGTGTTGTCGTCGTCGTTGTTGTTGTTTGTGCTATTGCTTCTTGCGATGATAGTGTATTACTGCCAAGCAATCCGCCTAACAATAGTGTCGCACATACCGGAAAAGCAATTGTTCTTGTTGTTGTCGTCATTGTTGATTCTGCACGAGCAGCAGCTTTTTGTTTAGTGATAGTCAATACCGTCAATCTCAGATGCTTCTTTTCTTTCTTTCTTTTTATTCTTTCCATCATCATGGTTAGTGGGGTAAAAAATTGCCATTACAACGCCTCCATAAAAATATTGATGCTGAAGCTTTTGAGCAACACCGCGAGCCTTTACTGCCATATTTTGATCATTTGCGAGTTTTACATCTAGAGGGGCAAGTATACCACAACAACCTAGATACAAGAAATGATGTCTAGGCACAATATGAAGTTTGGCCGTGATTAAATGATATCTTCCCTTGAAGTGATTAAAAAATAAAGAATAATGTTAGCTGCAAAATTGTCTTTAATGCAGGTACCGCATGTCTTTTTCTATCTTATCAAAAAATGTCAATGGACATTGCTAACTATGGCCCAATACTCTGAGAAAGTCATCATCATTAGTGCAACTTATAATTGGCAAAATATTTTTTACACAAATCTTTTCTTGCAATCATAAGTAGTCAACTCAATAAATATTGACTACCCATTTATGCTTAGCTAGGAGCTAAATGTCATGCCTTTTGCTTGTTATTCGATGGACGATGGTCAGCAATGTTGTAAGGCCTGCTAAACTCCTCGTCCTGAATGGTTTGCCGGTTAGAAATTACCATTCTTCCTATTGTAAATGCTTCTGCCATACCGTCATGTCTTGTTCCTATCTTGCCAAGAAGATACCTTGTATGAGCAAGGGACCTAATCATATGAGCTTGTATATATAATTTGCTTGATTGGGTATTATGATATGCAAGGGATTCTATTCTCTTGTCAATGTAATCAGTAATGTCTACATATGCATTTGCTCTAAATTCTGGGCTCGTAGAAGAGATAATTTCATAAAATAAGAATTGTTGAACATCTTTTGCAGCATTTGTAGTACATTGGCTCACTGATTCGTGGACTTGATGATAATCAAAAGGGCTGTGAGTATAGAGTCTATGTGGATTTATATCATCTATGGTCCTTTTGAGGACGCTTTCAAATTCAATTGATGGCTTATTGAGTTTAACCACTGGAAAATCGAGAATATGAAGTCTTGCGTTCAAGATCTTAGCAGCATCTTGTGCTTCCTTCTCTCTGATTTTTGGATCTCCTGATGTGCCACCAATGCCAAGTGTACAAAGAATAATGTGAACTTCATCACCTCTCTTGCTATGCTTTGCAAGTGTTCCGCCCATTCCCAATTCAACATCATCCGGATGTGCGCCAATGCTAACAACTATGGTCCTTGTTATTGCAACTTACCTCCCGGCCTGGGATTCTTTGCAAGCATTGTGCCATTTTCATCATTATCTTGCATTTTTTGGTTATTGAATGACAAGATGCGATTACTCCTATATATCTTCCTGAAAGGTCGGTTATTATTTATTTAGCAAGAAAAGTTACTTACCTATGCAGGGGCAATAGCTATGAGCAATGATGATGGTGATAATTGAAGCCACTGTCTCTATCAACAATAGAACAATCGATAGTTGTAGGGAAGCTCCCATTGAACTGATGCCCGCGAACGTCCCATATTATTTCAATGTATATACCTCAGCGAAAACCCTTGCCTTCAGAAGTCCATCTCTGCTTAAAAAACAGAGAGGTATTATTGAGCAATTATGTATACAAATGTAGCATGAATGTACTAGATATTAGGCTGTGAGAGAGAAGCAGTATCAGCGATAGAGATAGGAGGAGGACGACGACAAATCAACGCAGCAACAACCTTGAACGGCACGTAGAAGAACAAGTAAGAACAGAAGACTATGAGGCACTCCACTGGCTTTAGACTCAGTGATCAGAGGTTTTTCAAGGGAATCAGTCAATTCATGGCTCAATGCGCTTGCCCGGAAAATTAGGCTTGCCACTACTATATGCGAGCACATCCCCGTAGAGCAGAGACCGAGCACAATATTAAGGTATAATCTGCAGAGAGTAAAGTCAAAAGCCTGCTCTGCTCAGGCCATCAAAATACTAAATGATAAGTCATTTGAAGAAATAACAAAGCACGATATTCTGAGCTACTTCAACAGCTTTTGCAAGCCTACATCCGTAGACCCGCAGCATAAGTGGATAGGCTCATACAACAATCGGCTCCGGTACTATGCAAAGTTCTTTAGGTGGCTTTACAATAAAGAAGAGCTCCCGACCTCCGGAAGAGAATCAGCCCACCTAAAAGGGGGAATATAGAGAGAGAAGAGAATTATTTAATGGTCAAAGACAAGGTTTGGAGAGGTAGGGCCCTATGTCTCTAAATGAAGCAATTCTGATATTTCTGTCTGCTAGACCCTCTACAACTTCAGTAAGATGTTGAAATCTAATGTTGTCTACTTCATTGATACGCTTTCCATTAGTGGCATTAACTTGTGTAAAATCTGAAGGATGTAGTCTAACTTGTGCAAAGCCGTACATTGCTATGCTCTCGTCTATTAACCTCAACGATTCCTCTACTAACTCATCTCCAGATAGTCCATACCCTTCGAGTCTGAGAAAGGAAACAGAAAAGGGTGCATGATATACTAAAGCTTTTTGATCACTTATCTTACTCAATTCTAACTTGGAATTATTAGTTACAACTAATGTTTGGCTCTTGTAAGGATTGGTTGTTGTCTGCTCTGAATCTGGACTGGTAGAAAAGAGGGTAATATTCTGATCAGCCATTGCCTCTATTGTATGAAGATTAAAGTCGTTGAATGGTGGAATGAAAATATCTGCTCTTTTGCCAAATAGGTATTCTAGTTTTGCATTTGCTCTGCTGAAATCCTCATTCTGTTCTTCTTTGGTTAATAGTGAGTGGTTTCCATGCCTGTAACCATGTATCGCAATTTCAAATAATTTTCTATCAAGCCCCTCTTGAACTTTATGAAATACATCTAGACGGGAACTATTTGCTAACTGGCTGACTATGATAGAAGCTGTAAATGGGAAATTCTTGGAGATAAAGTAGTCCATAGTCGCTAATTGCACTTTGCTACCTCCGAAGTCTGAGATGTCGTCCATTGCGAAAATAACGCAGTTGCATGGAGAATAAGCATAACTGGGAGTGGAATTAAATCCAAAAATGGTGAGATGAGCAAACATGTTGAATAGAATTAATAATATAGTCATTGACACTTTGGGGACCAAATTAGTGATCCTGTGCCTCAAGCATATCGTGTACACTATTTAACAGATTTGTTCAATTTTTTCGCTTTTTTTCTCTATTTATTACTCGTCGGTACGTAATGGAAATTCTAATCATCATCCTGCAGATAAGTTAGTTATTAGTTATCCTGTTGCTTTGGTGAGAGCTTTTACTTATTGCTATTCCTAGTTCTACTCGTTCTCAATCCTCGCAGTCGGATTCAGTCTCGACTCCAGTGCAGGTATCGAAGTCTGGTCCTCCGTCGCCATTGTCATCAGTGCCGGCCCCACCACGGAGGTCGTCATCACCAGTATCACCAAAGAGGTTATCATCATCGGCGTCGCCCAAGAGCGTATCATCATCGGCGTCGCCTCGTAGAGTATCAATACCCGCACCACCTGAGAGGGCATCAATACCAGCGCCTCCTATGAGGGCGTCATTATCGGCGTCGCCCAAGAGCGTGTCATTACCCGCATCGCCCAAGAGCGTGTCATCCCCAGCGCCTCCTATTAGGGCGTCATTATCGGCGTCGCCCAAGAGCGTGTCATCCCCAGCGCCGCCTATAAGGACGTCATCTCCAGCACCATCACATATGACAGCATCACCCAAGAGAGTTTCATTACCCGTGTCACCCAAGAGAGTATCATTACCACCGCCGCCTATAAGGACGTCATCTCCAGCACCACCACATATGATATCGTCACCGCCGTAGCCAAATATCAGATCGTTCCCACCTAATCCAACGAGGACATCCCTTCCTTCTGTACCCTGTAAGAGATCCTCCTTGTTTTCCTTGCCAACTATGGTTGCAGTGTCTCCAACATAGGTATAGTCGTTAATAGTAGCTTCAGTAGATCGAAAAAGAGTTACTGTTATTACTCCAAGCGATGCTAGTGCTACTACTATAGCAATTATTGCTATTGATGTAGTTTTTGTTTTTCCCGTGAGCGATCCACGCTTGTAAATAGAAATGTACTTTTTTCTTTTAAGTAGTTCTATGATTATGTTCCGTTATCAGGCAACTTTTAGAGTCTATGGCAAAGAGCAGTAAAAAAATTATCCTAATATTGCGATTGTGTCAATTACTGCTTCCTCTCTCCCGCTCTTCAGCGCTAGCTGGTATTTATTGTAGCTCCATTATCAAAGAGTTCATCAGTAGCAGCAGAGGATTTGGATGGCGATAGCAGCAAGAATGATATAGTGTTAGTGGTGGTGAAGCCTCGCTAAATGGGTAGAAAATACCATCGTTTAGGATTGCGCTTGAAATGTAGAAAGCGGAATGATAGCCCATTTAGGAATGCCTTGAATAAATCAGATAGGTATAATCATTGACACTTTGGGGATCGAACTAACGATCCTGTGTCTCAATTCCTTCGTGTACGGTATTTAGTAGTGTTATTACTTTTTCCGCTTTTTTCTGCGCTATTTACTAGGTTACTTTCCAGTAATGATCAATCAGCTCGTGTAGATAACCAAACTATGATATATTCTTACTCTATGAATTAACTTTCACATATCTTCTAGTACAAAAGGGCAAAGTAAGTCAACATCTCCTCTATGCTACCGTCGCCTTCCTCACTTTAATTTTCCTGACAAGGATAGAACCACCTCTGGTGTGACTAGATCCAATAAAAACATCATTATACCCTGTTTTGAATCTCATAAATCATTTCTGGAATGACCCCTGGGCTCAGAAAAAATCTGCATCCATTACCAAAACATATTTCGGGCTAGTAGCACGTATCATTGAAAAATAGTAGAGATCAAACCGTACTTACTATCCCTATGAGTAACTTTGATTGAATAATCCTTGCCGTTATCGATATAATATCTTTAGCCTAAAACACAGGATACATAGTCGCAAAATTATCGTGCTTATCTAAATACCAAAAATGCAGACCTATGTTGTAAAAACCTTATTGCATTGGCAATATATGCATCTCTTTTTAATATGAAATAATAAACTCAAACTCAGAAATACTTTTTGGTTTTGTTCAATCCTTATCTGATTATTGAAAATTGGTGCTCAATGTCGCTACCAATTACTTGTTCACTTGAGAATGCAAATATGCTTTTAAAGAATGACTTCATTACTCGTTTCCCATGGAAGATGCCTTTATCGAATGTCCAGCATGCAAAGGAGAAGGTGTCGATTTAGAGGGATATATATGTTGGAAGTGTAAGGGGCATGGCCGCATAAGACAAGAAAATATAACACGAGACTAAACTAATATGAACAGCATCATACACACAAACACGCGCGTATACACGATCAACCTGATAAAACTATGCTCATTCTCATTCTTATGCTGTAACTACCAAATGTCTCTCTCCATATTTTGTCCTGTTAGCTTGAAGCTCAGATGTGTTGAAAAATTACTCGCTTAGCTAATAAAGCAATCTATCCATATTTCACAAACAAGCAAGATGTATTGCTATTTTGAGAATCCTGTCCACACTTTGCTTATATCAGGTATAATGATCGGTTTATAACCCGAAATTGTATGGTTGGGGATGTATTACTCCTAATCTATCTTTTTTGCCAATATATGATTAAGATTTGACAATTTTAGTACTTAGCAGCATCATGAGGGTAGATAATAATTAGGTCTCCATATTATGAGAATAACACCTTTTTTGGAAAAACTTTACAAATGTAAGTGTTTACAATAAGAAATGTTGGAAATTTTATAAGCACCTCTTAATAGATAGTCCTTTGTAAAGACGATGTGAAAACTTTAGTTTTAGGTATGGACGGCTATATCGGATGGAGCTTGGCTATGCATCTGGCAAAAAGAGGTCACTCAGTATCTGGAGTAGACAATTTTGCAAGACGGGCTAACGTA
>DASUUX010000137.1:0-5458 GCA_036373855.1 Nitrososphaera sp.
CTCTAGCAAAAATCTGAAAGGGATAGTTACCAAGACGGATATTGTCAAGGCACTGGCTTCTCATGCATGAAGATGGTGTGTGTATGTATGGCATGATGACAAACGCCTATCAAAAAAGGAGCTCTATTACATTGGGCCAATTCTGAGGCTTGTCACAGTCGTAAACCTAACCAGCCTCTCGATCCTTGAACTTCTTGAATACAACTTTAGCCGTAAAGATATCAGTAGAGCGTTGGCCAAGGGAGTTATCAAATTCGATAAATCATCCTCATTACCTCCAGCACCGGAAGGTACAAGTAAGGAGGTCATTTACCATGTCCCAGAAACAGGAGACTATTACTTTGGATTATTGAGCAGCAAAGTGAGACTTACCGAAGTTGGTCTGGATCTGCTAGAAGCCATAGAGGCGCAAACTGCGCGCGGTGCACCTATCCCAAAGATGGAAAGCGAGCTACTATTAGAAGGTCTTGAAGACACGTCTGAAAACGTGCCGGATCGATCCGTCCATTCGCTGTAGCTCAAGATATGTATTTTCTATGGCGGCTCATCTGAATGCGGCAATTTTTTTGAGGATCTCTGTAAATTCCATTCATGTCCTTTGCAACAGCCCATCTCCTCCTCATGTCTACGACAACAGTTATTTCTCTATCTCGTAATACCACTTTGCATGCTCACTGCTCGTGAAGTTTTCATTAGCATACTCCTCTCTGTTCAAGGGAATAGCAGGCTTTCGCCCGCTGATTCTATACTCGAAGTTTTCTCTCTATAACTTTCACATAACTATTCTAGCTTGTAATTGTAGTGTAGTTACTCTTGCTCTTTTTGACCTTAATCAACTATGTGGCGGGTTGCTAAATAACCAATTCAAATGCAGTGCAATGCACAGTAATCCATCAGCATATATTATCTTTGCAAACATATTGAGTGGATGGGCTACAAAAATAACACGGTTGATGACACCTTGGTTGAGGATTATATGACAGTGATAACATTGACTATGAATTTTAAGAATAGTGTTTTAGATATTGCAAAAAGGATGGTAGCGGAAAATATTAGCTCAATTGCTATAACAGACGACAAAAAGGAAATCATTGGTATCCTCACAGAACGAGATATTGTAAAGATCATTGCCAATGAAGTCCCCCCTGGGGGGATCACTGCAGGGTCTTTGATGTCTTCTCCACCAGTAACGGTAAAAAATAACGCGCCTATTGAAGAAGCAGCCAAAATTATGGCAGGAAAGAAGGTAAGACACCTGCTAGTCGAGGATTTTTCTGCCAACAATATTATGGGTATTATTACTGTCACTGATTTGGCTAGATATCTTAGGCAGAAATCCCGGACCGGTGAAGAACTTCCAGCTTCTGAAGTATGGGAAATATTCTTTTGATTTGCATCGTTTGAGAATGTTTAAGCTTCAGAATATTTTAGTACCACAGTAGTAATAACAGTAGTGGTAGTATCTAGTACTCTAAACTAGATGAATTATAGATTACAATTGAACTGGCAAAGACTGCACATCCAACTGCATCACAACAAGACATCAGGCTTGAGTATCCACCTGATCCGATGCCACAAAGAATTGAATAGACTAGCTTTCTGGTGTTTGCGCTGCATGGCATAACAATTTTTATGCTTAATAGTTAGTTATTAGTTCTGGATAGTATCTGAAATGACTATTAAGAAAAGTGGCGCAGATATTGCGTCTAAGAAGACAAGAGATCGTGAAGGAATTTGGCGTAACACAAGCGCAGCCGCAGATGCCATTAAGGACCTGATAAGATCTATGAAGATGAACGCAGAACAGAAAATAGTAGTGGACGATGGCATTAACAATCTTGCCAAAGAAGTGGAATCAATGTTGGACAGAATTGACATGGCATCTAGTACCGCAGATCAGAGAAAGCTCCTTATTGCATATAAGAAATTTCTAGAATATAATACAAAGGCTGTTAACCAAAGGCTTAGGGATATAGATTAATAGTATTGTAAGGGGTTGTCGGTCGAATGACAAATAGAATAAAGGTTGTACGAGACGGAACTTTTGTCTTGCATGTATTATGAGAGTCTAAGAATGCTCTTTTTGAAGTGATATCACTTCTTGAGCCTCTCGGCCCCCTCTATTATCAGTTCTCTTAGAAGGATAGCTATTTAGTCATCTGCTTGATGTCTTCCCTAAATTTCTTCATAAGCAGGTCTAAAGCCTGTTGAATTTCCTTGACTCTCTGCTCCGTTGCCCTTTCTATAGCATCAATGCTTGTAGCACTGTAAAGGTGGTAGTAACCGCCCTCCTTAGGTGTCATCGTTTCCTTAGTACAGAACCCCAAACTTACCAACTTTTGCAATATCCTGAAAGCAGTACCTCTATCCCTGTCGGCAATTCTAGCAATGTCATCCAAAGTTCTTGGCTTTTTCTGTTTCAGCAAAATGGTCAGCATGTTTACATCTGAAGGTGAAAGGTCGTACATGCAAGTAAAAAGATCCTTGCATGATGCGTTAACGCTGGTTAGTATATTCAAAGATGGAGAACGCATTATGCTATAGACGCGTACAATAATCTAATAAGGTTTTGCGCTATCTTGCCAATTCCCAAAATACATATATATAAGTTCCACAATGGTATTGTACGGTGATAACAACAACGTGCAAAACGATAAAGATGATGCATTAAATGATATCCTTGCCAAGAAAATGCAGGAATTAACACAGGAGGTCTCAAATAACAAAACCTCTAGCCAAAATCACAGAATGAGTATAGCTGCACCATTGATATTGAATGATTTCAACTTTGCTCAGGCGGTCCAAAAATATCCACTACTGGTAGTTGACTTTTGGGCGCCATGGTGCGGTCCATGCCGCATGTTGAGCCCAACTATAGAGCAGCTTGCAAGGGAATTAGCTGGAAAGGTGGTATTTGGAAAATTAAACGTGGACGAAAACCCTCGAGTTGCCAGTGCATTTGGAATCCAGAGCATACCCACGATAGCGATTTTCAAAAATGGTCAGATGGTAGATGGATTCGTTGGAGTGGCTTCAAAATCGCAGATCCAATCGAAGGTGTCGCAATATATTGGTGAGGGATTTGCCCAAGCTAGTAAGAATCGATACAACGACTTCTACCATTGAGAAACAAGAAAACAATACAATGATGGCCCAACTCCTTGGCGTGGAACAGTATACCAGACGCTGAATTAGGACTCTGACTTCCTTTTTATTTTATTTCAGTATTCACTTTTATTACATGCAACATGCTGTACATCGCTGGGCAGCGCTCTTCAGCCATTCTCAAAATCTCCTGCAATCGCTGCTCGTCGGCGTTTTCAGCCTGCGCGTCTATCTGGAAGCTGATGCCTTCAGTGATTGGTTCATCTGACACATCGAATGTTTTTGCAAAATTTATGTTGCATTCTGCATTTACATTTAGCTTTGTCAATTTAACTCCCTGGCTTGCAGCCACGCTTGCAAACGTTGCTATAAAACACGAAGTAATGCCTGCTACGCAGTAAGCCATTGGTCCAAGCCTATTTCCGTTTCCGCCTAAAAATGATGGAGAATCTATCTCAATAACCTGCTTTCCTTTCTCATAGGCAAGCTCAGTTCTAAACTGGTATCCTTTGGTTGAGTCAAGGATCCATTCGCCTTGCAGTTTGACAGGCTTTCTCAATGCAAACTTGTCCTTCTTTCCGCTCTCTATGGTTTGCGATATCTTTTCTAAATCAACATTGTTTACCATTTTAGTCATATTGACTTTCCGCTGGGTATACCAGGAACTTATCCTAATTATGCATATGTGTCCTTTCTCTGACAGAGCTACTACACTATACAATCTATTACTTAGGACCGTAGAAGGTGAGAGAGTGAGAGAGTGAGAGAGATATTGTTGACCGTAAGTATTTCTACAATAGTTCCAAATACGCTTCGGCTAGTTGCAAGTGCCTTCTTGCCTCCTCCTCTGCCTGCTCTACTTTTTTTCTATTATCATCATCAGAATTAATAGTAGCTTTATTCAATCCCTTTGCACGAAATAATGAAACTTTTGCTCTAACACAGGCTTTGTAGCACATCAGAAAATAGATTATATCTTCTAGACTAGTATCTTTGCCTTGATGTATATAAATAGAAATAAGGTGCTTTCTGAGATCACTCCTTCCATGGAAGTCAAGATCCATAGCCAAGTGAGCTACATCCTCCGCCACATCAGCATACCTTAATGAATCATTGAATTCTATTCTGTCATATAAGTAAAACTTGTTGTCTGACACAATGAAGACATTTTTCAAATACAGGTCGCCATGTATATCTCGAATTTTTTCGCCCGCAATACGCTCAAAGAATAGATTGCTTTTATTTTTGATAAATGAATCTAATTTTCTTTCAAACTTAGGATCAATGCTCGCAAGTCTGGAAAGAGTTGCAAAATTCTCGCAAACCTTTCTTTCCATAAATTCAGGTCGTCCGAACCTCTGTATCCTCCTATTAGTGGGCGTTAAATGATGAAATTTAACAATTATAGAAGCTAACTTTTCGATTGTATCTGAATTTACCTTGCCTTTTTGAAGAAGGTTGTCCATTCGAAATTTTTGGGGGATTTCAAGCATCTTTACTGCATACTCCAAGGCTTTTCCCTTGCTCCCCAAGCTGACGATCTTTATTGCACCTTGTTCTTGCTCTCTCTCTTGCTTAACAACTTTTACTACACCTCTATACATCTCCTCTCCGCAAAGAACTCTGTTTATATCAACCTCTTTTTGGCAGAACTTTTTCCTCAAATTTAGCGTTGAAAAGTCAAGAACAGCTCCAAATTTCAGCTCTTTCTTTATTTTGTATGCAAACTGCCCGGTAAGAATGACCCAGGAGATATGAGTTTCTTCTACTGCAATATTCAATACTTCATGCTGATACGCATTTCTATTCTTAGAAAGTAGCGATATTAATTCAATCTGATTGCTACTCATTTCTGCTATGCTCCTCCCCAAAAATACAAGTCTTTATTTCTTCAGCGTTTATCTTTGGGTCTCGGCTTGTATCCGCAACTATATGCCTTTGCTTATCTTTTACCGGCTCGTACACTTGTTTCATCTTTCTGTATATACCAATATCTGCATCAGAGTAGTCTCCTTTTCTTGCCTTTAATCTTGATATAACGATATCTTCTGGACATATACATTCAATTATGTAGATCTGTTCTGATGAGATATTCCTCAATTTTTTCCTTGCATTTTTACGTGATTCTTCCGTGTTAAAAGTCGCATCAAGGATGCAATTTACGCCAGCTGCATTATGAAGATATCTTGCCACAAGCAGCATAACTTCATAAATGAGCTCTTTTTCCTCCTTTGTGTATGTAGGATTTGGTATTAGCTCCTTTCTTAACTTGTCTGTAGATAAAACTACGGCTTTAATCAAAGGAGCCAATTCGTTTGCCAGTCTTGTCTTCCCGACGCCGGGCAAACCGCAA
>DASUUX010000138.1:0-15917 GCA_036373855.1 Nitrososphaera sp.
AACTTCAAATGCGATCCTGATTATGTTGAAACCGAAAAGCATTGCGCTTTAATCCCAATTGAGCAGATAGTGTTCCGCAGATCGCAGACCAAGCAATAATCGTTTAATATAAGCCACGGGATACAAACTCGTATGCCAGGAGCCTATGTTATGATCAATACACTTCCAGGTATGGAAAAGCCAGTCCTTCACCAGATAGCTCAGATACCCGGCGTCGTATCAGTCGAGGGTGTCTTTGCCGAATTTGATCTGATAGTAAGAGTGGACGTTCCATTGGGAAATACTGTGGATCTTGTAATCAATGAGATTAGAAAAATACAAGGCATAAAGTCAACAAGGACCATATCATCCATTGATGACGAGCGCAGTAGTGGAATTGGCATGGACCACCTTGGGCCACCATCTGACTAAAAACTAATTATTACTGGTACTCATGCAATGGTTTATCTCTGTGCGTGTTTATCTTTGATTCCAGCTGTTTTTTGTGTTCAGAAAGTATGTGCTTGTTGGCACATTGAT
The DNA here is from genome assembly GCA_036373855.1 of Nitrososphaera sp. Classification (GTDB taxonomy): domain Archaea; phylum Thermoproteota; class Nitrososphaeria; order Nitrososphaerales; family Nitrososphaeraceae; genus Nitrososphaera. Next base: position 520 of record DASUUX010000138.1, read on the forward strand.
CATGCATGACTCCTATTTCGCAAAAGTCACAGGAGGTGACAAATTCTATTTCGGCAAAACCCTTCTCACAGTAACTGCATCTTTCTACCCCGAGATCATAATCGGACAATGGCTTGAGCCAAGGGTCACGCCAGAGAAGCGCCATATATATATCCCTACAACTTATCGAAGTAGCTATTTTTGTGTTTACTTTGTTTGTCAATGATCTCATACATGCGATTATACGACTGCTGTAGGTCCTGCCTCTCTTGCATATTTGACCTAACTTCTTGCAACTCGTCCTTTAAATCCTTGTTGTCCTTTTGAATTGCAAGCCGTGCAAGTGCAGCTGCTTCTTTAAGGTACTGGTTAATGTATCGCTTAGCATATATGTTCTCACTAATGAGAGCAATGACAAGGTCAGGCTCCTCCGTGAGTATGCTTTCTGCAATAAGCGACTGAAGACCAAAGGTGGTTCCTGACACCTGCTTCAGCATTGAAATGTTGTTGTTGCCTGATGAGATCACCTTTGCAAAAACCATATTCGCAAAGTACGTGAGTCCAAGCACTATCGCTATTGATTTATCATGCTGCCTGGCATCTGGCAATACCATCACATTAGCATTTTCAAATATTTCATTTGCTATCTTGACTTCTATTTTTTCGTCCCTAATCGGAACTAGAATCACCCGAGCTTCTAATTTTGTACTTGCTCCTGGGCCGAACATTGGATGAATGCATAGCGGTCGAAGAGTGATCGGGATTTTCTTCAGTGCTGCAAATGTCTTGCTTTTTACTGAGGATATTTCTGCAATAATCGCCCCATCCTTCATTTTTTTTGTGCATTCCTTTATCGCCTGTGGAGTCTTTTGCACAGGTACACAGACAAGCACCAAGTCTGCATCCTGAACACATTGGCGTAGGCTCTTTTGAACTTTGACCTTGCTCGAGTTTTTCAGCATTTTTTGGTTGATATCATATGCTAAAACATCCAGACCGCGCTGGACAAAATAGCTAGTGAACCAAGAGCCCATTTTTCCTGCGGCGCCTACGATCGCCACTTTCTGCAACTTAAACCCGCTCCCTTACGACTGATGCCATTACGTCAAGCCCCTTTCCTAGCACCTTCTCCGGTTGACAAGCAGATATCCTGACAAATCGCCTATATGAATCCCCAAATCCACTGCCGGGTGCTATTGCTACCCCCCTTTCTAACAACTTTTCAACTATGGATATGTCCTCTCCCATTGACAGCTCAGGGTAAACATACATGGCACCCTCTGGCTCGACATATCTAAGTGACATTTTCTTAAGCTTGCTGCATACAAAATCAAGTCTCTTTTTCATTAGTTTGATGTTTTCTGAGGGGTCTACCTCAAGCGCAGCAAGAGCGGCCTGTTGCATTGGCTCTGCTACGCTTGTAATCGCAACTGCCTGAACTCTTGCCATTTTTGAGATAATGTCTTTGTTTGCAATACCATACCCCACCCTAAACCCAGTCATTGCATAGCATTTTGAAAAGGATCCTACTACGATGCTCTTAGTATAATCGTATTTACGAATGCTTCTGAACTCGTCGAAGACATAGTCAGCATAAACTTCATCGCTTAGTAAGTAAAGGCCATGATCCTTGGCAATTAACACTATCTTTTCCATCGTTTTATGACTAAGCACCTTTCCCGTGGGATTGTTTGGGTAGTTGAGTACAATCATTTTAGTACTCGAATTAATCATGCCTTCCAGTTGTTTAATGTCAGGAATCCACTTGTTTTCAAGGTTAGTTCTGAGTATCTTTGTCCTTGCGCCCACAAAATCTGCACATTCTTTATAGGCAGGCCATGCCGGCTCGATGACTATCAGCTCTTGCCCTGTTTTTAGCAATGAGGTGATTGCGCTGAAAACGGCAAAGCGGCCACCAGGCGTCACTACCACTTGATCCTTGGATATTCCTCCTCCTTCCTTCGTGGCTATGGCATCCCGTAACTTGGCAATGCCCTGGGTATCTGTATAATGATATAACTTCATCCTGAAAGATTCAGCAAGAGCGGCGCCAACTCTTGTAGGCGGCGAATAGTCGGGCTCGCCGACCTCCATATGTATTATTTTCTTGCCTGATGCCTCAAGCTGCTTAGCCTTTGAGAATATGCCAAGGTGCGTCTGCTTTTCTACTGCCTTTTGTGAGCTTTTCTGCACTTGCACGCGCTCTGACTCGGCAAGCAAGATGTTGAGGAGCTGTAGTGCAAACTCATTGCTCATTCCGATCTCCTTTGCCAGCAACATGACTCTCATCCGTATCTCATGTTCAACCTTTTCATCCTTAATATCGATGCCAAGCTTACTCTTTACTTCGCCGATCTTCCTTGCGAGTTCTATACGCTGCTGTACTACGCGCATTATCTCTGTTGTCACGCCACGGACCTTGTCACGCAATATGTCGAGCTCTTCGTTTGTATTATCCATTAGCGCTATCTCACTTTAGCACCGAAGGTATTACGCCTGACCGTATGGCATGGTCGGCCAAAACCATCGAAACCACACACTCCACGACAGGCGGGGCTCTTGGTACAACGCATGGGTCATGCCTCCCTGGCACAGAAAGATTTGTCTGCATGTTCGTAGATATGTCAAGAGTCTGCTGCGTCTTGGCTACTGAAGCGGCTGGTTTGAAGCCAACCCTCACAACAATCGGCATTCCGTTTGATAGCCCACCTAATATTCCGCCTGCATTGTTAGTCTTGGTTATTACCTTGCCATCCTTTATCAAATAGCTATCGTTATTTTCAGAGCCGTACATTTTGCTGCCTGCAAAGCCAGAACCAAATTCGACAGCTTTCACCGCAGGGATGCTAAATAACGCCTTGCTGAGATCTGACTCAAGCGACGCAAATATGGGCTCGCCCATCCCGACCGGCAGGCCGCTGCTAATGCATTCAATTATACCCCCAAGAGAGTCGCCTGACTTTCTTGCCTGCAGGATCGCCTCCTTCATGCTCTGAGCCGCTTGCAAGTCAGGGCACCTCACTTCGTTATCATATCTCGCAGCAATGTTTTCTTTGGTTATAGTTCGTGCTCTGATGCCGCCTATTTCGGTGGTATAAGCCACTGTCTCAATTCCAATCGTTATTTTTAACAGCTTGGCAGCTATAGCGCCGGCCATCACCAGAGTGGCCGTCAGCCTGCCGGAGAATCTTCCACTTCCCCGATAGTCTGCAAAACCCCCATATTTTACCAGAGCAGGATAATCTGCGTGTCCGGGACGTGGAATAGTCTTTATCAGCTCATAGGGCTTTGGATCTGAATCATCGTTCCAAATAAGCATGCATATTGGGGCCCCGGTCGTAAAGGAGTTGAAAACACCCGATAGGATCTCGACTTTGTCTTCTTCTCTTCGCTGTGTAGTTATAATTGACTGGCCAGGCTTTCTTAGGTCAAGCAGTCGTTGTATGTCGGCTTCCTCTAGAGGCAGGCCAGCAGGACAGCCATCTACAATTATCCCGACACACCTTCCATGGCTTTCACCGAAGCTCATGGCGACAAACCGCTCTCCTATCATGCTGCCACCCATCTCTATTAGGAGCACTTGAGACGGTTCTATATATTGGCTTTTTGTTATTCTCTGTCGGGAGCCGGCGATATTCTTCCTCCAATATTTTTCATTTCGGAAATAAAATTGGGATAGGAAACGTCTACGGATTGAGCTCCAGCTACTATCGATTTTTCAGTCATCATAGACGCGATTGTAAAGGCCATGAAAAGTCGGTGGTCATTATGCGCTTCAAGCGATGCGTTTTTTATTAGCAGTGGGGCAGTTATCTTTAGACCATCGCGAAACTCTTTGATGTACGCGCCAAACTTTAGGAGCTCGGCTGTAATGTTTGATACCCTGTCTGTTTCCTTTACTCTAGCATGAGCCACGCCTGTTATTGTGACCGGACTTGTTGCCTTGAGTGCAAGTATCGAAACAACCGGCAGGAGGTCAGGTGTGTCAGATAGGTTAAAGTCGCCCCCTTCTAATTTGTCAGGACCGCTGATACCTATCTCACCCTTTTCTTCATGCACTCTTATCTTGCACCCCATTTTCTTCAAGATGTCTATAATCCGTGAATCACCCTGTGGCATTTCAAAATTGAGGCCAATTACCTTAACTTTTTCCCCAGCAAGCGCACCAGCAGCAAGTATAAGTGCTGCAGTCGAAAAGTCGCTTGGTACATCAAATCTCGTGCCGCGGTATCTTGCGTTCTGGATGTAGTATTCCAGCATATCTGGACTATAGTCAATGGAAACGCCAAAGTGTTTCATTGTTGCAAGCGTAGCATGGACATAGGGCTTGGACACGAGCTTGCCCCTTATCCTCAGTATGATCTCTGAATCAGCGTAAATGCTGGAAATGAGTAAACCTGATATGAATTGACTTGAAATGCTGCCGTCAACGACGGTCGTACCGCCCTTTATCCCTCCGCCCTTTACTATAAGAGGCGGCGTCCCGTTTTCCTTTGTGGAATAAGCCTCTACGCCTAGTTGTCGAAGAGCGTTTAGTAAGGGTTGCATCGGACGATTGCGGAGGCTTTCATCTCCCGTCAATACAGTGTAGCCGGTTCTCACTAGGCCAGACATGGCAGTAAGTATCCTTATTGTGGTTCCAGAGTTCTCTGCATTTATCACATTTTCAGGGGGTTTCAAGAGATTGCTGCCCTTTATGCGCATCTGTGTAGCGTCATACTTTATGTCCGCTCCGAGAGCGCAGCAGCCGGCTTGGGTCGCTAGAGTATCGCGGGCCATTAGTACATGTGTTATTGTAGAGGACCGATCAGCAAGCGAGGCAATTGCTATTGCCCTATGACTGTAGCTCTTGCTAGATGGGCAGCGCACGATTCCATTTAGCCTAGACCTTCTTACTACTATGCTAGTCATTTATGATCTTGACATTCGCCTTCTCGTTATTTACTTTGGAAACGATTATCTCTCCTTCATACTTTGACAGTGCACCGACGATGGGTTCAATCGCGTCTTCGTATCCTACAGCAGCAATGGAGGGACCATTTCCAGAGATACTAGCAGAAAGTGCTCCATGCTCCATGGCAGCCATTACAGGCGCATAACTTGACGAAAGGGCAACAGAGGCAAGGACTCCGTTAAGCTTCATTGCCTTCCAGTATTGCCCTGACTCTGCAAAGCTGAAAGCATCAATGAAGATGTCAGACAGGTTCCTGAGCTTGCGCACGTCTCCTCTTGGAGTATTGCTCGGTAGGATAATGATTGCATAAAGGTTCTCTGGCGCCCTCTCCTTACGGATTAGCCGTCTAGAGTAGTTGTCAGTGACAGTAAAGCCGCCAAAGTAGCAGGCGGTAGCGTCGTCGTATGCTCCCGTCAATGAGACCTTGGCTTCAAGGGAGGAAAGGGCAGCAGCTTCAAGTATTGCATAATCGTTGAGATCCTCTTCCTTTGCCATCCGGCTACATGCAAGGGCAATTGCATTTGACACTGCACTGGAGCTCTTGAGCCCATACCCAATTGGAATTTCTGAATCGACTCTTATACTTATCATGTTACTTTCAATGGTTTCTTTTGGTATTGTCTTTTGAATGATATTTTTTATCAGCCAATCGCCATTCCTGCCTGTGATAAACCTAAGGCCATGCCCCTTTCGCAGTTCAACTTCAGCAGTAACCTTGAGTGATATGCCAAGTGCGGATCCCTTTCCGGTGGCTATGGCGTTCACGATGGAAATCGCTCCATGCACTATAGCCCTCACCTTTCTGGTTGCCGTCACGTCGGCTCACCAAAAATCCCTAGTAGGTTCTTTTTCATAGCATCCCTTGGGGCAGACAACCCAGTCCATATTTCAAATGCCTTCGCACCCTGCTCGATAAGCATTTCATAGCCGTATACAACGCTTGCCTGTGCATATTTGGCATTTTCGATCAGGTCTGTGACCAGCGGACGATACACGAGGTCGTAGACTATACTCCCCTTCTGGATATGCTGATAATCGATTATGCTAGATTCGTTGTTCATTCCTAATTTTGTCGCATTAACTATCAAATCGCATGCAGACGAAAAGTCCTGCGCCCTGTCGAGTGGCAGTACTTCGCAATTCATCCCAAGGGCAACCCCTAGGTTGGCAAGTTCGTTTGCTCGCTGTATGTCACGATTCGCAATTAGAAGCTTGGCTATGCCATTTTCCTCTGCAAGGGCAACGACTACTGCCCGCGCCGCCCCACCAGACCCAAGGAGGAGCACATGCATATCCCGAAAATCAACTTGGCGCTTGCGTAGTGGCTCGATAAAGCCACAGATATCGGTATTGTATCCTCTAAGTATACCCTCTATATTGTTAACCGTGTTTACTGCTCCTGCCTTCTTTGCCGTACCCTCGACCTCGTCAAGGTATCGCATAACATGCGTTTTGTGTGGGGTCGTAACATTGAATCCAGCAATGTTTATGCTGCGCAGGGACTCAATTGATTCTTTCAGCTCAGCCTCTGGAACCCTAAATGCAATATAGGTACAGTCGAGGCCCTTTGATGCAAAAGCCGCGTTCTGCATCGCAGGCGATAGTGAGTGATGGATCGGATCGCCTATGATGCAATAAGTCTTGGTTGAACCCTGCATTCTCTGTTGCCAATATTGGCAGCCTATCACATATATACCGTGGAAGAAATTTCCACTAAACGGAATTAAGATTAAATTGAATGATCGGCCTTGCTAACACATATGAGTAGGCATAAATGTGTGAGTGAGTGAGTGAGTGTATATACATCTCCACGTTCATCTCGTGTAAGTGCTTTATAACAAACACTAAGGAAGTGCTAGAGGTCATAGACAGATTATATTTTAACAACTCTCATCTTGTCGTACAACTTTTTCATCTGCTGTACCGTTAATTGTCCAGGCGCAATAGCTTTATCGAGGCTTGCGTAAGTGAAAGGGGCATTACCAATCAGAGTACACAATAGCCTTGATATCACTCCTGCGTCACCCATTGCAAAAAAGATTGGAGATAACCCTATGGCCGTCTCGTACAACTCTAGCATCCTTAACGAATCTTCAATGCTATGTGCTGTAGTCACGATCTTGACGTAGTTGCTATAGGCCCGCATCTCTGAAAGCACATCAGCGATAGTGTCACTCGGCGGCGTTTTTTCAAAGTCGTGCCACGATACAAGCAGGGGGCTCTTTTTCTTTTCTAAAAAGTCAGCCAGCTCGTCATTTTTTTTAAGTGTATCAAGCTCGACATCAAGCAGCATCGGTTCTTGCTCTGCCAGATTGTAAAGCCAATGCAATCGATTCTGTTCGCTGCCAGGAAACATGCCTCCTTCACTTCTCGATCGCAGAGTAAAGACGGTTTTATCCTTTATGACTTTTGAAGCTTCTAGAGCCCCAGGCAAGAGCTCCGGATTAAGGAAGTCGAACCGAATTTCTACATAGTCTGCCCCCAGTCCAAAGGCACGATCTGCTTCTTTTTCAATTGATTTCACGTCTTTGGGCGCTATGGATACGCAAATCCTTGCAGCCAAGTCACTTGCTATGCAGAGAGGTGAAATTAATTGTTTTTTTATCCTACCCCCGCAGGTGGTGAGCTGTGTGAGCCATGATCTATTCTCTTATGGGCTTCAAGAACTTCTGCCGAGTCAAAAACCCTGCCACAAATGCTACAGCGGTGCTGCCTTGGACTTTTGGATCCTGCGGTTGCAGCGGACATGAATGTGTTTAGCCAATACGCCTTATTAAGGGTGTGATATTGCTAGCAAACAACACCGGTCATTAAGTCAGTATTTTGAGCTAGTATGGAATCCCCGCCTTCTGTCTTTTTTATCGATAGAGCAGGCGAAGTTGTGCCTTCTACATCTGTAGTGTTCAACCTGCCAGAAGGGACATCAGTTCATATCACGATCATCTTGTTAGAGATACAATATCTACATCCTAGCTTCTGTTAGTATAGTGAGACGGGATTTTTCCCCAATTGGCGACCAAGGCCTCATTTCGTATGTGAACCGGCTCCTTTTCTATCCGAGATTTGGCTAGCTCAACATAGTCTTTTATTAAATCGATCCCGACGTAGCGACGGCCAAAGTGATGGGCTACCTTTGTAGTCTGCCCGCTTCCGTTGAAAGGATCCAGTGTTAGGTCGTTCTCATATGAATACAATTTCATAAGACGATATGGGATTTCTTCTGGGAATGGGCACGGATGATCGATGCAGCCCGGTGGAACTGGAGCAATATGCCAAACTGAGTTGGCTATTTCTCTTGTCCATTCTTCATGTGTCGCTGGAAGAACCTCTATCCTTTTTGTTCGGCCGCTGTTGACATCTCCTTTGCGTAAGATCAAAATAAATTCATGCATAATGTTTGCACGGTAGTACTTGGGGTAGGGATGGATGATGAAGGATCCGTATCGATTTGTACCTCCGGTCACTTTGTGCCAAATGATCTCCTCATGAAGGTTCCATTTTCCAAAGGGTTGTACAAGCCTGGACAGCAGCATGTGAGGCAAGGGTACTATCGTTCCATTAACAACTTCATTTGCTATGACAATGCAACAGTAGCCGCCTTCCTTTGTTACGTGATAGACCTTATCACCGAAGATATCTGTCATATCATTGAGATAATCATTGGTATCTAAGTTTACCTTGCCTCGGTAATAGGCGCCACCTCCCGATGCATGGATATCGTAGTTGATCGCGTTTCTATATGGTGGAGAAGTTACCGTCAACTGGACAGAATTTGCAGGGAGTCTCTGCAGGACATCCTTACAATTGCCGACAGCTATTTGGTTGGTGATTTCTTCTTGGACAAGCATGACTTAATACTGTCTGCATGCTTTGATGATTCGTCCAAAGCCCCCATACTTTAAAGTAATAAACAACTGACTAAAAAGAAACTGTCCCTTCAGCTTGCAAAAACGAGCTCGAAGAATGAGAAGTCTACCAATTTTTTGCTAAGTATCGCTTTGAATCTATGATAAACATGAATGTGTCAGTTAGCAGAATATAGGGTCATTTTGCTTGTCGATTTCTTTCTTATCCAATGTATATGCATTGTTTAATGCAGAGGACCTAATACTTATTATTCAATTGCATTAGTCAGTTTCTTGGTAAGGCATTACTTGCTGATCTTCGCCTAATAATGCTTTGCAACACAAGTTTAACTTTTCAGCTTGAGGATCCGACAATGAATTAGCTGTTGAGAGATCTTCGTAACGTTTCCGTTTATGACGCATATACAATGTAGATAATATCTGGTCCATTATCATAATCAGTCCAAGACGATACCTTTGAAGTTAGAAGAATATAGCCATTTAGTAAATTCCGAATCAATGCAAGGAAAAGAAAGGAGAAGAAGGTGATAGACGAACCTTAAACTGGAGCCCAAAATCCAAGTCCTAGTCCATCTTTTCCTTGAACTTCTCCTTGAACTTCTCCTTGTCGTATTCTCGATCCATGTCTCCATCGGTATCTGACGCCTTATTGGCTGTAGCCTTTGCACCAGCCTTAATTTCGTCAGATACATCCTCGATTTCTGAAGCCATGGTGCCTTAGATATATTACATCAAATTATTTAAGGGATTACTCACAAGATTCGGTTTCACCTTCCCTCCCCCTCCTTGAAAGGTGTCAGCGACCTTCTAGTTATTCCTCTAGGCTTGTAGAAGTTGAATTTTTTCGCTTGCAGGCCCTATATAGATCTGGTAGTGTCTCAATATCTTTTTGCCTCTTGATTTAATATATCATGGCGCGGCCGTAGCCATCAGAAAAATTGCTTTGAACTAGCACATAGTGTTTTATTAAATTATGAGATAGACAAATAAGTTATGATCTAAAGAAAATTAGTGCTATTATTTTTCTACAATGAATTCGTCGACTTCCATCCCAAAGTGGCGGCCTCCTGCTTGCTTGGCATAGCCCAGTACCTCATCGCCCACTTTTACTTCAGTCACGGATAACAGCTTGCCATCCTTGGATATCAGCCGTATCGTCTCAGCGTTTTGTAAAATAACGGTGCCTTTCTCACCGTCGATCTCTGCGCGTATTAGTCTCAGCGGTCGCGTCTCTATCTTTGATCTGCCGACGACAGCGCTTCTTGCAATACCTTCCTTGTTAACAATCCACACTTCGCTTCCCGATTCGATCTCGGAAAGATAGCGCGTTCCTCCACCAGGCACTATTGTGTAACAATATACTGCACCAGCGTTAACCCTGAAGGGCCGGGGTGAGGTAAAAGAGGATCCGACTGATTCATTGTGTACTAAAAGCATAAAGTTTGATCTGCTTCCAACCAACATGCCTTCTCCCATCCCCATCATAGAAGCGGTGTCTACACAGACCCGCTCCCCGGTGCCGACGTCTTTTACCTCTATAATCCTAGCTCGCGTAATAAGGAACCTAGCAGTAGTTAGCTGCTGTTTCGCCCTATCGACTTCCTCTTCGCTATCTGTCGATAAAATTACCCCATCGACTCCTAGCTCGAGGATTGCAAACAATGTGGCAACCTCTTGCGAGGTTTTTGCTGTGGCGAAAACTTTTGTCTTAGACTTGTGTAGTTTGGCAATAATATTTTCAAGCGGAATTATCTTCCAGTTTGATGTGTCAACGATTACAAGTTCTGCTCCAAACTCTGATGCTCTTTCAATATCATCGACGTCAAGGTTGCTTGTCACTTTCTTGAAATACCCAACGCTCCTGCCAGACGCCCTGAGCAATTTCAATTGATCAAAAGTCGTGCAGATCACGATGTCAGCGTCCTCTGACTCATATATTGTACGGAAACTCTCGCCAGCTAGCTTTGGATCAACGTTGACTATCAAATTGTCCTTTTCCTTTAGTTTTGATAGAAAGTCGCCAAGAGAAGATATTGCCACGGTTGGCCTGACAATCAGCTCTTTTGGTTTGAGGTCAGTCAAATTCTTTCAGAGCCTCTCTAACATTTCTGTTTTCAATTATGATCTTCCCTAATGCGCGTACCATTGCAGGCGGATTCTTGTGTTGGAAAATGTTGCGGCCAAACGTCACGCCTTTTGCGCCTGCTGCCATTGCCCCATTGCACATCTCCAAAATTTCCCTGTCGCTATTAGCCTTGGGTCCGCCAGCAATTACCACCGGCACGGGACAGCTTCTAACAACCCGCTTAAACGAATCCGGATCACCGGTGTATACTGTTTTTACAATGTCTGCGCCCGCTTCAGCACCCACTCTTGCTGCATGTGCCACGATCTCCGGGTCATGAGGGTTTTTAATGTTCTCTCCGCGCGGATACATCATCGCGACCAGAGGGAGACTCCATTCGTCGCACTTATCAGATATCATACCAAGTTTTTGCAGCATCTCAGGCTCTTCTTTTGAACCAATATTAATATGAAGAGAAACCGCATCGGCTCCGAGCCTGATCGCTTCTTCGACACTTCCTATCAGCATCTTTCTGTTTGGTGCTGGACCTATAGATGTACTGCCGGAAAAGTGTACTATCAATCCAATATCTGGCGGCCTTGGCATAGTCTTGATGATGCCTTTGTTGACAAGGACACAGGTGAGTCCAGCAGAGGCGCATTGATAGATCATGCCATGAACGTCTTCTAGTCCCCTAATGGGACCATTGCTTATACCATGGTCCATTGGAATGCACAGCATTTTGCCGTGATTCAATATCCTCGAAAGCCGGATGTCCCTGCCAAAGACCATATATGTATCCAGACTTTCTTGCTAACCTACTTATAATTTGTTTTATCGGTTGATAGTTGGAAATGGGCGGCTCGGAAGTATTGGTTCCCACAGACCTCATGCGCGTTACGCTCTAGTATATATGACTAGGTCCTAATTCAAATAATTCACTGCCTGGTCGCTAGGATTTGTTATCTGCGCCGTCGTTGAGAATTATCCTAAGCTGCAGCAAAGCTCAACAATAGATTACCTCTGTAAGTCTAACCAAGAACCTGGTGGTATTAGAAGATGTTGTTTTATTAGGGAAATAGATCTTTGAAGTTTAGGAAGTTCAAGCGTGGTCATTCTCAGGAGACTCTACTTCTGATCTAATCTTTGCTGTTTGCAGATAGCTATACCGCAAACAGAGATTCATGGACAAACAGTAGTGAACAACTTTGATTTAAAAATTGGGTAGCTTATTCTGTCTATTCTTAGGGATGCTCAGAACCAAGCTCTTATATTTGCAGTCACATAACCTAATAACGTAACTTGCTAAAAATGCATGAACGAAACCCGTTCTGCTATATCTGCAACCTATTCTTCACACCCGAATATCTGCCAGTTCATCTCAAAGCTGATCACACAAAGGAAGAATTAGCGGCTCATCTCCTGATGGCATACTTTGATGAATGGCGTGAGCAGGAAGAAGCAATTGAGAAAGCTACAGAGACCTCCCGATGACTCCCATAAGTTTTTTAGAAATGAGCACGACAGTGTAGCATATGGGCTATGAGTCTGATTCATCAGAGTTTGCAAGGATCTCAACTAAGAAGCTAGCTATACTGTTTGGCCTTGCATTCTTTGGAGCATTCATGCTCATACAAATGGTACAAGGGTTCCCTCTTGCAGAGATCCTATTCAGGCAGACCGTAACTGAAGAGGTTAATGTGTCGATAAAGCAGGGAGATATATGCGTCATAGAGCCACCCGACGGTCAACCAAAAAGCATCCAAGGATGTCCTTATAATATAGACGACCCGCTAATCGTGACATACTACGAAGGCTCTACTAATGTAGAATCTCACAGGCTCAATAAGTAATAATTATTATTATTATTACTATGTTATTTTTTTATTATATCTAGAACGACCCGGAGGTTCTGCTCATCTCCTCTCCTTTTATCGATCGGCGTCTCCATTATTACTGGCAGGGCCTGAATCGCTCGGTGGTTGAGAAAAGCAGTAATACCCTCAATGCCTATTGATCCAAGGCCGATATGCTCATGCCGGTCTAGGTTTGAGCCCAGCCCTCCTTTTGAATCGTTCAGGTGGACAATTTTCAATTCTTTCAGGCCGACGAAATCCTTGATTTTTTCAAATATTTTATTTACATCCTCCTTTGTGCGCAGGTCATAGCCGGAGGCAAATAAATGGCAGGTATCGATGCAGACACCAAATTGCCTTGAGCTACTGAGCCTATCGAGGATGAGGCGTAGCTCTTCAAGTGTGCCCCCAACACTATTCTTCTGTCCCACATTATTTTCCAAGAGAACCACCACTGCATTTGCGGATTTGCTACGGTCACTGGCGGCTGTTAAGGCATTTACCAGCTGATCAATGCCACTATTTGATCCCCTGCCCATGTGACTTCCAAGGTGTATCACAAGATAGGATATTCCAAGCAAATCACATCTTTTAACCTCTTCTGTAAGAGTCTTCACTGATCTTTCATACAATTCTCCTGGAGGCCCTGACAGGTTCGGCAGATACGGCATGTGGACAACTACTGATGTTTTTTCGATTCCACTTGCACAGAGCCTATTTTTGAACGAGTCTACCTCATCATGTGGTAGAGGCTTGGCAGCCCAACCACGGGGATTCCGACTAAATATTTGAAATGCGGTACACCCTAATTTTTTTGCATTGTTGACGGAATTTGATATCCCACCTGCTATGGAAACATGAAACCCCACCCTTACATCCATGGCTTCCAATTGAAGATAATTTTTCTTACTTTAACTTATTGTAATGGAGTTTTTATGGTAGAACAGCTATTTTACTATCGAACTTGTCTTCTATAAGAATGGCCGGTAGTGATCTAGCCAAGTATCCGTTTTTGAATGAAGCTGGTGAATACCTGCGCGAGTCTAGCTTCGGCTGGGAGGAGCTTGACAGGCCCGATATGAAGCATATTATCGACCGAGCTGCCGAGCGTATTGAGATCGAGGTCAACGGGAAGATATACGATAACCTTGAGAGATACGAAATTGAGATCCTTACATTCCTTATTTCTCTTGTGATCGTCAAGTCAATTGGCTTCGAGCAGGTACTGAGAAAGTTCGCGCTAGCGGAAGCAAGAAGGGCAGAGAAGTTCCTCAAAGAGGATTTAAGAAAGCAGAGCGAAATTAAGAGAAGTTCTGTCTTTACTAAAATCTTTGAGGATTTGTTCAAATTGAAAATCGTTATATCAGAGGATCAGCGACTATTCAAGGTCCGAGTTGTTGACTATCTTTCAAGAGCTTCTCATTTCAACGAACAGGAATGGAAACTGATCAACAGGCTTGTCCACAATGGCTACGTTTATCTCGATGCTGATGAGACCGTCAGACTCATTAGAAATGAGCTCTCTGTGCTCATTTATGATAAAATCAGAGCAATGACCCTACCCACTCTGCCGCAAGGCATAAAGTCAAAAGCTGACCAGCTACGCTTAAAACTCCAGTCACGTTACGAACGGCGCGTCTCAGCGGCAGTAACGGACTACCCACCATGCATCAAGCATGCGCTTGAAGTCATGAATAGAGGCGATAACCTACCCCACTCCGCGCGCGTAATGCTTGCCACATACATGTTGGCTATAGGCAAGCCCGTGGATGAAATCGTCTTGATGTTTGAAAATGCTCCTGATTTCAACGAAAAGATAACCCGATACCAAGTGGAGCACCTAGCTGGTATGAAAGGAAGTCATATCAAATATTCTGTTCCTTCATGCGATAAACTCAGGAACGAAAATCTCTGCTTTGCAACTGCAGAATGCGATACCCTAATAAATCCAATTCAGTTTGGCAGGAAGAAGAAATGAGAGAGAATCTCTTTGCCGCCAAAACTATTTCGGTACTAAAAAAAGCCTTCCGCGAGTATTACTTCAACCAGTCAAAGGCAATTGAAGAGCCTCTCCAAATGCAGCAACGTGAGTTTGGTTATATGCACTTCGGACAAGCAGGCATGCTTAGGCATCTTTCATTCAAAAGCATGAAAGAGCTCGATGCTATGCTTGTCAGGGAGGCGCCTTCTGATGTCTATTGCTCAAATGCATATTATCGATTTCCAACACAACAACCTATGCAGGAGAAACAGTGGCTTGGGGCAGACCTGATCTTTGATATTGATGGTAAAGATCTTGGCATGCCGTGTGTTCCATCGCATTCGTACTCAGTATGCATAAACTGTGGCAATGCATCTCCTCCTCAACAGGAAGAAGAGAGATCATCATATTCTTGCTCATCCTGCGGCTACAAAAAGGCGGATTATGTTTCCATCCCTTGCAGCAAGTGCATAGATAGCTCTAAGAAGGAGGCTAGACGTTTGATTGAATTTTTATTAGAAGACATTGGCCTAGAGCATAGTGCGATTCAAATTTACTTTTCCGGTAACAATGGCTTTCATGTACACATAAATGATAATGCATGCCTCTCCCTCGATTCACAGGCTCGCTCCGACCTTGTGAGCTATCTCTCTGGAACAGGCCTCATGTTGGAAAGTATTGGAGTAAGAAAGACCAA
>DASUUX010000139.1:0-8636 GCA_036373855.1 Nitrososphaera sp.
GTGCTGCTGCTTGGCCTTTTGGCCATGGGATTCTTTGCAGGTGGCTTTGATTTTGACACAATTAGGGCAAATGCAGGCAACATCCCAGCACAGTGGCTCCCGCTGATTGTCTTTGCACTTGTAATAGGGCTTGGTGTCAAACTTGCAGCTTTTATGCTCCACATTTGGCTGCCGTACGCCCATGCAGAGGCTCCTACTCCCGTCTCAGCACTCTTGTCTCCGGCTATGATCGGCATAGGGGCATACGGGCTCTTGCGACTCTGGATGGAGCTTCTCTCAGGCACAGGCAGCTACGAACAGTACAGTTTGTATATCAACATGTGGGGTCTTGCAACTATGATATACGGAGGTGCCATGGCTCTAATGCAGGATGATATTAAGAAAGTTCTCGCTTATTCCAGCATCAGCCAGATGGGTTACATACTATTTGGTCTCAGCTCTGAAAGTATACTCGGCATAACCGGCGGAACGATGATGTATATAACTCACGGCCTAGGCAAGGCGATCCTTTTCATGATGGCCGGCTCGATAATCCTTCAGACCGGCACAAGGAGCATGGCCAAGCTCGGTGGACTTGCAGGCAAGATGCCTTACACTGCAGTGATTGCAATGATAGGTGCACTTACTATCATTGGGATACCGCCGACAAGCGGCTTTATGGCCGAATGGATATTATTTAACGGCGTATTGCAGACTGCAACAGCAGAGATGGATCCACTGAGGACAACGATGTTTGCTCTCGGCATCCTTGCAACCGTCCTTTCGTCTGCCTACATCCTTTGGATGTACAAGCGCATATTCTTTGGCAAGATACCTGAACAGTTGGCTCACGTCAAGGACTCAAACCGGTATATCACTGCTACAATGGCAGTATTTGCTGCAATGACACTTATAATAGGTGTTTATCCCGATTTGTTCCTAAATCCGATCACAGATTATTACACTAACAACATGTTTCAAGGACAGGAAGGCGTGCTGCCTGTGCCGTCACAAAACACAGGCACAGAATCAGGCGGGGTCGCATCCGAAAATATAGAACAAAATTCGGGAGGAGATGAGACTGCGGGAGCAGAAGGACAATAAGGGAGAGAGAAAGAGAGGGAGGATGACCCATGGATGACAACAGTAGGGTTTGAAGGAATTGCAATCAATGTTTGGCTCGTGTGGCTGCTACCCTTTGTAGGTGCCGCAATAATTGCCGCAGTTGCACGGGCAGGCCACCGTGCTCGAGATTATACTGCAGTAGGGCTTGCACTGGCCAGTGCGATTTCTGCTGCGACCCTGATGCCTCTTGCTCTGGAGGGAGCGGAGGTGCATAGCCAAATACCGTGGATCTCTTCACTGAGCCTTGAGGCGGGTGTGCTTGCAGATCCCCTCGCTATTGTCATGGCAAATCTAGTGGCATGGATCTCGTTCCTAATCATAGTATACTCGACAGGCTACATGCATGGCGACAAAGATCTCACGCGCTACTGGTTCTTCATGCTCTTCTTTATAGGGTCTATGCAGCTGATCGTTCTATCAGACAACCTGCTTATGGTCTTTTTTGGATGGGAAGGCGTAGGACTTGCGTCATATGCGCTTATCGGCTTCTGGTACTATGATAGGAAGAAAGACTATGTGGGCGTCGAGGGACACATTGCAGGCGGCATCTCCATGTGGACTTCGCCTACACACGCAGGCATGAAGGCTTTCCTCATGACTCGCGCAGGAGACATTATGATGCTTGCAGGTATGTTCCTGATCTTCATGCACGCCGGAACCTTTGGATTCAAGGAGCTAGCCGAGGACCCAGCATGGGCGATCGCAATGTCGCAGCAAAACTTGCTTGTCCCCGCAGCCGTCCTGCTCTTTGGAGGGGCGGTAGGCAAGTCTGCGCAGTTCCCGCTCAACGAGTGGCTCCTAGAAGCCATGACTGGCCCCACAGCAGTCTCTGCGCTCATTCACGCTGCAACAATGGTCAAGGCCGGTGTGTTCTTGGTAGCGCGTATTGCTCCACTATTCTTTGCACTTGCGTCTGTAGGAGCATTCAGTGTTGAGCAATTCTTTGAAGTGGTTGCGTGGGTAGGCGCAATCACTGCGTTCTTGCTTGCGACTCAGGCACTAGTAAATCCGGAGATAAAAAAAGTGCTTGCATATTCGACAGGCTCACAGATTGGCTACATGATGATGGCCATAGGCATTGCTGGACTTTCATTGAATTTTGTTGACGGTTACACAGCAGGGTTCTTCCACCTAATGAGCCATGCGATGTTCAAGGCATCTCTCTTTATGGGAGCCGGCGCTCTTCTGCACGGCGTAGGTTCTAGATTCATGAGCGATATGGGTGGCCTAAAAAAACATATGAAAAAGACATATGTGTTTATGCTGCTGGCAGGCCTATCGCTTGCAGGCGCCCCTCTCTTCACATTAGGCTTTTGGAGCAAGGATGCCGTCTTTGCGTCAGTGCTTGAATCCGGTTACACGTTCTCTCAGCCGCTCTTCATATTGGCAGTAGTGGTGGCAGTTATGACTGCGTTTTATACCTTCAGAATGTTAGGGATGGCGTTCTTTGGTAAGAAGAGTAGGCATATTGAGGAGATGGAGCAAAGGGGTCACCACATACATGATGCAGGACCTAGAATGTGGATCCCATATGCGATACTAGCCATTGCTTCTATAGCGATAGGCGTGATTGGCTTTGTATTTGAGGCTGAGATACACCACCTCCTAGGCGAATACCTTGCCGAATCGTTTGGTATTCAAGGCGGGGAGGAAGCTCCAGTCACCATTGCTCCAGAAGGCGACAGAACTTGGTTTGGACTAAATCCAATTGCTGCGATTGCATCTATTGGCGCATTTGCGATAGGGGGCGCGCTGGGCTACATATTCTACATTGGACGCCATGTAAATCCGCTGGTCATTTCAAGAAGCATCGTCACTAGGGCCATCTGGAAATTCCTCTACAATAGGTGGTACCTCAACACTGCGCTTTATTGGGGCGCTGTGATAGGACCGCTCGCGATTTACCGCTTCATTTGGAGATACTTTGAAAGTGCAATAGTCGATGGCATCAACCCTGCTCTTCAGCAGTCGATGACTTACATGTCGGGGATAGTCAAGGCAGGTCAGAGCGGCATCACACAGACATACCTTTTCGTATTCGCAGCGGGCATCATGATAATTTTGATGCTCCTGTTCTTGTAGTAGGTGTATATGATAAAAAATGGTCGACCTCCTCTCCTCTCCAATACTCGTAACGATAATACTGGGCTCTGTAGGTCTTGCCATCCCTGCCATTGATGCAGGCAGGCGTGAAAAAGGCAGGGACAGAAACAAGCTTTACAGTGCAATTGCGTTTGGTGCTCTTGTTGCGGCAATGGCCATTATCGTCTTTCGCGTCCTTACCGGTGAAGTACTACCAGCAGTAGCATTCTCGCAGGAAGTAGTAGTAGATGACATGTTTGGCTCGTTCTTTGCCATTGCGCTCTTGATCGTGTCGATAATGGTCACCGCCTCATCTTGGAATTATTATAAGGGTAGGTCAAACCCTGCTGCATACTATTCTCTGATACTCCTCTCGAGTATCGGCATGGTGATCATTGCGTATTCGACCGACTTTGTAATGCTATTGGTCGCATGGGAGCTGATGTCGCTTCCAACCTATGCACTGGCCGGCTTTTCAAAGCGCGACCCGATATCAAATGAGGCAGCAATCAAGTATTTCATGTTTGGCGCACTGTCGTCTGCGATTATTGTCCTTGCCATAGGACTTGTCTATGGAATAACAGGTACAACCAACATAGGAGATTCCATAAGGGCGCTTGCTAACCTAGATGCAAGCCTCACGCCTATTGGACTTCTTGCTGTGGCATTGTTCATCGCTGGCTTTGGCTTCAAGATGGGCCTTGTGCCGTTCCACATGTGGCTGCCAGATGCCTATGAGGGATCGCCCACCACTATCGGCGCGCTGCTGGCAGCAGGCACCAAGAAGGCCGGCTTTGCCGCTGCGATCCGCGTGATCGTGCTTGGAATGTTTGCCCTCAACCTTGACTGGACGCTTACTCTGGCAATAGTAGCGGTCTTTACCATGACACTTGGTAACCTTGCCGCGCTGGTGCAAAGAAGCGTGCCAAGGATACTTGCGTACTCCTCAATTGCACAGGCAGGCTATATCATGATAGGTATTGCACTTGCTCCCTACTCTGATCAGGCGCTATCAGGCTCACTATTTCATATAATCAATCACGCAGTTATGAAGTCTGCTGGATTCATTGCAGTAGCAGCAGTAGCGACCGCGCTTGCAAGCTATAGCTTGGAGAAGTATCGCGGTCTTGGGAGGCGCATGCCAATAACTGCAATCGCGCTTTCTATATCTCTTCTTGCACTTGCAGGCGTTCCACCGCTCAACGGTTTCTGGAGCAAGTTAGTACTCTTTGGGGCGGGCATCAACTCCGGGCCAATTGTCGAGTGGGGCCCATGGCTTGCAATCGCTGGTGTGCTCAACAGCGCGCTCTCGCTTGGTTACTATGCCTGGATAATGAGAAAGATGTACATGGAAGACGCTCCAGACATGCGAAGAGTAAAGGAGCCAAGGGCAATAGTTGCTGTGCTCGTATTTGCCATGGTCTTTATGGTAGGTTTTGGGATATGGCATGCCCCATTGCTTGACTTTGCATCTAGTGCGGTACCTGATCTAACATCGAATATAACCCAAGCGTCAACGGTAACAGGAGGAGAAGGAGGGGGGGAGCGGCAGAAGGAGAAGCAGGAAACGGCAGCTGACGTGTTATCGTATAGATACATACATCTGCACTCGTTGGGATGGTCTCTTTCCTTTCTTGTGCTTACAATGTTCTTGATTCTGCGGTCAGATTGTAATAATCCATAATGGACAAGAATCAGAAAGCAGTGAATAACATTATTGAGAAGTATTATTCACTTCAACTTTTAATAATAATATGTAAATGTAGGTGGTGGGTTATATGGTAGAAATAGAAAAGGTTGAAGAGCAGATAGGCGAAGTCCTAGGATTGGAAATTGCAGCTCAGAAAGCAGTAGAAGAGCTTTCTTTAAAAGGTCTGCTGGATAAACGAGGAATAAAGGGAAAACTACAAGGGATGAAAAATGAAGCTGCGGGTCATCAGAAAAAGATTGAAAAATTAATGCAGAGAGTTTCCGAATCGGAGGGTCTAAACCAAGACAGTATAAGACAACATGAGGAAAAGCATCACAAAAGGCATCACAAATGATGCAAACCTATCTTGGAGAAGATCCTGATACATTAGATGCATTAGAGTTTCTGTGTCTTGCAGAAGGAGGTGAAGTAACCCATTATGAAGTGCTAAGTGAAATAGCTAATGAATTAAAGGAAAAGAAGTTTGCAGCAGAAATTAGATCGATTTTGAAAGAAGAAAAAGAACACCTCAAGTTATGCACACAACTTGCAAGGGAAAATAGTACTAGGAGTTAAGTGAATTAAAGGAGAGATAATTAGGACGAACCAAAATCTTATGCAGCATTAATAGGGGGAGATGAAAGAAACACACAAACAATAGTGATTTACCTAATTCGATCAAAGTCCAATGTTGATTGGCTATACTAATAATAATAAAGTGAAAAATCAGTTTGGAGCCTCACTGCGTAGGCCAATAAACTGGTCCCAGTCTTGGTGGTAGACAACACAGAAAATTCAATAGTGGTTCCCCGGCTTTCAATTAATCTTTTGGAATTTTGCAAAGCTATAGGAGCTATTCTTTGTCAGGATCATTTCTTAGTAGCTATATTGTTATTGTTTTGATTTTGTCAAATCTTTGCCTTTCTCTTGTTTGTGCTCCTTGTCTGCCCTTGCTTTTGAATCCTGTTCTATCGCATCAGCTGGGAGGCCGGGATCTTCGCCGATCTGCGGCAATACTTCATTATTGTTTTCTTCCACTTCTCCTTCTTCTTCTTCTTCTTCGTCCTTTGTTTTACTTTCTGTATTGCTCATACTCGCTAATTCATCTGGCAGTATATAGTATATATAATTATGAGTTCAAAACATGCTGGAACTATTTTTACAAAAGAACAATAATTAATTATATGCATCAGAGAGGTTTTTTCTCATATTGCTCCCATATTAAATGGCGATATAGGATGTACTTTTTAAGTCAGAACCGAAACCACCCTTTCTTCTTAATAGGAGGCTTCGCTCAGAGATATTACTTGAACTAACTTCCATCCACTTTCATTAACAAGGTTTTCTATGGTATTACGAATTGACTTCACATCAAAGGAGTAGTCTAATACTTTACTTGTCATCGTATCTCCCTTGCTACCCCAAGTTTTTCTCGTCTCTTTATGTGCAAACATTTTTCCTCTAAAGAACTTTTTTGACGTGCCAAACGACATGGTTTCCATTCCACTGTTATTGTTGCTTCTAGAGGAAGAGTCAAAATTAACATTGTCAGAGGAGGATTGAGTTAGCTCTTCATTATATTTTGCTTCATGGGAGGATTCGTCAAACAGAATATATGCTCTGTAGGTCTTCGCAATCTTCTCGGCCCCTGAGGCTTTGTCAATGGCTGCATCTACAATCTTTTTTTCAACTACCAAATCAGTATCTTCGCTTTTTACTATTGTGAACTTATCTGTCCTAAAGGCAAGATCTACAATACTTTGGATGATCTCACCTTTGGATCTTGGTGATGCCATCGAGATATGATGTATATATACTCTACCCTACTAAGATATATCAATGCCTAAAGAAGGTATGGTTTCCTATTATTAGAGGAGCAAAGCAGCAGCTCACGTCCCTTTCCTATTATTATCCCAATAGAAGACAACAACCGTTAAAAGCAAGGCATGCTAATACGATTCAGGATTTTTGACCTTTTTCACCTTTTTTCCAAATTTGGATCTGTCCGCCATATACTTCATTATCATAAACAAATGAAGGAACTTGTGAATAGTAGCCCTCACGTCCTGAGCTGAAGGTTTTTGGAGCTAATGGAATTTCATGCTCTTTTCCATCAGGCATTCTAATTGTGGCGTATGCAATTTTACTCTTCGGTTTCTCCGATGAAGTGTCTGCGGACATTAACTTGTTATGCTAGAATACTAAAGAACTGATATAAAACCATATTGCATAATAGCATGATTGTGGATGGAACCAAAGCGCTTGCAAAGAATTGGACTCTTATTTCAAAGATGACATACATCTTCTAACTTTCAATAATACCTCAGCGCAAAGGGGCTTAATCTGTGACTTCAATTATCGGATATACACACACAGTACAGAGCAAAACTTGTTAACCTCGCCGCGTGTTTCTCTGCATTTCAACTGAAGGTTTAGGTGTGAGTCCCGCCTTCCTTGGACACTGATGAATTTACAGGCTAGTTGAATCGGTCTGCAGCTTTTTGGCAGAATCAGGGTCTCTGTCTGCATAGTATTTCACCATACCCAGCTTGAGCACTTTGAGCGATAACAGAGCGCATTTTATCCTTGCTGGGCCTAAGTTGAGGAGCCCAATATTTTCCAAGATGTCATCTTTAGTCAGATCCTTGACAGAAGTCAGCGGCTTGCCCATTATCATCTCAGTTAGCATTGAAGCGCTTGCTTGGCTGATCGCACAACCTCTTCCCTCAAACTTGATGTCTTTTATCTTGTCGCCATGAACCTTAAGATGAATGTCAATCTCGTCGCCGCATAGGGGGTTGCTGTCATGAATACTCACGTCTGCGTCAAGCAGCTTACCCTTGTTGCGCGGGTTGCGGTAGTGATCCAGAATTATTTCACGATAAATATCGTCACTCAAATCTTGAATAGCCTCCTTGCTTCCTCAAGCGCGCCAACGAAGATATCGATTTCCTCCTTTGTATTGTAGATATAAAAACTTGCCCTAGATGTTGCCGGAACGTCAAGCCTCTCCATGAGCACTTGCGCACAGTGATGACCTGATCTTATCGCAACGCCATGATCATTCATGATAGTAGCCAAGTCGTGCGGGTGGATGTCGCCAATGTTAAACGATATCACACCCCCCCTGTCCTTTGTGTTGCGTGGACCGTAGAGCGTTACGCCTTTGACTCTAGTTATTATGTCAAGTGCATACTCTGTCAGCTCCACTTCGTGCTCTCTGACCTTGTCCATGCCAAGATTGTTCAGGTAGTCAATTGCAGCGGCAAAACCAATGACATCAGCAATATTGGGAGTTCCACCCTCAAATTTGTATGGAAGGTCATTGTACCTTGTCTCGTACTTGTGAACTTCCTTAATCATGTCGCCTCCGCCTATAAAGGGCGGCATCTTTTCAAGAATCTCTTTCTTCACGTACAATATGCCGACGCCCGTCGGCCCCAGCATTTTATGCGCTGAGAAAGCCATAAAATCGCAGTCCATCTTTTGGACATCCACAGGCATGTGCGGAACTGATTGCGCAGCGTCGATCAAAACAGGGATACCTCTTTCATGCGACATCTTAATCATGTCATTTACTGGGACGATGGTGCCAAGTACGTTTGACATATGTGATACTGATACAAGTTTTACTTTCTTATTGCTGCTCTCAAGATAATTCATGTATTCCTGAAGCTTTAGATAACCGTTGTCGTCAGTTCCCACGTATTCCAGCTTGGCTCCTTTTTCAGAAGTCAGTATCTGCCATGGCACAATGTTG
>DASUUX010000140.1:0-9006 GCA_036373855.1 Nitrososphaera sp.
AGAAATTGCTTGCCTATGTTTCTTGCTTCAAGTTTGGCCATATTATACCACCAGAGTCATCTCTATCCACTATATGAGGTCGCTGATATCACCAGCAAACTGCTTCATCCTATTTATCTGGCTCCTGTCTAAAATTGTTATCATGACTCCAGCTATTGCCAGGGCTATGCCAATTACAAGAAGCGAGACGACAATAGCACAGTCATGGTAGAAAGAAGGTTTTTCTGCTCATCGCGTCCTGATCTTCAAGCCTGTTGCAGCTTCAAGCACTGACCTGTAGGATTTAAGAGTAGCAAGACCGATAAGAAGAAGCATTAAAGCAGCTATAGTCTAAGCAAGCAACTACACAAGCAGTGCCTTCGATCGAATCTTAGGCGGCTACAACAGGCGACGGTGTTTCTTGCATTATAACAAGGAATACGTAGTTTATTTTTTAGAACTAATTTAGCTATATATACAAATATAAGCCATCGTTACAATGAGAAAGAGCTTTGTTCTTTACAGAACCAACACTGGACGTATAACGAGGCTGAATATACCTAGAACAGCTGGTACAAGGCGGATAAGCTGCAAGAGATAGAGCCAGGAAAATACAAGTCCATTACAAAAAAGCTAAATCAAACAGAAGGTGCTTAAAGCAAAATGTCAAGTTCTAGCACCCGACTATACCACCAGAATTAGAGCATAGAAAAGTTACTACTACTATTCCCTTGCAGATAGTTTGCTGCTCCTCTGCACATTAGCAGTCCCAACGTGAAGACCTACCTGCTCAAACCTCTTATCTTCTCCTTCTTTGAGCTTTGCACCAGTGATCGTACCCATCTCTTTCAAGGCAAAGACTATTGCGGATTCGAGCGGTGAGACGATTTGAAGTCCTTGACTCTTCAGTTCCTTCTCAATGAACTTCGCTGCGCTCCCCGATAAACGGGAATCCACTCTTGTGTCAAACGCAAATCCGTACTTGCCAGCTAGGTTAACGCCTTTGAGCTTTGCAATGAATTCCTTTATCGGTTTGGGTGCAGAAAATCCCTCAGTTGGAGCGCCTATGCAGATTATATCATATTCTTTGAGTAAATCATCAACAGCTGTTACATCTCTTGCATTGATACAAACAACATCCTGAATGCCAGCTGCTTCCTTAAGTCCTATTTCAAGAGATTTTGCAATTCTCTCTGTATTGCCAAAGCGAGTATGATAAATAATTATAGCTTTCATACATACATACACATACCTCGGATAATAAGCCGATCGTATCTTGTAGATTTAACCGTGAGGTGTGCAGTGCATTGCACTGAAATCCTAGATTTTTTTATCAGTTGTTTTGGCACCTACTTCTCCATGTCGTTTAGTAACAATAACAATCCCAAGAGCACATACGCTTGGCAAACTCTTCATAGAGTTGGTGGAATGGCTGCTCTGGCCGTTTTAGTGTTTATACCTATCCAAATGGTAGTCTTCTTCCTCTGTCCACCACCTAACAGTGTGATCGGCTGGTTCACGCTCTTTTAGGACAATGCGCTTGTGGAGCTGCTCGACATGGATCTCTTGTTGATTGTCGATTATCTCCTTTTGGTCGGAGTCTTCTTAGCCCTCTGGGCTTCACTCAGACGAGCCAATGAATCTTTAATGGCAATTGCCTTGACCCTTCAGCTTGTAGCTACAGCGACTTACTTTGCATCGGCTGTGGCCTTTGAATTGCTTTCCTTGAGTAACCAATACTGGACGGCCGCTACAGATGTGGAGAGGTCTATATTCCTGTAAGCAGGACAAGCAATGCTTGCGACCTGGCAGGGTACCGCTTTTGACGTAAGCTACGTCCTTAGTGCCCTTGCCATTATCATCGTTTCAGTTGTCATGCTGCGGAGCCACCACTATCTCTTTACCAAGACTACTGGATATGCTGGGTTGTCTGCAGGTGTATTGGCGTTAGTACCGCCCACAGCTGGGACGATTGGTTGTCTTCTCGCTCGTGTCTCTTGTGCCTCTGGTGGTATGGTTGGCCCTGATTGCTCGTAGACTCTTACGCTCAGGGTCTCTGGAAAGAAGAGATCTCCTCCCTTCCAAATAATCGTAATAACCACCACCACCATCATGACAAAAGAAGAAGAAGCATAGGAGCAGACAGATTATGAAAGGGGAGGCGCACATCAATATCGGGCCACTTAACCTGTAAGGGCAAAAAGTTGTAGAATAAGCATACAACCAATCAAAAATGACTTTCTTTTGAGAGTATAATATGAAAAATAGTTGAAATTCATGAGTAGATCATGATGCCCTTCGGTACCTTCTTTATTTTTATTAGCATGGAGGAAGCACCGCCTTATACACACCGAAAAAAGTAACAATAGAAAATTCGCAAGTAAAAACCAAGGACCGGTCGGTCATTTGGCGTCTTATTATTGGGACCTATCTTGCGGCCTCAAAAAAGGTGGTGGCTGCAGTTACTTAGCTGTCATTTATTAGGTGGCATTAGAATATTACAGAGAGGCTAGGAATATCAGGATTGGCCATAAAAATACAGAGGAATTCCGAATTCACAGATATTCTTCTCAGCAACCTATTGCAAAAGCATAACGAAAGAGCCAGAGAAGGGAATGTAGCGCATGTATCTGATATATTACCTACTAGCTGCATACGACGTCAGTACTATGGCAGAAAGTTCCCAGATATGGCTCCTCTGAATCATGAATCTGTGCATCACTTCGTCCGGGGCGAAGCCAGCGAATTTGTAATAACAGAGCTCGCGGGCCTAGGAGTTTCACAGGCTGAATTGAATATGGATGGAATAATTGCACACCCGGACATTATGGATAATAATTTGGTTGTGGAATTGAAGGATACCGTAAACGGCAGGCGTCTTGACTTTTCCGATACTACTTTTAGATCATATCTTCGTCAGCTATTGTACTACCTGACGATAACCGGTATAGAAAAGGGGATCATCTCGATAAGATACAACATCAAGGAATTGCGATGGTTAAGACGAGACGCGGAAGGAAATGACTATTTTATCCGACCTGCAAATGCCAAGGAGGTTGGCATTGAGAGCTGGCAGGTGATACTGCCAAAAGATGACATTGCGCGGGAACTTCTGAAAAATGAAATGGTGAGGAGAAAGAACCTATTTGTCAAAGCCTTAGAAGAAAATGACCCCTCTATACTACCAAGGCTTCCTGAATACATGCGCAATTACAAATGCAAATGGTGCGAATTTTACAATAAATGCATGAATGAAGATGTAGAGACAAAAGCAGCAAAAGAAATGGCGAACGAAAAAGACCTGCTAGAGATAGATGGTCTTGTCAATATAAAGCAAGATGGTTGAACAGGATATAGTATATTTTCTGCAGTCTTGAAAGCTCATATTGATAATGTGATAGGAGAGTAGCAGAGCAATTTTGTCCAATTATGTTCTCATCAAATAAGGCAAAAAATAATGGTGGATGAGCAACATCACTCATTCAGGAGGGCATTAGCTATCTCAGTTTACATCGATACACCGATGGTTATCACAAAAATGCTAAGAATTTACTTGTCCTACATGCTAATATCGAAAGAGCTTGAGCAAAAGAGTAAACCAGACATAGAATCATAGGTTTAACGAGATCTATCCGCGCATTAATTAAATTAATTCAGATAATACCTTTACAACCTTATGTACAACATCTTCCCAACCCTGCAGGATCTCACTTCTATGCTCCTGTTTTTCCTCTGTTAATTTCAAGACAGATATTGTTGCTGTGTTTTTGCTCTCCGACGAAACAGGAGATGAAGATGTTGTTGTTGTTGATAAGGTTGATGACAACGATGGCTGCGCTGATATTATTCTATTTCTCATATCATACGAGTCCAGGGCGTTTAGTGCCTCACTTGCGAACAATTCGTAATTCCCTCTCTCTACTAATCTGATCGTTCCTCGCTTTGCCATTATACTTTCTGAATAGAGTTCTTCAAACACAGGCAATCTCCATATCACGGCAGTCATGCCTAGCTGCAAACTCTCTGCGAGCGCTATTCCAAACCCCTCTCTGCTTGATGGAAGGAGAAATACCTTGGCTCTTGAGTACAGTTCAAGCTTTTCTCCATTTGGCACTTCTCCTTTATGGTCTATACCTATTGACCTGAGATGATTTATTTCGATCAACGAAGCTCTGCCTATCATGACAAAGTTAACCGCCGGGCGAAGCTTCCTTAAAGCTGACCAGATCTTATCAATACCGTCGAGCTTTTCAATGCGTCCAATACAAAAAAAATCAATATTCTTCTGAGCCCCTGCATCGACGGGAAGTCTATCTACGCCTGTGCCAACTATTCTTATTTTGCCAGAGCCAAGAGACGCATTATACTCTTGCTTTTTGATATCTATACCGGTTATCCCATATATGGAGCAGAGTTGTCTAGCCGAAGTGCGGCTGACTGTAAATATCATATCCGAGTCTCTAATCATAATACTGGTTAATTTTTCTACAAGTGAGTTATACCTCCTTGCAATTGCTCTGGTAGAATGAGACTTTATCTCAGAAATTCGATCTGGCAGTATCCGGGGTTCATAGTGGTGAAAGACTATCACTATCCTTGTCTGTGGCTGAAAAACCCTAAGAAGGCCCCACAGGATGATGCTCGCTTCACCCCAGCTATCCAATAATGCTATTTGGGGCAGAGTCAAAAGGCCACGGGCGGCATCATAAAAATCGCTTATCAAACACGGTAAGATGTTCCTGACAATTTGGCGAGTGTTTAGTTTCGCATCGATGGATCGTTCGCTACTTATATTCCTGATGTCGACTACGTCTAACTTACTGATAGAGTCTGAAACCCTCTTTGACCAGAGCAAGCCCCCTACTTGAGGATCTTTCGAAGGATAACCAAAGACAAGGAGCCTGGGAATGTCGCTTCTTCCATAATAAATCTTATCTTTCCTCGTTACCAATTATTGAAATCACGTAATTTTAAGTACAATATTTATAGCGCATGCAAGCTATTTCAACCCATCTGCAACCTCAATAAGTAGATTCTACGATGCTATTATTTTGGCACTCTGCAATTAGCCGATCTTCTATAACTATGGCTAGACTGTATTTGCGCGAAATGTAGAAGCAAAATGGAAGGTAATTGCTAGAGCCTGCACTACTAGAGAGTGTCACTCACTATCATAATCACGTTGGACACCAAAATGAGCTTCTAGATGCATTATTTCCAGCAGTTAAGTAATTTGTAGATCAGAGCAACAATATGTTGTTCTGTCATGCCGGAAGATAGCGAACGCAGATCCTTTAGAGGTTCAGCAGGATAGATTATTATTGGCCTCGTTGCAGCAGTGGCTGTTATTTTTGTAGTTGTTGTTGTTGTATTTGGCTCAACACTATTTCCTACTGGGCCTAGAACAGGAGTACAGTCAGTCAGAGACTGCAGATGAATCCGCGACGAGTGGTCCTGGACATAATATTACTACAAGTGGGAATGAACCCATGGAAAGTCAGGATGAGGGTGTAGCTAGCACGCCCCAGGCGCCGAGCAAATCCCGGACGCCGATGTCACATTTGGCAGAGAGACAAGCACCCTAGAGACACCGACAGAAGGGCAATAAGGCGTAAATAACACCGGAAATGGCACAAATGGTGGCCTTGAAAATCCATTAAGTGAAAATATAACTAGCCTGACAGGAACCTCCTGATGCTGGATACAGAGTCACTTAACTAACTGTCTGGGATTTTTTAATTCTAAATGGTGGCTAGCAGCTTGGAACATAAGTAGGCCCTAACAAGCTCCTTGGGCACGCTATAATATGCAAAATGTATATAAAACATAACGCAGTTATATCAAGCGTATGACAGCAAAAGATCTTAGCATGGATTATAGCAAATATGACTTTAAGGATTCAACAGAGCTTTACGTTTATCTCAGCAAAAAGGGCCTCTCACGGGGCACAGTCGAGGAAATCAGCAAGATGAAAGGCGAGCCAGACTGGATGAGGGATTTCAGGTTGAGATCATACGATGTCTTCCTGAGCAAGCCTATGCCAAAGTGGGGAGGAGATCTATCTAAAATCGACTTTCAGAATATTTACTATTATGCCAAAGCATCAGAGAACAGCAGCAAGAGCTGGGAGGATGTTCCCGAATCGGTAAGGAACACCTTTGAAAAGCTTGGCATCCCAGAGGCTGAGCGTAAATTCCTTGCAGGAGTCGGCGCACAGTATGAATCTGAAACTGTTTATCACAATTTAAGAGAGGACCTGCAAAAGCAGGGCGTAATTTTCTCTGATACTGACACGGCAGTAAAGCAATACCCGGAAATAATCAAGAAGCACTTTGGCAAGGTAATCCCTCCAGAGGACAACAAGTTTGCCGCCCTCAATAGCGCGGTATGGTCTGGTGGTTCGTTTATCTATGTCCCGCCAAATGTCAAAGTCGAGCTTCCGCTGCAGGCGTATTTCAGGATAAACGCTGAGAACATTGGCCAGTTTGAGAGAACGCTTATCATCGCAGATGAGGGCGCTGAAGTGCACTATATCGAAGGGTGCACCGCACCTGTCTATACCACGGAGTCGCTCCACTCTGCCGTTGTGGAGTTAATTGCCAAGAAGGGCGCCAAGATACGCTATACAACAATCCAGAACTGGAGCAAAGATGTCTACAACCTTGTGACAAAGAGGGCCTATGCTTATGAAGGCGCCAAGGTCGAATGGATCGACGGCAATCTCGGCAGCAGGCTAACGATGAAGTACCCTGGTGTCTACATGCTTGGCAAGAACGCACATGCTGAAGTCGTATCAGTGGCATTTGCAGGAAAGGACCAGCACCAAGATGCAGGAGCGAAGGCAGTCCACCTTGCGCCAAACACTACCTCTAGAATAACTAGCAAGTCGGTGAGTAAGGATTCTGGCAGGACAACTTACAGGGGATTGCTGCACGTTGCAAAGGGTGCGACAGGTGTCAAGTCAAACGTAAGGTGTGATGCACTACTGCTGGACGAGCACTCTAGAACTGACACGTATCCATATATTGAGGTCAACGAGGACGACGCGACTATCACTCACGAAGCAACAGTAGGCAAGATAGGTGAGGACCAAATAATCTACTTGATGAGTAGAGGATACTCAGAGTCAGACGCGCTCTCGATGATCATAGGTGGGTTCATGGAGCCATTTACAAAGGAGCTTCCAATGGAGTACGCAGTAGAGCTTAACAGGCTAGTCAAGCTCGAAATGGAAGGCTCAGTCGGTTAAGCTTCCCCCCACCACTCTATCCTACACCTTTTGTGATCCCACAATGGCAACTGCTACTCTGTCCTCAATTAACAGCGGACATATTGATTTATTAGCGGCTCAAGAGCCTAGCTGGCTTGCTTCAATACGCAAGCAGGCCTTCTTACAGTATCAGTCACTGCCCGCTGAAGTCTCGCCGCTCTACTCTAAGTATTCAGATGTCAACAAGATAAAGCCAGAAAGCATCCATTTTACCGCGCAGACGACAAGGCCTGTTGCGCTCGGCAAAGACCTCTCTGACAGGCTAGAAGAGCTCGAGCAGGAAACAGGAATTCTTCAGGTAGGTCAAGAAATACATAAGATCTTCCTCCGTGATAGTGTTGCCAAGCAGGGTGTCATCCTATCTAGCATCAAGGACGCGCTGACTAAGCACGGCGACCTCATCAGGTCGCACATGGCTGCAAATCAGCCGAATTATCTGGAGGATAAATTCCTTGCACTTGAAGGGTCAGCTTTCCAATCCGGCATTTTCATTTATATCCCGAGAAACGTCATGCTTGAAGAGCCAATAAGGATAATCACTTCTCTTGCAGACGATGGCACTTCGCTGATATCAAGAAACATCGTCGTTGCAGATATCGGCTCAAAAGCAACGATTGTGCAAGAGATTTACGCACCGGGCTCATCAAGTAGACAAGACGTACAGCAGGGGTATTTCGAATTAGTTGAGACTCATGTCAATCCAAACGCACATCTGGAATTGGTGACTCTACAGGCAATGGGTCATGACACTGTCAACGTTTCAAACAGGAAGGCGTTCGTTGAAAGAGATGCTAAGATGTCCTGGTATATTGGCATGTTTGGGTCGTTGCTTTCACGCTACAAGACAGACAGCGTCATGAAAGGGCCTGGCGCCTCTTCAGAGGATGTTGAGATAGTGTTTGGCATAGGCAACCAATCCTTTGACGTCACATCTAACCTTGTCCACTCTGGACCTCACACCAGAGGAAGAGTGCTTGTCAAATCAGTGCTCAAGGACCATTCAAAGTCATTGTTCAAGGGCATGATCAAGATAGACAAGCAGGGGAAAGGCACGGAATCATACCTAGCAGGGCATGCAATCCTTCTTGACAGAGGAGCCAAATCAGATGCAATACCAGGCCTTGAAATAGAAACTAATGAAGTCAAAGCCACGCACTCTGCCTCTGTCGCCCAGATGGATGAAAACCAGATCTACTACCTAATGACAAGAGGCCTCAGCAGGGAAGGTGCCAAGCGTGAAATTGTATCTGGCTTTCTTGAGCCGCTATCGAGAAAGATGGGTCCGACTATCAGAGCATGGATCAACTATCTTATTGAGAACAAGTGGCAAGGCAAGCAGTTAATGCTCAGGGCAGACGAGGCAATGGAGCAGATACTGGAAGTTGAAAAGTCCCGCTACCGCGAAACCCAAGACCTCTTTGAAAAGCACTACAAGTATAGGTAGCTGGATGGTTATGTCAGAAGAAGAATGGGTAAAGGTATGCAATGAAAAGTCGCTCAAAAATGGCGACATGCTGGATTTTGATCAGGGCAGCAAAAAAATTCTAGTCGCCAAAGTAGGTGGTAATGTGTATGCCACCGACAGAATATGTACACACGCCTACGCCGATTTGTCTACAGGAATTATGAACGAGGAGGAAAATACAGTTACGTGTCCATTACACCTATCTGCGTTCAAGCTTGACACCGGCAGTCCGCAGAACCTGCCTGCTGAAGAGCCGATTAAAACTTACAAGGTTAAAATACAGGACAACTCA
>DASUUX010000141.1:0-5578 GCA_036373855.1 Nitrososphaera sp.
CTTCTAACTCATTTCCAAAATACAGAGTCAAATGTAGAAGAACAATTTTCATAATCTGCCAATCATGCTGTTGGTGCACCTCATGCTTCAAAGCAGAAGAGGATTTTTCAAGATGCCCACAGTGTGCTCATAAGTGCATGGATCGTCTTCCATTATCAACCAAAGTGTTCTATGAGGTATAATACTGAAATAGCAGTACTTGCACGAACCCTTTTTTACTTCTTTATCTTCTCCTTCTTCTATTTTCCCTTCGAATTGTGATGTTGAAGTGCAAGAATCTTTACATAAGTATATTATTTACCTATAACAAGGCGCGATATTTGAGACTGCGTAGTAATTGTTATAGATTTTGTGAGATGTATATATTAATAATATAACCATAGAGAAAGCAGTTGCTTTCGCCTTTTAAGAAACCCGATCTGGCATGAGCTCTAACTGACGACGAGAAGGTTAGTAAGATCTCAATTCACAATGCATTTTCTTATGAGAAACAATATAACTTGTTTATACTAATCCAATATCATAATCATTTTGACGATGGCCCAAGTTTGACAATGTCTCCATAGTAAATACATATTTTGCCTAATCTTGCGAAAAAATCCGCAATTCTGCCACAGTTACCTAACAGAGTAAATAATGATATGCTGAGCCAATTGCTTAGGTCTATCTTATAGAATGTGATCTTGATACCGATGTTGTCATGCAGTGCATTGCAAAGAATTCCGGAAAGATAATAGTATCAACGTCCTTAGGGTCGATGAAATGAGCGAAAATAGAGTTCCAAGAGTTGGAATCGGAGGGCCTGTCGGGTCAGGAAAGACTATGCTCATAGAGAGGGTAGTGCCGATTTTAGCTGCTAAAGGTTACAAAATAGGAATTGTGTCAAACGATGTAGTTTCAAGGGAAGATGCAGATAGAATGCGTAGAAATCTTGCCCTAGAACAACAGCTATTGCCACAAGAGTTGGTTGTAGGTCTTGCCACTGGAGGATGTCCTCACACTGCAGTTCGAGAGGATCCTTCAATGAACATATCTGTAGTGGAAGAAATGGAATCAAAGCATGACTACCTTGACCTTATTATGATAGAAAGCGGAGGAGACAATATAACTACAACCTTCAGTCCTGCGCTTGCAGATTATTTCATTTTCATAATAGCTGTGGCCTCGGGTGAAAAGTATCCAAGAAAGAGAGGATTAGGAATAGAGACATGCGATTTACTTGTAATAAACAAGATAGATCTTGCACCGTATGTAGGTGTAGACCTTTCTGTGGTTGAAAGAGATTGCATAGCGGTTAGAGGCACAAAGCCATTTGTTTTTGTAAATTGCAAGACAGGCCAAGGTGCAGAGAAGGTAGCACAACACATCCTCCAGGAGGTAATACTTAAATCGGACGGAAAAGCTGTTCCCTTGTAAATTTGTTCTATCGGAAGTGACATTATGAAATCTGCACGAATTCACGCATACAAAGAACCACTGCAAGTAGAGGAGGTACCAAAACCGGGCATACTCCATGGTGAAGAGGTCTTAGTGAGGATCGGCGGCACGGGGCTATGTCACAGTGACTTGCATATAATGCAAGGTGATTGGGCCAGCTCGATACCTGTTCAATTGCCAAAGACTTTAGGACACGAGGTCGCTGGTTGGGTGGAGGAAGTCGGCTACTCTGTTCCTTCTGCATCATCTGCAGGAGGACTGGTCAAGGGGAATTTGGTTGCCGTCTTTCTTGGGTGGGGTTGTGGAGCTTGTGTTCAGTGCAAGAGTGGTAATGAGCAGCTGTGCAATTATGCCAGATATCCAGGAGTGACAGATGACGGCGGTTATTCTGAGTATATTCTTGTTCCATCGTACCGCTATTTGGTAAAGGTTGATAAAGCATCCGGTCTCACACCTGTAAATCTTGCACCGTTGACAGATGCTGGCCTGACACCATACAGAGCCATAAAGAAGGTTAGACATCTTTTAGGACCGGGTAAGAGCATTGCGGTAATTGGACTGGGCGGACTTGGATTCTATGGAATGCAGTACGCCAAAATCCTAGGTCAAGGAAGCCTAGTAATAGGCATGGACCGCAACGAAAAGAGAGTGCGAGATATCGAGAATGCAAAATTAGTCGATCATGCCCTAAGCATATCCTCTCAGGCTCCGGATATTCGAGAACAGGTAACAAAGATTACTGGAAAAGGAGTCGATGTTGTTATAGACTGTGTTGGCGCAGAGAACACAACAAGAGATGCCTTTAGAATTCTAAACAAAGGGGGTGCCCTTGTTGTGGTTGGTATGTTTGGAATTGAGGTTAAAATCCCGTTGGTTCCAGCTATATTGAGCGAATATCAAGTCCAGTTTTCAGTTGGGGGGAATTACAATGAACTTTGCGAAGTCATAGAACTTGCAAAGCAAAAGCAAGGTAAGATATCACAAAGCATAGAGGAATTCCCTCTTTCTGAAATAAACAAGGCTGCAGATATGCTAAGGAACGGTGAGATAAAGGGTAGGGCGGTGATAGTTCCAAAATAGATAATGGAAGAAAAAAAGCGAGAGAAGAGTGATTGTAAGGGGGTTACTTTACCTCGACCCTCGTTGATTGGCTCTCGCCTTCTGTGGGACTCTTCTTTGGTAGATCGAGTTTTAGAATTCCGTTTTCTACTTTGGCAGAAACCTTTGATGGAATTATCTCCTCTGGCAATGGCACATTGCGATAGAATGACCTGAAAAGCCTTTCGCTGTATACGTATCTTTTGCCCTTTTCTTCACCTTTTTCTGAATGCTTGCCTGAGATTTCTACAGAGTACTTGGTTGCCTTGACATCGACATTCTCCTTTTCAATTCCAGGAACCTCTAACTGTAGCTCAAACCTGTCTCCTTTGTCTACCAATTCATAAGGCGCCATTCTCATGTCTCTAGCTTCAAACAATGACGGGACTTCCCATTCCATTGGAAAGGACCAGGGTCGCACCATCATCCTTTCCATTTCTCTTCTAAAGCTGTCAAAAATGCTGTCAAACTGTCTCGCTGGGATTATAGCCCGTTTCTCTTCTTCACGCTTCCTTTCGCTCGATGAACTCATAGTATTAAGTGAGGATGATATTATTTGAAGGCTTTGACTGCACTGCATTGCAATGGAATCTGAAATGTTATCTGTGTCAATACTGCCGTTTCTTGAACAATATTACTAACTAGTAGTAACTACAAAATAACGTACGAATCTCCTCTGGTTTAATCGTCTGCATAGGATAATTTATAGTAAATATTTGCACCAAGAATCGTGAACAGACTACTAGTAGCATATACAATTTCATATGTTAATAAGAGTCGTTCTTTCGACAAGGTAATGGCATGACAATCGCCATAGCGGGATTCTCAACTGATAACACGAGGCAAACTGCACAGCTTCCTTTGACTTGGCATAGCTGGGTTGAGCTTTTAGAATGACTTTACAATTATCAATATTGCAAACATGTTACCGAATCATCACCCTGGCCCTTAAACCTTTTAACCAACGTGATTTGAACCATAAGGTCATGGACTTTGAGGAGCTTCAAAAGAAAAGAGAGGAACATCAGCTAGGTGGCGGAAAAGAGAGACAAGAGGAACAACGAAAAAAGAAAAAGTTGACGGCGTATGAAAGGATGAATCTGTTGTTTGATTCCGACTCTTTTGTAGAGATAGACCAATTCGTTCTGCACGAATGTACTGATTTTGGAATGGAAAAGAAAAGGATTCTAGGAGATGGAGTGATCACAGGATATGGAATGATGGATGGCCGCCTAGCCTATTCCTTTTCCCATGATTTCACTGTGCTTGGTGGTTCGCTAGGCTGGGCTTTTGCTTCCAAAGTTTGCAAGATAATGGATCTTGCACTAAAACAAGGAGTACCAATAATAGGAATAAACGACTCTGGAGGAGCTCGCATCCAAGAGGGGGTCGCTAGTCTTGCAGGTTATGCCGAGATCTTCCATAGAAATGTCAAGGCATCTGGCATCATTCCTCAGATATCTCTAATAGTGGGCCCTTGTGCAGGAGGTGCGGTTTATTCTCCTGCAATTACCGACTTTATAATAATGACCAAATCTGCCTTCATGTTTGTCACTGGCCCTGACGTCGTCAGAGAAGTTACAAAGGAAGACATAAGCTTTAGCGAATTAGGAGGAGCAGAAATTCATAATGAAAAAAGTGGAGTAGCTCATTTTGTAGCTCAGGATGAACAAGAGTGCTATGCTATTACCCGAAAGCTTCTTTCATTCATTCCTCCAAATAATCTTGAAGATCCTCCGCGCATAGCTTCAGTGGATGACCCAAATAGGCAAGATGGCGAGCTCGATTCAATCCTTCCTTCAAGTCCTAACAAACCATATGATATGGAGATTCTTTTGAGGAAAATTGTAGATAACGGAGATTTTCTGGAGGTTCAGAAGAATTGGGCTAGAAGTATTATGGTAGGATTTGCAAGACTCGATGGCAACTCTATAGGTATTGTAGCAAATAATCCCGACGTTCTGGCAGGAGTTTTAGATATTAACTCTTGCGATAAGGCCGCAAGGTTCGTAAGGTTTTGCGACTGCTTTAATATTCCACTAGTTGCTCTTGTCGATGTACCAGGCTTTCTACCAGGCACAAATCAGGAATGGGGAGGAATAATAAGACACGGTGCAAAGCTCCTCTATGCTTTTTCAGAGGCTAGCGTGCCAAAGCTTACTGTCATAATAAGAAAGGCATACGGTGGAGCCTACTGCGTAATGAACAGTAAGCACATTGGAGCTGATTACAACTTTGCTTGGCCTACTGCAGAAATTGCTGTCATGGGACCCGAAGGTGCATGTAGCATAATCTTTAGGAAAGAAATATCAGCATCAGCTAATCCCGCACAAAAGAGGGCGGAATTAGTTGAAGATTATAGGGATAGATTTTCTAATCCCTATATTGCTGCGTCAAAAGGCTATATTGATATGGTAATTGAACCAAAGGAAACTAGACAGAGACTGATTTCAGCTTTCAAAGCCATTCGTAGAAAAAGAGAAGTGCTGCCAAGGAGAAAGCACGGTAATATTCCTGTCTAATACACTCTCTATATTGTTGCCTTTAAATTTGGTGAAGAATAATTCAGAAAGCAATCTAGGCAGAATAGGGTATTCAAGAAGATCAAACCAGCAACTGTATCGTCCAGATACCCTGCTTCAGGCAGTATGAGTCGGAGAGTTTCTTGCGCATACGGTTACTCCTTCCTTACCTTCCAGGATGTTGATAGCCTCATTTGGTGATGTACTACTACCATAACTTTTAAGCCATGCCAGAGAAGCTAACTCTGATTTGTCCAAGAGAGTACTCATAGCCAACAGAGGTGAGATTGTACTTAGGGTTGCAAGGACGTCTAGAAAGCTTGGCTTGGAGCCATGTGGAATATATTCTGAGGCTGACAAAGATTCCCTTCATATAAAACATTGCAAAGAAGCGTTAAACATAGGAGGTCATTTGCCCTCAGAAAGCTATCTCAGAATGGACAAGATCGTTGATGCGGCAAAAAAGCTAGGTTGCGAGATGATACATCCAGGTTATGGTTTTCTTGCCGAAAACCTAGAAT
>DASUUX010000142.1:0-13349 GCA_036373855.1 Nitrososphaera sp.
TGATTAGCGAAGCAGAGAGCGGTACATCACAAGGTCAACACGTGGAGATAAAGTGTGATTTCGGCATGTCCTTGGAAGATATGCGATGCCATTACGGTCCGTTACCTCAATCGGGACAGTAGTAATAATAGCTTTAAAAAAAGGCGAAGAGCAACATTAAGAATCCTTTAATTTTTTCTCTTGTCTTGTAAATGACTACGAGCCAGCTAATTGGGATTTTGGCAATTTGTCCGACAACTACTTAAAACAAGCTCAATCTAATACCGTAGTTTCAACACAGAAAATAATGGACCGGGTGGGATTTGAACCCACGACCTCAGCAAGCTTGGCTACTTCAATTATCTATAGAGACGGCTATGAGAAGAGGACACCTGTTCAAATCCCACCTGATCCATTATTTTTCTTTTGGTGTGCTCTCTAGCCTATAACCATCAAGCGAAGTTTTAAAAACTGAACCGAGGCATTGAAAAACAAGCGAGTATGGCAGTTTTGGTCTTTGGTCTAAGGTTGTTAGAGGGAAATGGAATAATGGAAAAAGTTGGCTCATGCTAATGGTGACCGTTCTATACTCATATCGCTCTGTCTGCTCAGTTTCCTGTCAGGGTCTGTCAACCAAGAGTAAATGTCTTGCAAGATGTAATTGGGAATGGGACCAATTACCTCAATCCAGCTGTCCTCTCCAATGTTGGTCAGAAGATGTCCATGACCTGGGTACACTATTATGGTGTGGTCAGGATGGTTTAGATCCAGCAGTTTCTGTTCTAGCATGAACGCTTGCGCAGGCGGCTGTCCTAAATCATGTCCACCTTGAATTATCAGAATGCTAGATGAGGAGAGATTCCCAATTACGATTAGATTGTCAAGTTCTGCTATAGATCTCATCATAGGAGGACACCCCGCACCACCTAGATATGGGCAGGATCTGTCCTCAGTATCTACAAATATTGATTGAAATCTTTGCTCAAGGAAGTCTCTGAGGGTGGTGTCGATTTCTATTGCTTCTTCTTCGCCGCTGCTGCTGTTGATTTCTCTTGTCTCTAATCCTCCTACAAATCGATAGTTGCCAGTGGTGTCATTTCTTACTACCAGTATCATACTTGGAAGCAGAGACTCATAAGTCCAATAGGGCGTATTCTCAGTTGCCACAACCTCGGATAGCGAGACAAAGCCATCGTGGTTCACATCCAAAATTTCCCTCGTATATTGCAGGGTAGTGTTCACCATTTGCGTATGTATAATATCGCCTAGTTTTTCAGCTCCAGTAGATAACAGCAAGACATTCTTTACAAATGGATTGTCAGCAGCTACCCTTGTTGCGATCCATGATCCTTGGCTCCCACCTAATACTGAAACGTTGTCTTTATCTACTTCTGGCTGGTCGACCAAAGTATGTAGAGCCTTGTTTGCATCGCTGATCAGGTCATCCATTGTCTGGTTATACCACATGTTAGGGTCTTCTATAGTGCCATTTGCTCCAATTGCTCTTTTGTCATAACGCAAGACCACAAAGCCTCTTTCGGAGAGATATTCTGCAATTTGCTTAAAATCTCTACTATCTGGCGGAATAAACTGATCCTTGTCCAAAGGTCCCAAACCATGAATCAAGAGAATAGCAGGAAGGGAACGGTTAGCCAGAACAGGCATTGTCAGCTCTGCATCTGTTTGTATGCCCTCTCTTAAATCTATAGTCAAATCTCTGTGCCTGATGGTCTTGCTGCTATTCTCATCCATAGTAGTAGCATACGCTCCTCCCTGAACAATGATAGCGCCAATTAATGTAAAGCCTAAAGAAATCGCTGCAATAGTTTTGACGAACACTTCCTACAAACTATAACCCATTTTCTCATTTAACACTTAGGAAAATGTATTCTAAACCGAAACCATAGAAGAACGGTCTAGGCTACAGTCTATGCTTTGTTAGAAAGAGCCTTGCAAAATCGAAAGCCTTGTTCTAATGCCAAGTCACATAGCGAGAGGTTTTGTCCGACAACTGCCTAAAAAGGAGCTCAATACAATGCCGTAGTTTACCATAATAAGAAGAAATGGACCGGGTGGGATTTGAACCCACGACCTCAGCAACAGCTTGCATTAAGCCTTGTCTATAAAGACATGATATAATATCTGCAGCTATATTAGATGGTGATCCTATAGCAAAACAGCAATGCCAGAAGTCAAAAAGTACGGCGTCTTGGTATACGGGGGTCCAGAAGGCTACCAGACGAATCGAGCGCAAATTCAACTCGTAGGTGTAGACAATAAGGTTATCGCATTCCTGCGATTTAACGATCCAGGAATGTTCTTTGAGCATGATTATTTGCCTGCCGATGGCATAATTCGCATGCACCTCCCAAGTTCTATGTTTCAGAGCGTACTTGATATGCTCCGAAACGAGAAGCCAATTTATTGCTATTTTGCAGCGAGTAGAGGATTCCTTGGCAGCTTTGAGGAACCTGTGGGAGAAGGAGAAAATTAGCCTCTCTTCTATTATGCTAGTAACTCCAGGGAGCTTGCCAGATCACCTCTATCAAACTAGCTGCTCTAATACAAGAGATAGATGATAGAAGAAGAACAACAACAGAAAGAGCAGAGGGATTCTCCCTAAAATGCTCCTTTTAAGACTAGAATAACGTTACGAACTTAAATATTAATTGGAGTTTTGTCGCATAACATTTCTGAT
Organism: Nitrososphaera sp.; assembly: GCA_036373855.1. Taxonomy (GTDB): domain Archaea; phylum Thermoproteota; class Nitrososphaeria; order Nitrososphaerales; family Nitrososphaeraceae; genus Nitrososphaera. The sequence goes on from DASUUX010000142.1 coordinate 2,678, forward strand.
GGTGTATTCAGAAGGATAAAATAGTTATGTCCACTTGTTTTTTGCTTCAATACGTACCCCCAACTGTCACTTTCTCAGTATATTCTTCTTCTTCTTATTCTTCTACTACCGCTAATCCCTCTCGATTTCTGAAATGCACCCTATTCGTTACTCTCAGCAGCAGAGGCATGGAGTTACATAAGCAGTATTGGATAGAGAGCTTTACAGTCTGAACAGCATACAAAGAGAGCAGGGAAAGAGATGTAAGTTCTCAGCTTTACATTATGGGTTTTGCGGATGCTCTTTTGGAGAGAACTACCTAGGAAAATAGTGAACATTATAAAAGCGGTGGACCTCATAGAGACATGGGGTTCGACTAATTCTGTTGTCACCATCATTCTATCTATGTAACGTCTGTCGTGCGGTATTTGGTAACAAAGCAGAGCTGGATAGACATATCCTAACCCACGCTGGTAGTGCTAAAGGAGGAAAGGGAATGTATTCTGAACGTAGAGTGCCAAGAGGGTCACGCTGGTGGTAGAGACGTAGTAAAGACTATAGCTGCTACTGCTTTTATTCTTCTTCCTCTAGCGCAGTGGTGATGGTAGAGTCTGGTTCTCCATAGTAGGGGGACTACCATCAGTCTCAAATGGAAGCGTTCCACCCTTCCATTCCCATGTTCTAATGATGCCTCCCTTAGTAGAGAATTCACTTTGAGATATTCCTACCATGTTGTCAAGAAATGCTAGCTGCCCAGTAGAGTTTGTACTGAAAAACACAACACCAGTTCCAGCTCCTGTACCATCAGGATTCATACGACTAATGTCAACAAAGGCAGTGGTAGCATTCTCTTGTTCTGCTGTATCATCATCCCTCCTCTCAGTCACAATGAGGCTTTGCCCTTTATCCAGGGCAAGACCGTTAGGTAAAATATTAATCGTAGCGTTGACTGTCTCTGTTGCGTTTATAGTCGTACCATTAGTAGTGTTTGGAGGCATTATTGTTACGTTGTTCACAGTTGATGTCTCAATGTATGTTTCATTGATTGGGTTGACACTTGCCGTTTCAAATTCCACAATCATGAACAGACTGCCCAAAGCAGCATTTGAAACATTGTTGTTGGTGATAGCCGTGCTGCTTAGAGCTTCTTGTTCTCCTCCTACTGATGTAGTAGTGTTGCCAGCTGTAGAGGCTGATACTAGAGTAGTAGTCGACGCAAAAATTATTGTCAGTGTGAAGATAGTCGCTACAAGAGGGATGTTGCGTAGTAGAGGCATTTTTCTATTGCCATTATTCAGCATCCCCAATTTGCGTACATTCTAAGAGAGAAACAAGTGATAAAAGAGTTCCATCAAAAGACGGAGATCGTCCTAAATCGAAAAATGTGCTTGTTCTAATACCGTACTTAACCAGAACAAAAGAAATGGACCGGGTGGGATTTGAACCCACGACCTTTTAATATAATCACTACGATCCATTAAGCAAATACCGAGCTGCTATTTCATAGGGAACATGGAATGTGAACTTGTCAGTCTCAGGATCGTAAAAGGCATAGATGGACGATAAATCTACACTTTCGTATTTCTGGCTGATCATCTCATTACTTACATTTACGCTTCTGGCTAGCATTACTGGAAAATCGATTCTTGTTTTATTGCTTTGACCACTATCATCCATTACCTGTTTCGCATTCGCATTCACTTTAACATCATAAGCTGATATGTTAAAGCCTAACAAACTATAGTTTAGGTTAGGAATGGTAAATTCAAAGGATCCAGACTTGCTAATTATTTCACGCTTAAGGGTTTCATTTGGGAAAATTTGGTTTGCATCGATTTCTACCTGGTGTTCAAATGGTCTTGTAAAAATATCAGATATAGTGTCAGCTGTGACTTGGATATACATACCACCTTTTATTTTGCTTCCCAATTTGCTATCCAGTTCGGTAACTCCAAGATCAGAAGATGACAAGGTTTCCTTACCATGAGAAAAAACTGCCATTGAAACTGAAAAAGCTGGTTCGAGATTAAATAATAATAACATACCAACAACTGCGAATACCGTAATCATGATGATAATCCCTGACTTCAAGTAATGATCGAATTTTCAATCTCAAATTAATAAGGTTTGTACATAACTTTTAGGTAATTATTTTTTTATTATCAATTAATAAGCGAATAGCTCAGAAGAAAGTGATCAGAAGAAGAATCTCAGAAGAAAGATCTTGGCACTACGCCAAAGACGAATTCCCAAAAAATACAGAACATATACGAGATGTTATTGAAACACCTCAGGTTCCACATGATCTCCTGCAATGGCATTGTCGAGAGAGAGGTTTCGCCTATGAATGGGAAAAAGGTTATTATAACTAAATCCGTGAGGGCAAGTGAAGCTTCCCGGTTTCCCAAGCCAAGTAATCCCGTGGAGATAGTTTGAGAGAGGCTCCAGTTAGCGCCAACGATATTACCAGTATCAATCTGTACGTTTTTCACTAAGGCAATAGATCAAGTGCATTGCTTCCAAGCGGTGCATTTGACCTTAGTTATCCTATTAAAGCATCCATGGCATTTCCGCTTCTAATTGCAATTGCTAGATTGCGTGACCATTCTACAAGTGAGATTAACTCGGTGAGATTAATGACCGGCAACTTTGCTACGATAACAGTTACTGGCAGTGTCCGACATTTCTTGTAATAATTTCAATTTTTGTCGGACAAAATGTCGGACAAACGGTAGGATACGGCATTGGCATTGCTGCTGAATTTGTCCGACAATAACCGAAAACACGCTTAATCTAATACCGTATTTGTACAACAGGAAAAAGTGGACCGGGTGGGGGTTGAACCCACGATCTCAGCTAGCTTTTTAGGCTTTGCTCTTTTTAGCTAAGCACCTGTTGTTTTTCATTCTTTGCTGCTACTATTATTATTGACCAGATACCGTCTGATTCATCATTGATGGTGGACTCTGAAGGAATAGGTATTCCTCGGCGATTCTGCCATCCTCCCATCTTGCAAGTGTGATCATTGTTAGATTTCCAGGTAATGTTCCAGTCACCGCTGTCCAGTCCTTTGCCGCAATCTTAATCGGATGAGCTAATATTTTGCTCTCTGGATCAGCAGCTACTGCTGCCATTGCCAATTGTAGATGTTGGTCAATACCCCTTGTTGTATTGCCATTGAAGTCCACTACCAGCACATCGGGACTATGTAGCTCTTGGAAAAGTGTCCAATTTCGATTGTTCCATGCTTCAAAATCAAGTATATCAAAGCGAATAAGATTAGCTTGTTCTTGTGGGGTATTTACTACTACTGTTTCAGTTTGGTTAGACGATGAGGATGATGATGATGCTTCTTCTTCCCCTTGTGCCATAGCTGCAAAGTTATTGAGGTCCAATCCTCTTGGGTTTACTGCTAACATTGGTAGCAATAGTAACGAAAATATTGCTACTACTACTGTAACGCCCTTTCTCCTATCTATTATAGTCTTAGACATTTTTCCTAAAGACTAGCATCCCAATTGTATTTATGACTTGTTAAATCCTATTAGAGAAATTCATTCACATATCACTTGTCTATGTGGCGGCAGCTCTACTTGCTCCAACTGTGGTTTCAGTTGTGCCTCTAACCCTTCCTTGTAATTGATGTTATATTGGGATGGATATTCACAGATGAGAAGCGGCAGAGGATATTCAATAGAGCAGGCAATACAATTGTCATAAAGATAGTTGATGAGACAAATCTAAAGGACAGAAAGGGTCCATCTAATATCACGTATAACAAAGATTGATGGAATCTGTAGTACAGTAAATTTAGAAAGACAATCTAGGCAGCGAATAAATCAAAAATAATATTAGCTACAAAATTTCAGGAAGGAAGAGGAGGATATGAACGCAGCTCTGCTTCCTCCATCATTATTTGTGTTAATTCATGAAGGGATTATGCAAAGCATTCATGATTGTCGGTTGTTGAAGTTTGTGCTTTCAACTCCCATTTGAGAAATATTTGTTCTCCTCGGCTCATAGACTTTTAGCCAATCTTCTCAAAATAAGAAAGCTCAGTTATCTGCTATAATGCTTATAAATTTCAAATGTAGCATATTCGTATATATGAGTACTGAAGAAACAAAGGATACAGTACCATCAAGAGATAAACAGACTCCTGCTGATGCCTCCGTTACTACTAGCAAGACCACAACTACCACTACAAGTGATCTAAAAATTGAAGGAGAAGAAGAAAATATTATAATAGTGCCTAAGAATCAACAACAATCTCTTGCATCTGCCTCCGCCAACGATGTAAACAGTGACACCAATATTCAAGAATATTCGGAGCGTACCACTCTTGTAAAGGAAGAAGAAGAGCGTGAAGAAGACTACAACAGAATACTTTCGGTGAAGGCTAGAAGAGCAGAAGAAGCACTGTCGGATCTTCTAGACTCTCTAAGTACTAAAGCAGAAGCTACGGTAAGGAAGAAATTTGACGAGCTTGATAAAGCTCTCGATGATAATTATAGTAGTGCAGTACTAGACTCTAGTAAGATTAAGGAACTTGGTCCAATGGTAAAAGATATAGCAGAAGCATTTGAAGATACGATGACAATGATTGAGAAAGTACCATACGAAGAGCAGATTATCCTCTTCCAAGGATACAAGAAGCTGGTAGAGGAACAGATTAAAATCGTTGATTCTAGGATAGATATGACCGAGCGGTTAAAATAAGAAAAAACTGTTAAGCAAGATAATATTTGCAAACTAACTAGTACCATTAGTAGCAAGTGCTAGTAAGGAACCAAATGTCTGTCATGCATCATTGCTAACTCGCATTACAGGTACATCTTGTGGAACTTCTGATGCTGATCCTTCTATCTGATTTGTTGCCCCGCTGTTTTTCCTGTGGGATTATTTGAACCCACGACCTCAGCTGCTTTCTTAAGATGAGCCTATCTATCTAAACAGTAACTGAAAAAGAAAAGCTGTTCAAATCCCACCCGCTCCACTCTGAAATACTGGTCTTAATTGTCGTTTGGCGTAGAGCTCAGGGTCTTGCTTCAAAGACCAAGTTGAATGGCGTCTGGGCTGCCCGACGAAACTTTGAAAAACCTGCAGATGTTACTATTTCTCTTATTCTTTCTTCACCCGCTTGTGCTCCTAGTGCAGGTCCATTTTCGTTCAAAGACGCAGGAACGCAGACAACGGTGGATGCAGCATAGTTAAGCCTTCCAACCGGATTCAAATTGTCCTCCACTTTATCATTGGCAAAAGGCTCTACTAGCATCCATGTGCCATCTTTTTTCTTCAATGTTTGCAGCACATGCTTGGCTGCTGCTGATGGGTTCCCCATGTCATGGAAGCAATCAAAAAATGTTACCAAATCATAACCGTCTCCAGGATAGTCTGTTGCTCCAGCTACTTCAAATGTTATGTTCGTTAAACCTTCTTTTTCTGCTTCCTTTCTTGCCCGTTCAATGGATGGTCTGTGGTAGTCAAACCCTAGGACTTCTGAATTAGGGTATGCTTTTGCCATCAGAATTGTCGAGACGCCATGACCGCATCCAACATCTGCTATCTTCGTGCCTCCCCTCCTAAGCTTCTCTTCAACACCTTCTAGCGCAGGTATCCAGCTTGTTGTTAGGTTTGCTACATAGTTTGGTTTGAAGGACCTCTCTGTACCTTCAAACAAGTAATGATGATGGTCTCCCCATCCAAGACCTTTCCCAGTTCTAAATGCATCAATGATCTTCTCCTCGTCTTTGAATAGTCCTGCTATGACTTGGTAGCAGCCTGCTATGTATGCTGGGCTATTCTCATTTGTTAAAGCAAGAGCCTGCTCTTCTGGGAGTCTGTACGTACCATTAACAGGATTGTACTTAACAATACCACCAGCTGCTTGAGCTGCAAGCCATTCCTTTATTATCCGTGGATGTGTGCCTGTCTTTCTTGCTAGTTCTTCTGGTGTCAATGCACTCCCTGCTGGTTCTGTCATCGCTTTGAACAATCCAAGCCTGTCACCTGTCAATGTGAGCAATGCACCCATTGCTGATCCCCATTCATTTACAGCCTTTTCAATGAATTCGTGCAATTTTGCTTCATCTATTGCTATCATTGTTTGTGAACCTCCTTTGGAGTTCATAGAAAGGAAGAATCTTGCTAATTATTTAACTAATTTTCCAGATTCTATCCAGATTTTATCCATATATGCATCAATTCTATATTTGAGATGTGGTTTACACTTAGTCACGTCCTCAGGGAGCAGCTATCAACCTCAATCGGTTATTATGAATGAATACCATAAGAGCAAGCTCAGAGTAAAAGTCTGGGAACGTCAAGCTCCTCCTCAAAAACCTCTTTTCTATCGGATTTACCATAGACTACGGAGTTTTTGTCCGACAACTTCCCAAAACAAGCTCAATCTAATGCCGTAGATAACCAGATTAAAAGAAATGGACCGGGTGGTAGGATTTGAACCCACGACCTCAGCTACAACGGCAGCAGGCTATGAATCTCTCTATCACCTTTTCGGCTACTCTATTGTGCATTTGATTCTCGGACTACGTTTTCTGCTTTGGACTTGTCTTGCGAACTATTTCGTTATCAATAAGTCTTCAAATGCAGGGTCAAATCATTTCTCTAATTGATAGATTCATCAAACATTTGATTTTTAGCCAGCTGTGATAGTTCAGGCAGCAGGTGTGGATGGGCTTACTCCTTTGCCAAAATAAGCCTTGACATGTGGTCTGTATAGATAGTATATGATGATTCCACTTATAAGGATGCTAATAATTGCGGCTATATTTCCTGTAGCAATTGAAATTGCATTGAATACTATACTGACAATTGACAAGATGACCGTAACGGTCCATGCCCATCCTAGACCTTTGAGTAACCCATAGGCTACAACAAATGAGACAATAGCTATAGCAAGAAGTACTATGCCAGATGCAATACCTATCCCTCCAAGTAAGGATTGAGAAACCATAGGAGGGACACTAGGAGGAGGTACAGGGACTTGTCCAGCAGTTAGGTTCCCTTGGAGTCCAGATTGATTAAATGTAGTCTGGGGGAGTGTAGGTAATATGGCACCTATAGCAATAAGCGTAATTGCACCAAAAAGCATGATAACTCCGCCGATGATGTTGAGAATTGCTATTATTGTTACCCCAGTAGGTCGTGACTTAGGTGTACTTTGCAAGACATAGCTGCACTGCTGTTTCGCTTTTAATCTTTTAGCTGAAAAGTTGTGGAAACGTGTTAAGAGCTATCCATAAAGAGTCACGACTTGCTCTGCTGAATTTGTCCTCCAGTAATCCAAAATGAGCTCAAACTAATACCGTACTTGTACAACAGGAAAAAGTGGACCGGGTGGGATTTGAACCCACGACCTCAGCAATACCAACAAAAAGTAGACCGCTGCATATATTATAAGATCGGTCGCGGCTTCAACTCCCACCTTCAGCACTTTTGTAACTTGTCTATGTGTCGAGACGAATTCCTTGCGTTTGTAATTTTGGAGTTTACCAAATAGTTAACGAATCATAACCTTTTTGAGCCATACTGCAGAAGAGTGTCCAATTAAGGGATATAGAGATAGAAAAATGACTAGCAGTGATACTGGTGGAGAATCAAGAGTATTATCGCCACCAGAAAATTATGATGCTGAAGCAGTTGCTGCTTCTCCTGCTTCTGATTATGAGGAAAAGACAGACGTAATATATGGTGAGGAAAATGTAACCAACTGGGCATTGCGGCTACTTTCTACTGTGACTAAAACACTAGACCTTTGTGGCGATCGCTATGGTCCCTCAATCATAGTAGCAAATGAACAGGTAATTCAAAAGTATATCGAGCTACATAATAGAGGAGTTAGACAAAGGCAAATCACAGATCACTAAGGAAAATATCATACATTGCAAAAAGCTGATGCAATTTCAAGAGCTACGACATCTGGACGGGCTTAAAGGCTATCTTTCTATAGCGGATGGAAGGACGTTAAGTTCCCATGCATTTGGGCTAGAAGGTAAAGTACTTCCTCACGCAGTAGCAACTACAGTAAGGATCTTTGTAGAGCAGCAACAATACTTCTTTGAAACCTTATGGAACAAGGCAATTCCAGCCAAACAAAGAATAAGAGAAATTGAAGAAGGAGCTAAAAGAGAATTTGTTGAAACAATCAGAGACCCATCTGAAATACAAAAAATTGGCTTTGACCTTATCAAAAAGGCAGAAGAGGAAATACTCATACTCTTTTCAACACCAAATGCGCTCAGCCATCAAGAGAAAGCCGGAGCATTAGAGCTACTAAAAGAGGCAGCATCACCACCACGTAATGTAAAAATCAGAATTTTGATAGTTGAAGATAATAATACTGATAGAATGGCAACAACAAAAACAATGACAAATGAAAGAATACGGCAGCTCAAAGAATTGGGAATTGATGTTCGAATAAGCGGACAGCGGCATCAAGAGAATTTCTTACATAACAACAACCTTGCGCTGCTGATTGTGGACCAATCGTTTTATTTTAGTGTAGAATTAAATGACGATGCAAAAGAAACTTCTGAAGAAGACGCTCTACGATTGGCTACTTATTCCAATAGCGAATCAACTGTTTTCGCTTATATGTCAATATTTGAGAATCTTTGGATGGCTACTCATGTATAATCACATATACATCAGACGGTTTAATATCAGTTATTAGAAACAGGAACATATAGGAATTAAAATTCACTCGACATCATTATCCTTTTCCCAGCCATTAATCAAACACTGTGCTTGTGCGCCCTTGGGATCATAGTCATAATCTTCTGTATACACCGCCCATCTGATAATAGAGGAAGAGTATTAATCGTGTCTTCTTTTGCTGCTTACTACCAACGCAATACAGCCTGGAGCATTTCAATCTCCTCTGTAACTAACCTTTCTGTGTCTTCAATGTGCATTGCCTAGGGTTTTTGTCCTCCAACTAATCAAAATGAATTCAATTCAATGCCGTATTTGTACAACAGGAAAAAGTGGACCGGGTGGGATTTGAACCCACGACCTCAGCCAGCTTAAGGCTGCTCTCCTACCTTCTGAAGAGCGTAGGAATTGAAAGAAAAAACTTGTAACTGCTCAAGTTCCACCACTTTGAAATACTCGTATTGCATTTAGTGACAATCAAAAAAAAGAAGGCAAGAAACTTACTATTCTACTTTAGAAATTCTCGCAATCTGCCGTTTTAGTGTCTCCTTCAGCTGCGTTAAAGTCAGTTATAGTATCTCTTCCACTACCGCAGGAGAAAGAATCTGCACCTTCTCCACCAGTCAATATGTCATTGTGGCTATCTCCGAAAAGTTGGTCATCGTTGCTATCTCCTATTACTTTGTCATTTCCACTACCACCATGAAGTTCAGTACCGTCATTATCAGGGCTTGCTCTTAGTTCATCATTTCCAGAATCGCCGTAAGCTTTTCCAGTACAATCAAGGAATTGAATGAAATCGTCTCCAGAGCCACCACTTGCGAAATCATTTGGTGAGATAATTCTGTCGTTGCCTGATTCACCATATGGATGGTCTATGACGCATTCGCTTGCACCATCAATATAATCGTCTCCAGAGCCACCCCAGACATCGATAGTTCCCTCACCACCCGCTCTAATTTCATCATTTCCGCTGTCACCATAGATTTTACCATTAGTCTCTAAGTCAGTCCCACCAGCGTAGATAATGTCGTCGTCAGAGCCTCCATAAATAACGTAGGAACCACCAAAGTCCCTTGCATCAATATTGTCATCGCCTCTTTCACCATCAGCTACGTCCTGACCCTCAGTATCAGAGGAGTCTTCTCCACTTCCTTCCAACTCTATAGTATCGTCTCCTCTTCCACCTAATATCTCGTCACCTCCAAGCCCATCACTAATTATATCATTGCCTCCCCGTCCGTCGATAAAGTCGTCCTCATCAGTACCTTCTAGTGTGTCAGGCTCAGATGTACCAATCAAATTTGCAGCCCATACGCTTATGACACCTCCAATTGTTGTTGTTGCTGCTACTGTAAGGGTAATTATCAACAGCAGTAAGGCTGTAGTTGCAGAAGTTGTCTGTACTATATTTTTTACCTCTTTCTTAGCAAAACTAAATACCTTTGTCATGAAAGTGGAAACATTATTCAGTTCTTAAGTATTACGCAGTGATATAGAGTGAAAAAATATTAACTATATGTAGAAGGCATATTTTCTGCATCATTGTTTGCTTCTTCTCTAAGTCGACCTTAAAGCACCTAAGCATTTGTTGCATGGCTAATTAATGCCGCTCTTTTGTGAGTTGGAACTGCTAACATGGTTTGTAGAGCCTAGCAAATGTGAGCTGGCTGGTTTTGACCGCAGTAGTATTTATGGTAGTTTTTGGCTGTTACCTTTATCTTTGAGGATTGAGACATGGCGGCAGCGATGACGCTGGGGGTGGTGGCTCTAAAGTAAATGGGTCGAACAATGCCCTCCTTTAGAATTGCACTTGCAATGGAAAAAGAAGAGTGGAAGCCATTCCGTAATGCTTTAGATAAATCAGATAGAAAGAAGTTTGATGAGATGTGGGATATTCCTAGATGGTACATTTCAGCTTGCTCCTATTCTGTTCAATGTGAGACTTCACATGATTCTCATGTCTTTACTGCTTTACAATTACAAGCAGCTAACCTAGTGGATTGAAGAGGTTGAG
>DASUUX010000143.1:0-20275 GCA_036373855.1 Nitrososphaera sp.
CAAATGTCGTTAAAACAGGTATGCCCATTTCAACTGCTTTTCTTCTTATCTGGTACTCGTCATAGAGCATGCCCACATACTTTTCAATCGTAGACGTGGCTGGAATGTTTATGATAAAGTTGATCTTGCGTTCGTACAATAGGTCAGCGATATTGGGCTTGCGATCTGGCTCGCTTATCTTGTAGACCAGCTGTATGTCCTTAAAGTTATTATTCTCTATAAATTCTGCTGTGTGCTCCGTAGCCATAATTCGGTAATTCATGGACGTAATGAGCGATATTATCGGCAGCAGTTTCTCTTTGTTCTTTTGTCCACCCACGGTTATTAGTGCCGATCCTGACAGTGGCAGAGAATAGCCGGCCGCCATGTATGCTTTGGACAATGCATCATAGAAACTATTACCAAAGCATGCAACTTCGCCAGTTGACTGCATCTCTACTCCAAGCACCACATCTGAACCTTCAAGTTGCATGAACGAGAACTGAGGCACTTTGATTCCAAAGCCCGTCGTCTTGAGCCACAGGTCCTTGGCAGTAGGCGGAAGCCGCTTGCCAATCATTGCCTTTGCAGCAAGGTTGATGATATTATAGCCTACAAACTTGGATACAAAAGGCATCGAGCGCGATGCCCTAACATTTGCCTCTATCACCAGCACTTCTTCATCCTTAATCAGGTATTGGATATTAAAGGGGCCTTTGACATTGAGCGCCTTGCCTATCCTGACGCTGTAGTCTGTGATGGTGTCGATTGTCTTCCTATCGAGCCGCCAAGGAGGTATACACATTATTGCATCGCCAGAGTGGACACCCGCATTGTCGACGTGTTCAATAATAGAGCCGATGATAACTTCATTGCTGTCTGACACTGCATCTACTTCGACCTCTGCAGCATCCTGGAGAAACTTGCTAATGACAACTGGATGATCTGGACTGATGTTTGTTGCATCTGTCAAAAAGCCCTCTAGCTGCTGCTCGCCCCACACCACCTTCATTGCTGCACCTGAAAGTACATAGGACGGTCTGACAAGCACAGGATAACCGACAGTGTTTGCAAATTCCTTAGCTTCAGCAAGTGAGGTGAATTTTCTCCACGCCGGTTGCTTTATCTTAAGTAAATCGAGCAACTGTCCAAACTTGGCCCTGTCCTCCGCCCTATCAACATTTTCGCTGCTCGTGCCGATGATGTTTATGCCGCATTTTGCCAACTTGGGTGTTAGGTTGTTTGCCGTCTGACCACCGACACATGTGACCACTCCCGTTGGCCTTTCCTTCTCACAGATGTCCAGCACACGCTCTAGCGTCAACTCTTCAAAGTAGAGCCTGTCGCAGATATCATAGTCCGTTGAAACTGTTTCTGGGTTGCAATTAATGACTGAAATTTCCTTGACCCCATTTTCCTTGAGGCCCCACACTGCGTTGACAGTTCCCCAGTCAAATTCTACACTGCTTCCAATCCTGTAGGGGCCAGCGCCTAGCACTATCATCCTGCTCTTGTTGCTCTCCTTCACTTTGATGTCGTCGGTCTCGCCCCCGTATGACAAATAGAGATAGTTGGTCTTGGCTGGCCATTCTGCAGCCAGCGTGTCTATCTGCTTTACGACTGGTCTGATGTTAAATTTCTGCCGCAGGTTACGAACCTGCATCTCCTCAAGATTGAGGCAGCGCGCCAGCTGCTTGTCTGAAAATCCCATCTTTTTCGCCTTCCTTATCAGCTGCTCGTCAAAGCTGTTGGATTTATGCAGTATGTTATCTTCCATATCGACTATGTTCTTTATTTTGAGCAAAAACCATGGGTCGATTCCTGACAATTGATTGATGCGTGCAATCGTCAAGCCTGCCTTTATGGACTCAACGACTGCAAATATTATCTCGTCAGTTGGATGTATGAGCGCCAGCTCAATCCTTTCAATGTCTTCCGCCGTAGGCTGAGGCAACAAATTTGCATTTGCGACAAGGCCGTCTTTGCCAATGTCGCACATCCTAACCGCCTTTTGCACCACTTCTTCGAAGGTTCTGCCAATAGCCATCACCTCACCCACCGACTTCATTGTGCTGCCAAGCTTGCGCTTAACAAGCTCAAACTTTGAGAAGTCCCACCGCGGCATTTTGAGCACAACGTAATCAAGCGATGGTTCAAAGCATGCAGTCGTGACTTTTGTGATCTTGTTTATGAGTTCAGGCAATGAATACCCAAGGGCGATTTTGGCCGCCATGTACGCAAGAGGGTAGCCGGTTGCCTTGCTTGCAAGGGCTGACGAGCGAGACAATCTTGCATTTATTTCGATAGCGGCAAACTGTTCTGATGTTGGATCAAGGGCAAACTGGATGTTACACTCACCAACAATGTTACAGTAGCTGGTCGCCCTAATTGCAGCTGAGCGTAGCATATGATATTCATAGTTGTTGAGCGTCTGGGATGGCGCGATGACGATGTTATCGCCGGTGTGGACACGCATTGCAAGAATGTTTTCCATGTTACATACGATCACACTGTTGCCCTTGTAATCGCGCATAACCTCGTACTCAATTTGCTTCCAGTGCCCGACATAACGCTCTATCAAAACTTGATGAACCATGCTGAGATTAAGGCCTCGCTGCACAATTTCCTGCAGTTCGTATTCATTGTGTGCGACACCACCGCCTCTGCCGCCCAACGTGTACGCTACTCTGATAATGACCGGGTAGCCGATGTCTTTGGCTGCCATGGAGGCTTCCTGTAGCGAATTGACTGCAAAACTCTGTAACACTGGCACGTCGCTCTTTATCATGGCTTCCTTGAACTGCTGTCTGTCTTCGGTGATGTTGATGCCTCTGATGGAGGTGCCAAGAACCATTATGTCATATTTTTGGAGGATGCCCTGCTCATGCAGTGAGACACCGCAGTTGAGGGCTGTCTGGCCACCAAAGCCCAACATTATCGAATCGGGCCGCTCTGCCTCGATAACCCTCTCCACGTAGCTCGTATTTATTGGAATAGGGTACACCTTGTCTGCAAAGCGCGTGTCAGTCTGGATAGTCGCAATGTTAGGATTTATTAGAATGCTTTTGATTTTCTCCTCGGCAAGTGCCTTAAGGCATTGGGAACCGGAGTAGTCGAATTTGCGGCCAGTTCTTATTGTTGCTGGCTTTCGCCTGCCTCTCCAATCTTGATTGCCCCGCTTCCGAGGACAAGGACTTTCTTTATCGTTTCATTTCTTGGCGATCTTTCTCCCTCCTTTTTTTTTATTTATTACAAATTTTTTCAACGGCTTTGTTGTCTTATTCACAGACTGCAGCTCTGCAGCTTTTGCTGCATTTGTTTCGTCCCTCATATCATTGGAAATAATTTCTCTAAACCTGTCGAAGACAAACATACAATCATAGGGGCCCGGCGATGCTTCGGGATGAAACTGGACAGCAATTATCGGTTTGCTCTTGTGCTCAAACCCTTCAACTGTATTATCATCGGCATTTGAGAACCAGACCTTAAAGCCTGTCTTGACAAGGCTCTTTGGGTCGATCCCATAGCCGTGGTTCTGGCTAGTCACGTATACTTGGTTGTTGCGCATATTCACGCACGGCTTATTCTGGCCCCTGTGGCCGAATCTCAACTTATAAGTGTTGGCGCCACCTGCAAGGGCAAGGATCTGGTTGCCAAGACAGATGCCAAGAGTCGGAGTAGATGTGTTGATCAGCTTTGAAGCAGTCCTGATTGTGCTAGTGCAGACCTTGGGGTCTCCCGGCCCATTGCTTATCACCACTCCCTTTGGGTTATACGACATAGTTTGCTCATACGTTGCATGCCAAGGCAGCCGGACAACTCTATATCCTGTGCGCATGATGTTGCGTATGATGCTATATTTCACGCCGGTGTCAAGCACGACGACGCAGTCCTTGCTCTTGTCGCCATACTCTTGAGCCCCATTTGTCGAGACCTCTGGCATAAAGTTCAATCCCTCATACTTAGCACTAGCGAGCATCTTCTTCAAGTGTGATTCATTAATTGCATTTTCAGACACAATAATTGCGCCCATCATGACTCCATGCACTCTTAACTTTTTCGTCAGCTCTCTCGTGTCGATATTATAGATCCCCGGCACCTTTTCCTCGTAAAGCCATTGATCGAGTGTCTTTATGCAGCTCCAGTGGCTTGCAATGTCAGACAGGTCGTGAATAATCAGTCCTTTGACCTGAATCCTATCTGACTCAAAGAACTTGGGCAGACCATACTCGTCCCTTATGTCGTAGCTTGGGACGCCATAGTTACCCACAAGTGGATAGGTAAGACACAATATCTGACCCCTGTAAGAAGGGTCAGTCAGAGTTTCTGTATAGCCGACCATGCCCGTGTTGAAGACTACTTCGCCAGCAATTCCTGATGGATAGCCAAAGCCGATGCCATCAAAAACAGTACCGTCTTCTAGCATAAGCTTGGCAGCATATCCTGTGTATGTCTGTTTAAGTGTAGGAATTTTTTGAACCCTTACCAACTGTCCAGATTAGCAAATTTAAATTTTGCTTTACACAAGATAGAGTAATATTGTTGGGAAGCTCATAGTAACATATCGTTGCACAATGGCTGACCAACAACAACAACAGCGCTGTGCCATTTGTGGCTCGCGGTTTGCAGAGAGAAAATGCTACTTTTGTGAAAGCAGAGTATGTACGTCGTGCACTGTTCCCACAGATGTGTCCGGCTACACTACTAAATGCATTAGCTGCTACAGGAAAAAGATAGATAGGCTTGGGTTCACGACTCTCTTGAAGAGAAACTACTACCTCGTAGGAATTATTGTGGCTTTCTGGCTCTTTACTGTATTCCCTTTGCCGTTTATGCAGCTTGCCGGCATCGACGTCGACCCGAGCGCATTCCAGCCTGTCATGATAGCGACGGCGGTCATGACCATTCCTTTTATATTCATGTTTCTGGCGTGGCAAAAAAAGGCACCTAGAGGCTCTTAATAGAAGAGCCATCTGGGGGTATTCTCTTAAACAAAAAGTTTTAATGTTTCTTACAAGTCCGCGAGTCAATAAAATAGTCAACAAGAGCGACTGCACCGGTTCGGCCAGTATTCTAGTATAGTAATACAACATCTTCTAAGTGACGCCTTCTAGAATCAATTAGAGAGTGCTACTACTGTATTCGAAAATGAAATATGAAAAGCATCTATTGAGAATGTCTCTTATGCACGTCGATGAAGGCCGCCTTGCTTGAAGTTGGTCTTTACATTGGAGTACATTGAGCTACTAGAAGGTGTGCATAATACTTGCCGATTCTGAGCATTGACATCCTTATCGTGATACTTAGTAGCCAAGCTACTCGTACTGAAGTCATTATTAGATAAGTATTGACTTAATATTTACACTATTGTAGCTTCAATTGGAGAGTTGTCTGTCTGCTGGCATTAGGATCTTGACGATCAGATTAAAGCCAAGAGGTTAGCTAATACATCTCCTTTGCGACAAGTGTTGCAAATTCGGTAGTGGAGAGCTTACCGCCGATATCCTTTGTCTTTTTATCCTGCTTGAGCATGCTGACAATGGAATCTTCTATGCGTCTAGCTTCTACCATCAAATTCTTATCACCATATTTATTGGAGAGCCATTCGAGCATCATCTTTGCAGAAAGAAGGATAGACGATGGGTTGGCAGCGTTCTTTCCTGCAATGTCAAATGCAGCGCCATGCACTGGCTCAAAGAGGGCAAACTGATCTCCGATGTTGGCAGCCGGTCCCATGCCAAGACCCCCGACCACCTGAGCGGCTTCGTCAGACAGTATGTCGCCATACAAATTAGTGGTGACAATAACATCAAATTCCTCTGGGTTGCGGATCAGGTTCATTGACGCTGCGTCAACATATAATTCACTGTACTGTATCTTCGGGTAGTTCTTGGCAACTGACCTGCACACCGCAGAAAACAGCCCATCGCCCTTACGTAGGACATTGGACTTGTGCACTGCGACTACTCTAAGCTTGTTGTTACGCATCATCGCTATCTTGAAGGCATATTCTGCGATTCTCCTGCTGGCCTGCTCCGATGTAACTCTGAGTGCTACTACCGTGTTTTCGTCTGTATTGAACTCCCATCCAAGGTAGACATCCTCCGTATTTTCCCTTACCGTGACAAGGTCGACGTTGCTTGAGATGTTCGGAATATTTGGGTACGACTTGGCCGGCCTGACATTTGCATAAAGGTCAAACATCCTGCGAAGAACGATTATTACATCGGCCGCTGTTTCGCCAACTGGCCCCTTCAGGCACGCCTGTGACTTCTTTATGATGTCTAGCGCCGATTCCGGCAGTGCTTTGCCAAACTTGGCAAGCGCACTGTCGCCAGATTCGACTTCATGTATGTCAAATCTTGTTTGGGAATTGTCATTTATTGTTTCAAGGATCCTTTTTGCTGTCACTGTCAGCTCTGGCCCAATGCCATCTCCCTTGATGAGGGAAATATCATATCTTGCCAATTGGATATCCCATGTTAGAGCTGCAGTATCTAGCTTTTGGAGTAGAGGACCTTTTTTAGCAGTACTTTGTTGATTGCGTCCATCATTGCTT
Source organism: Nitrososphaera sp. (assembly GCA_036373855.1). Lineage (GTDB taxonomy): Archaea > Thermoproteota > Nitrososphaeria > Nitrososphaerales > Nitrososphaeraceae > Nitrososphaera. The sequence goes on from DASUUX010000143.1 coordinate 6,539, forward strand.
GTACGGATGCTACGACGATGTCTTCGCCCGACTTGCGCGCGGACACGATGTTCCCGTCCTTGTCCTCAACCTTGACTGTGACTTCTGCAAGCGCGTCAGAGCCTCCTGTTATTGAGTCAAGCCTGTATTCTCTTATCTTGACATTTGCCATTTCGCCAGATATCTTTTGTATCGCTTTTAGCGCTGCATCGACCGGACCAACACCAATGTCTGATGCAATGAAATCCTTGCCGTTGGCGTTGAGCCTTACCACGGCGGTCGGTATGATGTTCATTCCAGTGACGATATGAAAGTCGTAGAGCTTGAACTTTTCTTCAAACTTGTTGTTACCCATCACCCCGCCGGCTATTGACAACAGTTCCGATGTAGTAATGGGTTTACCATTGTCGGCTATGTTCTTTTGCCTCTCCACTATGATGTGAAGCTGCTCGTCAGTAGGCTTGATACCAAACTCTTCAAGCATTGCCTTGATGCCATGTGCACCAGCATGCTTGCCAGCTTGGAGCCACCTTTTCCTGCCTACAAGCTCGGGGCTTATGGGCTCGTAGGTCAGTGGATTACTGATGATGCCATGAGTATGAATTCCAGATTCGTGACCAAAGGCGTTTTCACCAATTATTGCCTTGTTTGGCTGGACAATTATGCCCATCGTGTTTGAAACGAACTTAGAAGTTTCATAGAGCAACTGTGTCTTGATGTTGTGTTTTTTGCCGTACAAACATTGGAGCGCCATTACAAACTCTTCAAGCGATGCGTTGCCAGCACGTTCGCCAAGACCGTTTATGGTGACATGCGCGCATGCAGCGCCGGCGCTTACACCTGCTACCGAATTAGCAACTGCAAAGCCAAAATCGTCGTGGCAGTGGACGCTTATTGGAAGCCTTGTAGCTTGCTTAATCTCTTTTACAAGGTCGGCAATGTATTGCGGAGTTGCATAGCCTACAGTATCGGGTATGTCCAGCCTGTCCGCACCTGCCTCTGCTACCTCCTTGAACACCTTAAGCAGGAACTGCCTGTCAGATCTTGTTGCATCCTCTGCTGAAAACTCTACCTGCAAGCCATGTTTTTTAGCATATTCTACTGCATTGATTGCCCTCTCTGAGACCTGCTGACGCGACATCTTCAACTTATACTGCATATGAATGTCAGAAGTTGCTATGAATGTGTGAATATACTTCAAGTCACATTTGATAGCACTATCGATGTCGATCTGACTTGCGCGAGCAAGGCCAAAAATTTCGGACTTCAATCCTTGCTTTACTATAGCCTTGATCGCCTGCATCTCGCCATGCGACACTATTGGAAACCCTGCCTCAATTGCATCGACCCCAAGTTCATCCAGCCTGATCGCGATCTGGATCTTCTGGTCTGGTGTTATAGTCACGCCCGGCGTCTGCTCGCCGTCTCTGAGAGTAGTATCAAAGATCTTGACATTTTCGGTGTTATTCAATGATTTTTTAGACGCGTTCAACTCTCCACTCCACCTCCACCTCTAGGAAGGGCTGAAACCCCGGTTCTTGACAACTGCGCAATTCCATAATGCTCGACTAGATTCTTAAATGCATCTATCTTATCGGGTGTGCCGGTTATCTCGACTGTTATCGTCTCCTTGCCGATGTCTAAGATGTTGCCTCGAAATATAGTAGCATAGTTGACTACCTCACTTCTTGTTGTCGGGTCAACGGCCTTAATCTTGATGAGCGCAAGCTCGCGATACACAGTCTTGTTCGTGTCGAGCACCTTTACTTCTATCACATCTATGAGCTTACGCAATTGCTTTACCAACTGATCAAGTGTCTTTTCATCGCTGTTTGTGGTTATCGTCATTCTAGAGAGGTCTTGTTGCTCAGTCGATCCCACCGTAATGCTTTCGATGTTAAAACTGCGCGCCCTGAAGAGGTTGGTGACTCTGAAGAGCACGCCGGGTTTGTTTTCGACAAGGGCAGACACAATGTGCCATGATTCTTTCTGGACGGTAGTTGCAAACAATTTTCCATTACGCTCCTGTAATCATGTCCTTGAGGCCAGTGCCGGGTGCTACAAAGGGGTAGACGTCTTCTTCAGGATCAATTGGGATGTCTATTACCGTTGCTACGTCAGATTTGAGCGCCGCTTTGATAGCTTTCTCAAGCTCATGCATAGATTCCGCTCTTATGCCCTGAGCTCCATACGCGTCGGCTATCTTGACATAGTCGGGGCAGTTGTGTTGATGTACTCCACTGTAGCGTCTGTTGTAAAATGTGCGTTGCCACTGGGCAACCATTCCAAGCATGTAATTGTTCATGAGGAATACTATTACGGGCAGCTTATCAAGTACCGACACCGCAAGTGAGTTTTCAGTCATGTTAAAGGATCCGTCACCAGCGATATCGACTACAGGAACGTTCGGTCTTGCAGCCTTAGCGCCTATTGAAGCTGGAAACCCAAAGCCCATCGTGCCAAGGCCGGTAGAGCTGAAGAACGTGCCAGGTGTTATCACATCAAAGTGCAGAGATGCCCACATCTGGCACTGGCCTACTTCTGTGGTGACTATAGCATTAGCCGGCAGCAACTCGCGCAATTTCTTGAGCGACTTTCTCGCCGTTATCTCCCTTGGGTAGTCCTTGAGGGTTTCAGCATAGTACTGTATAAGCTCTTTTCTACGCTTCAGCCACGGGTTATCTGAGTTTTTTTTAATCATCTTCTTTGATAACATCTTAACAAGCGTGCGAAGCGAGGACTTTACATCCCCTACCAGTGCAACGTCTACGGACTTGTTCTTTCCGATCTCGGCCGGGTCAATATCCATATGAATTATGCTCATACCCTTACCGAACTCGTCAAATTTGCCGACAGATCTGTCGGAAAATCTTGCACCTACTGCCACGATGCAGTCTGCCTCTAGGATTATCTTGTTAGCTTCTGCGTGACCGTGCATCCCTATAGGTCCCATGGCAAGCGGGTGGTTTTCAGGGAATGCGCCCTTGCCCTTGAACGTAGACACAACCGGTATCTTGACAAGCTCTGCAAGAGCCTGGAGTTCAGAAAAAGCTCCTGAGAGGATTACACCGCCGCCTGCCATTATTATCGGTCGCTCGGCGTTGAGCAAGAGCTCGACTGCTCTGGCCATCTCTGAGAGATCTGCCTCTACGTTTGGATTATAGCCTCTAACCTTGATAAGCTCTGGAAACTTCATGTCGGCTGTTGACTGCTGTACGTCCTTGGGAATATCAACAAGTACCGGGCCGGGCCTGCCACTCTCTGCAATGTATACTGCCTTTTTGATCATTTCTGGAATTTCGGCAGCAGCCCTTGGTTGGAATGAGTATTTTGTGCAGGGGTTTGCCACGCCAATAATGTCTGTCTCTTGGAAGGCGTCCTTGCCTATCATGGCAAGCGACACCTGACCAGTTACGGCTAGAATTGGAGAAGAATCAGCATATGCAGTGGCAATGCCTGTAATGAGATTTGTGGCACCGGGACCTGAGGTTGCAAAGCAGACACCGGCCTTTCTCTTTATTCTGGCGTAGCCGTCCGCCATATGAGCAGCCGCTTGTTCGTGCCTTACCAGGATGTGCCTGAAGTTTGCATCTACCAAGGCATCGTATATCGGCAGGTTCGCTCCTCCCGGAAGTCCAAAGACTACGTCTACGCCCTCTTTCTCAAGGGCTTGAATCAACGCTTTTGCGCCTGTCATTTCAACCAATTTTATCTCTCACCAAATTGATTTGCATAAGCCGTGCTTGCTAAAGCACAGAGTTTGCCCTAGGCATCCCTCAGCAGAACCAGAACATGAATGTTGTGCCCATAACTATATCCGCTGTCAGCTCGAGCCATTTTTTGTCTATGTGGAGGGAAATTATTTATAAAGTTTATGGGAATATAAGATAAAAGCTAATGAAACAATATTGTAGCTCAACCAAGGAAAAAGCAATTTTTATCTCATCTTCAACGAGTTTATTTTTGGTCGTTGGCTCCGACATATGAATATCATGAAGCAAATCACATTATTGCCATTGGTAAAAATAATTCCTAATAGATTGCAGCTGCAATAAAATAAAAATCATCTTATCTCTTACTTTGTTGATGGATCTGCTGAATGTAATACCCTCTATTAGATCTCTAGTCGATTAACCTGCTTTTGTAGTCAAGACTGTCAAGTAGGAAGGCAAAATTGGTTTAGGCATTTATTCTAGCTCGTTATCGTGCGTGTTCTTGTCATATTGAAAGTTATGACAGCACCAAAACAGCTATTTCTCAAAACTATCAAGTATCAATATATATACTTATTACACTGTAATACGTCTTCTTTCAAAGAACAGTTAGCAGAGATGCCATTGTTCCATTTTCATACTAGTCCTAACAAGAGCAGTACAGTTACTGCGAGATATATCAATCCCCATATTGCCAATTTTCTTGCATAATCAGTTCTTCTGGCCTCATTTAGTCGTAGATTGAGTAACAAAATAGTCGATGGGATAAAAGGGATTATTGCTGATGCAATCATTGTCCTATCTAGCAATGGCAACGAAGAAGTTCTTGATAGAGAGGCAAGAGAAAGAAGAATAAGAACGCCAGAAATTATTGTGTTGCATTTGCCTGAATTAGATCATTATCATCAAAAACCATTCAATCTCAGTTAGCTAGTAGTGACTAAGAACATAAGATAAATAAAAAGTAAGGATCCTTAATACTGCCCTTCCTTATCACTTAGGGTTATCCCTGTCCTGCTTCAAGTAACGGAATGTAATGGCATTGCATGTCCTCTAAGGTCATACCGAATACGCACTTTATCTCAACATCCTGGCCTTCTACTGTATTATTCTCTGCTTCGCTTATGACACTTCTAAGTTCGTTTGTGATTCTTTCGGTTATCATCTCGGTGCTTGCAAATGGATTCGGAAGAGTAGCATTCGCAGAAGCGCTAGTAGTATTGCCTACCATTACGTATCCTATTGTTGGAGAGGAACTGAAATCAGATGTGATAGTAGATATGATTAGATCTTCTGCTGATCTCATAGCACTTCTTTCCCCTACGACTCTATAAGTTGTATCAAAGCTGCCGATACTGGACGAGCCACCAGATATAACATAAGAGTTTGTGCCGTCCTTGGTTATTTGAATAGTAGATTGTTGCCCTCCTGTGGACGTTGTTGCTCCAGTTGTTGTAGTGGTGTCATTACGTCCTTGTTCAAGAAACGGCGTAGCAAGCACCGTAACATTTGGAAAAGTTGTTGTGGCTGTTGCGATTGCAATTACTATCGCTGTTATTGCGGTAGTGATGAATACTTTTTTTATGTTCATTTCAAATGAACATGTCTATAAAATATATATATATATAAGAGTATGGTCCGAAGAATCGACCTTTATTAAGAAACTTATGTTGGATGTTTTTGGTTAGTGGAACACAGAATGGTTAATTTTGTCTTGCAATCAGGTACGAATGAGATTTGAATCGCTTCAGTTTATTTCAAAATGACGAAAAATAATATCATGGTGACGGTTACGACTTTGTTAATCTCTACTAATAGCGGTAAGCTCTTCATCTACAAAGTAGCCAAACATGATGGGACAACCGTACAATATAGTGAGGATGGCGGCGCTGACAAGTGGCGCAATCGGTTCAATGGTAGGGCTAATTACATTATTATCCTCCCAAGAACACTACATCAGAAAGTAATCATGGTTGATCCAGTTCCAAGAATAAAAGCAAGCGAGATAAAGATTATGGAAAGAGAAATTGAAGGAATAGTCAGTGTTTGGCAAGTTGTAATACTGTCTAGTTTAATACCACTTCCTCAGCTCTGAACATGTATATATATGCGGGCAGACCCGCCGCTCTGGATAGTACCTGCAAGTGTAGCTATGGGTGATTTAAGTACACTATGACCCTCATGGCTATTCCAAAATACCACTTAATATTCGAAATTGCAGATATTGTAGGTATTATCCTCGATATAGTTGGAATTGTAATCGGGCTAGTCATTGAATATTTTCAAGTCAAACAAGATCTAGCTCCTCCATGTACTTCTAGTTCTATAGTCAAGATGGAAAAAATTCCTCTTGGTGTTGGAGTGCATTTTCTTCATAATATCTCTAATCTACCAAGCATAGTTATAATAGATCACACACACGCTTTTGCGGCGTACCAAACCTTTCCGTCTTTTCGTTATTTTGTGCCATTTGTATTATCAGCTTCCTGCGATAGCTCAAGAAGTCTCTTTGCTTGCTCTTGTCCTATCACAGGCAATAGTTTTGGATCAAGCAAACCAATTTGAACAAGAAGGGATGGTTGATCCCAGTATATGTGTTCATGAGCAATCTTCCCCTCTCTAGAATTCATTATTACCACATGAGGAAGCTTGATGTACCTTCCTGTAGGCGGGACGCCTGGTAATATGAAATCAATTTCTCTATCGTGAGTGAAACTGAGGATAAGCTCATCAACAACCTGATCTTTACCAACAGTCATTGAGATGCGCACAATCTTTGTGTCGTCAGGCATTTTTCCTATAAAGTGATTCTTATAGAAATTGTAGACACCCGCATATCCTATACCTCCAGTCATCATGGGTACATGATGAACATAAGGTTCCTTGATCATTGTTTCCATTGTTGCATCCACATCGTAATCTTGAAACTCATGCTTGATGTGCTGGTCAAAGACAACACTTAGGTTAGACTCCTGACTATGACTATCCTCATTAGCCAAAATCTTTCTCCTTTCGCTCATAGTTTGGAACTGTATATAATTTTTAATTGCTGAGCATACATTCTATCTCAACTATATACTACCTTATATTGTACAATCTTATTGATCATTACAGTATATATGGTGGAAACAAAAAATACGGGTCAAGAGAAGGAAAACAACTATACCAAAATAAAGGCTGCAAGACCTGATGAGCAATACTTGGACCTTACAAGTGGAAAAGAACCAGAGGATCTGACACCAAGGCAACAGACGTGCGATGTTTGTGGGTTGACAGCCCGTAACAAAGAGGAATTACAAGATCATATTAGTAATGCACATGCGGAAATAACTGATGTAAAATAGACTCTATGTTAGTTGTACGCTGTAATCGTGTGTTCAAGAACTAGAGTCCGGCAGAGTTCACTGTACAAGAGCCTATATAATTGAAGTACTTTGCCTGGAATAAGGCGCAGCGTTTCAATATCTCTTCATAAGTGAATACTGGTTGGTTGGTTCTGTACCTTAGGATCTGATTCCAAGCTTGTCATTACCTGTACTTTATTGTGATAGTATGTCTTTTGAGAATCGACATTGTTATCTAAAGCCATGTGCAAAGACATTAACCTGCCTTCATATATGGCGTTCGCTTTTGATGCCCGATTTCTATATTATTGAATACATGATAATTACCCTCAGTAGTTTGGGTAACGTGGAAAAGTCTAACAGGATTCGAGTTAGGGAGTGCGGGTCTACATCTTTGTAATTCCTCTGGAAAAATGGTAGTAGTTGTAGCTCATTGTCCCACCCACTGCGTTATGTATATTTGATAATCATCAACCGACCTCTAGTAACGTAGCTAATCAAAAATCTTGAAAAGAGTATTTTATTGAGATAGTTTCTGAAATATTTAATTGTACGAATAATTATGATCAGGCCTCACTAGATTACAGAAATCGTAAAGCTATAAAAATTCTATTACCTATTATTTAATGAACATAATTGTCATCTACAGAATCCCTTAAAGTAAGACACTTTATTTACAACTATTTTCAGCTTGCTCAGAGCAAGGAGATAGAAAAGATAGAGGAATTTCTTGATCCGCGCTTTACGAAATTTGGCGATTCGCCACCCTACGATAGACGTGATTTTGGAAGGGCGCTAATGCTTGAACAATTACATTTTGCCAGCCTCTCTGATTATGATTTCAAGATTGAAAACTTGAACACTGAGGTAATGGGCGATGTTGCAGTTGCTACTTTTTTGCTTGAAGTTACCGGCATGATAATCGACGACTATAGCTTCCGCGGTACGTCGGTCAACAACAAGTCTAGAGTAACGATTGTCCTGCAAAAAGACAAAAAGGATCAGTGGAAGATGGTTCACCAGCATTTATCTAAACTTGCCGGCTAGTCAAAAGTCACTGGGTGGTTGTTGACTGTCGTCCTAACGACCTTCTGCCTTTCCTTCTGGCTTGGCTTGTCCTTCTCCTTTTCCTCTAAAAAGATGCCGTATGCTTCTTTGGCGTCGGCGTTCTTGTGGACTATTGCCTGCACCGCCTTTATCATTGCTATGGGCCAGTCTGACTGCCAGATGTTTCTTCCCATGTCTACGCCGGCAGCACCGTGAGTTATTGCATCGTGCGCAAGCTTTAGCGCCTCGGGCTCGGGGAGTTTCTTGCCACCTGCAATTATAAGTGGAACAGGACATCCTTCGACCACTTGTTCAAAGTTGTCGCAATAGTACGTCTTCACTACGTGTGCACCAAGTTCTGCAGCAACTCTGCATGCAAGTCCAAGGTAACGTGCATCACGTCCCATCTCCTTGCCAACTGCAGTCACTGCAAGGACAGGTATTTCATACTTTTCGCCCTCATCTACCAGCTTTGCTAAATTGGCAAGCGTCTGGTGCTCATACTTGCTGCCTACAAATATTGATAGGGCAAGGCATGATGCATTAAGCCTGATCGCTTCTTCAATTGAAGTCGTAATCGTTTCTTTTGAAAGGTCTTCGCCAATGATGCTGGTTGCGCCAGAAACACGGAGCACTATTGGAATGTCGCACTTGGGGTCAACTGATGTCCTCAGGATGCCTCTTGTGAGCATGAGCGAGTCAGTGTAGGGCAAAAGTGGATTTATAGCTCTCCTTGGAACCTCAAGACGCTCCATCGGCCCAAGAAAGTAGCCGTGGTCAACTGCAAGCATGAGGCAACGACTGTCTTCAGGGTGAATTATCTTAGCTAGTCTGTTTTGCATTCCCCAGTCCAAGGTAGATCAGCTCAGAGACAGGTGATTTTATTATATATAGTTTCATTAGTCTGTGGTTATGATTACCTTCATAGCATTATTGGCATCATGAGCGCATTTTACTGCCTCTGCAGCATTGCTAATGTGAAACCTATGAGTAATAAGGGACCCTATGTCTACGCGAGCTTCTGCTATCAGCTTCAGCGCTTGGTTTGTTTCAATTTCAGATGCCGCATAGCTTGGGATGAGCGAGTGCTCGCTTGAATAGAGCTTACTCATGTCGTAGGACATCTGCGACCCTTTGGGCGGGACGCCAAAGAGCATTATCTTACCGCCTCTCCGAGTCAGGTCAAATGACTGAAGTAGTGCTTTCATATTCCCTGTAGCAATGATGCAAATATCGGCACCCCTTCCACCTGTTTCTAACTTGATATTATTTGCAAAGTCATTATCAGAAATAGAGTTGAACACCTGCACGCCATATTTCTTGGCAAAGTCTAAACGAAAATCATTGATATCAATGACAAATATCTTGCCTGCCCCAAATGCCAAAGCCAAGAGCACGTGCATCAATCCGGTTGGACCTGCGCCAAGTATCACGACATCGTCTCCGTTTTGGAAGCTGCACTTCTTCCATGCCTTGATGCAGCATGCAAGCGGCTCAACAAGTGATGCTTCATCAAACGATACATTGTCTGGCAGTTTTATCAGGCCGCCTCTTGACACGTTCCACTCTGGCACTAAGAAATGCTCTGCCAAACCGCACGGGCTGATGTTGCTCGTCTGGTACACAGGGCACATCGTATAGTCACCATGAAGGCAGTAATGACAAGAATAGCATGCGACATGGTGATGGATAAAGACACGGTCGCCACTCGCAAAGCCTTTTACAGATTTGCCGATTGCTACTACCTCACCGGCGGGCTCATGACCAAGCCTGCCAGAGGCCATGCTATATTCGCCATAGATCTTTTCCAGATCCGACCCGCACAGCCCGCAGGCGCGCATCTTGACAAGGATATCACCTGCGCTATCCAAGTCTGGTACCTTGACATCATCGACAGAAACTGCGTTGTGTCCTTTTACAAAGACTGCTTTCATCTTCTTACCCTCGATTTTTACCAAATATAAAGAATAGAATCTATTAAGAACCTTTAAATAATAAAAAACAACTTTCATTTACATCTCTATATGCTGCTCCCTTCAGAGATAGAAGCAAAATCACTCATTCCAGCCGTCAGGGCTATTCTTGCAAAGAAGCTTATTAGAGAATATTCCCTCAAGGAAGAAGACGTTGCCAAGGATCTTGGCATTACACAGGCCGCAGTTAGCAACTACGTGAGGGGAACAAGAGGAGATATAGAGCTCATTTCAAAGCTTGAATCAGTTAGAGAAGTCATGCGTATGATAGATGACATTGCCAAGGATCTCTCTACAAATAGAGCTTACACTCCAAGCACACTTGCCAAGTTCGTGGGTCTGTGCAACTATATGCGGTATACACTCATTATATGCGACGTTCACCACAGCATTGAGTCAAACATTGATGAGCAGATTTGCGAACAGTGCAGAGGTACTTTGGTTCGTGAACACTAGCCTTAGAAATTTTTCTACCTAAATGATAATTGAAGAATTTAATAATACTGCAGTAATGCTATATTATTAGATATATGACGGGAGGCGGAGGAAAACTATGGATCAACGGCGAAACCATCGCAGGCATCGCGCTAGTGTTTTTGGCGCTTTTGTTCATCTGGGCAGCGACTATGAACGCTGTATGGGCTAGGATACTTTTGGCTGACTACCTCATATTGGCAATTGGCGTGGGCTTTATTGTACTGGGTATAATAACCATGCACAGGGCTAACCGTCGTACGCATTCAGAAGAAGGACATACCCATAGCTACTAATGTTCACATGTAATGTTTAAAACACTGATCAGTTTCATGCAATACCATGCCTGATGCCTCCGACGACGTCCTGACAACATTTGCCAATACCGAGAAGACTTTCTTCGAGCTTGCAAGTGAGCAGAGACTAGCAATAGTATTCCAGCTCAATAACAAAGGCGCCAAGATATCGCAACTTGCTAAGGATCTCGATATCACCATGCAGGAGGTCCATCGCAATGTCAGTCGCTTGCAGGACGCGGGCCTAATTGAGAAAGATCCTGAGGGCATATTTTCGCTTACCACTTTTGGCAATACTATAATCAAGCAGATCCCAACGTTCAACTATCTCTCAAAGTACAAAGAGTATTTTTCTGAGCATGTCTTGGGCGAGCTCCCAATCAAATTTATCATGAGACTGGGGGCACTTGACAAATGCGAGTTCATCAAGGGCATTGTTGCAATACTTGAGCGTTGGAAGGACATTTATCGGCAGGCTGACCAATACATCTACGAAATTGTGCCGCAAGTGCCAATAGACCTGATCGAGCCAGCGGTGACTAGGGTAAAGGAAAAGGCCGTAAAATACAGCTACGTCTTTCCAGAGAATGTCATCATCCCAAAAGGCAGAAAGGAACTTTTGAAAAAGCTTGGTCACAATGAACTCTTGAGCAAAGGGGCAATAGAAAGAAGAATGGTGGAAAGCGTGCAGGTTGCAGTGATATTGAACGAAAAACAGGCTTCAGTACTTTTCCCAACACAAAAGGGGGAGACTGACATGAATATGATGTTTGTCAGTCCCGATCCCATCTTCCACGAGTGGTGCCTTGACTACTTTCGCTACCGCTGGTATGGCTCTGATATCTTTGACGAAAGCAGGCTAAAAGAAATCTAAATTTTGATCTGGCTACTTCAACCACTCTATAGAAATATCTTGATAGGTACCGCTTGGCAGTATGCGTCTTATTGAAATTGGGAGCGCTTTCTGCTTTATTTCCTCAACTGCAACCGCAATCGAGCTAGTAGCATGATCAGGCACCTTGACAAGCGGAGGTGCGCCAAGTGACAGCTGAAGTGACCTTGCACCTGTTATCCTTGCTCTCTCAAACCTTGTAAGCCAAGCAGGACCAATCAGCACCTTGTTGTTCTGAGCATCGATCTCTTTCAGCTCATATTCAGATTCCGCATAAATAACTACCTCGTCTGCCCTGCGCGACGATTTCTTGGTGGTGCCGCCTTGCTCTTCTTCCTGCTTTTCATTTACGCTAACTTTTCTGTTTGAAGCCCTAGTCTTCTTGGTCGTTTTAGCAGTAGCAGGTTTTTTGGGTGCGGCATGTCTTTTGGAAGAATGTTTGACTACCAAGAATAATCCAAAGGATAATGGATATCTAATTAAATGTTTTGCCGTAATTCTTCAAAACTTACACTAGAGCTATATTATCTAACCAAGATAATAGGCATCTTATATTTATATTTTCACTATAAGTCTTGGTGCTGTAAGGATTCTTTCACTATACCCGTCATTTGCTTTGGTAATGCCCTTTCTAGCTGCCTAGGCCAGCTTCCTACGCTCTGTATTATTTGGCTCTTTTGTCCTGACCTTGCAATTGATAGTATTCATCATCTATTTTTAATAATATGCGAAACATTTTCATTACATTCTACGCCTTTTTGCAGCAATGATGCAGCCAGGAAGCGCTGGGTCAGTATCTAGATTAAAGATTGCAATCGAAATACAAGACAAAGGCTCTGCATCGGCCGAGCTTGTGCGTCACCTTGCCCCTCTAACTATCAGAACCATATTAAAAAGCCTTCCGCTGCAAGACAGAGTGCACAGATATGCAGACAAATTCGTATATATTGAAACTGGGCTTATGATCGGACCGGAAAAACATAGAACACAATTTCACCAGGGTGATATCGCTTACCTTACTTCAAATAGCTCCATTTGTGTCTTCGTGCAGGATGCTAAAGTCCAGCCGATGAATTCACTGGGAATAGTCACTTCTAACCTTGAGATTATTGAGTCAAGCCGGCCGGGGGATGTGATGATAGTTAAAGAAGCTAGCGTTTGATCAGGTGGTAGACCCTATGGCCGCTATAGCCGCCTTCGGCCTTAACGATACCCTTTGCTTCCAGTGACTTGATGAAAGCGTTGGCGATTGAAATCTTGACACCGATGTTCCTTGCCACGCCTTGTGTTGTTATTGCCTTCATGCCTTGGATTGCCTTGATGCCTTGGGGTTCCTCAATTGTCACAGCAAGCTTTTGCTTCTGCTGAGGCTTGGAGCCTGCCTTCTTCTCTGCAGCAGGCTTGATCTCGGCTTGTCCCTGCCCTGTTTGGGCATTCTTGTCCGAAGCACCAGCTGGCTTCTTCTTGTTGCCTCCCATTATTTTATTTACCTGCTTGCCACCCTTTAATAACGGTTAGCTCGCCCCGGGGTAAACTTCATGATTTTGCCTGCTTCAGCTTTCGCTGCATTCTCTCAATGAGCGGCAGCTGCTTCCTCAATTGCTGGACATCTGTCCTGATACCTTCTTGCTTTGCAAAAGATCTTAGTCCTTGTTGAAGTATCTGTGGCTGCTACTTGACAATCTTTAATTCTTCTTCTGCAAACTTCCACTAGTTGCTCTATCTTCGCCTTGGTTTTGTAGGATTGGGATTATGGCGGCGGTGGTGGTGGCTGTAAACTAAATGGGTAGAACAATTCCTTCATTTAGAATTGCACTTGCAATGGAAAAAGAAGAGTGGAAGCCATTCCGTAATGCTTTAGATAAATCAGATAGAAAGAGTTTGATGAGATGTGGGATATTCCTAGATGGTACATTTCAGCTTGCTCCTATTCTGTTCAATGTGAGACTTCACATGATTCTCATGTCTTTACTGCTTTACAATTACAAGCAGCTAACCTAGTGGATTGAAGAGGTTGAG
>DASUUX010000144.1:0-4792 GCA_036373855.1 Nitrososphaera sp.
GACCGCTAGCTTCACAAAATGATATTCCGAACTTGATGCTTGGGACGCTGTTTACCATGCATTCATGTACATCTTCTACTGTTTTGATAAAATGACTTTGTGCCAAGATCAACTGTGAATCTTCAGGTGGTTCTATCTTGACGCTTAACAGCTCCATGATAGAGTGAAAGATGATGGCACATATTCATTTACTTTTGGCACATAGGATTTACATAGCTTGTCTATTTTATGCCATATATGTTCTGAACAAGTTCTACTTTTATCTCCATTTTTTGAACACCACTAAGATCGAAAAAGGACATCTTTATATTCTGCACAAGTATAATGTGCCTGCAGAAAACAAAGTGTCCGCTACACCAAAAACTTCCGTAGACGGAAGTGTAGGAAATCATCTTAATGAGTAAGAACGAAGCACGGCCTGTAAGGGATCTACGAATAATAAGACAATGATCAGGTCTCTGCCTTTTTAGAAGGACGTAATAATCATTCTCAATATCGCTAGCAAATAACATCATTCTCAATATCGCTAGCAAATAACCTTGGATCATATATTGAAGTAACTAAAGAAGTGTCATTTTTCGCTTCTCTAGGACTGAACTAAAAATTTGATTTGGCTTCAGAACCGATATACCAGTGGATTTTCCTAGCACTTCAACAGATATTATCCATGATGGATTTTCCAAGCTGACCTTGTTATTAATAAAATCAGCTATTCCCAGAATGATTTCATGGGAACTTATGTCTGCGTGCCGTTTTTCCACTGTAACTCTGAATGTGTCTTCAGCTTGTAGCTTGGGCTGAGCGAGTTTCATGGCGGCATTTCTAATATCATCAACATCAGAAGGGACAACCATCTCTACAGGCAAAATCCTCAACACTTCCCTAAATTGCCAAGGCTCGGAAATGACCAATTCTTTGCACTTTGTAATGACATAGAATGGATCTAATCTTGTAATGCCTACCAGTACGCCTGAAATAGTTGTAATATCGGCTTCCGCTTGAGCATCCCCAAAGCTCTCCAAAAGCGCCAAAAGCTCTTCTTTTGCCCTTCTCTCAAGATGCCGACGGCTTGTTACTATTAAGTTAAAGTAATGAAGCATATATGTTGCCATCATCCCCACTACCTGATAATAAGCAAAACGTTCTACTATCTGCATTTCTTGTTGTATGCATTTCTAATTGCAGTATGGAGCATAATGCCGTCGATAAATAGCTACGAGCACAAACAATAAACGCCTTAAAGTTCAACCCTCTTTCAATCGGGAATAATAAGGATGCAAACTTCATCATCTGAAACATAGGATTTGAGGAATATCAGATCCGATATCGATAGGATATTAACGATGTCTCTTCCACAACATGGACACCTTTTATGAAGTCCTTGCATTTGTCTTGAAGCATAAGGCAATCCAGTACATGACTAGCAACAGCAAGGTTCCCTTTTCCAATCTTGCTTGGACATTGCAGGAGTTCTAGCAAGTTAGATGTCATCCAGCCTCCCCCTTGCCTCATGTCATAAGATCAAGCACGATTCTAGACTCTGACCTTTTTCTGGACACCAGACTTTTCTTATTCATTTCTCGGTGTAATTTAGCAGTCTTTCAAAGGTCCCAATTTCTACCTGAATGATGTCCCTGTTGTTCATGCAAAGCCCGTGTAACTTGTCTGCGAATGCGAATGTGATCTTTGCCTGCCATTTTCGTGCATCCGTATGTATTTTAAAAACAGGGTTAGATTGCAAAGACACCACATTCATTTATTATCTTCAATTGACGTATTATTTTCACCAAATATCTTTACTATATTGTAAGAATGCGATGCGCTTCTGAGCCAATGTAGCGTCTAACTTTGATGGATCTCAGATTTGACCAGCTGAAGGTATATACGCTAGCTCCCATTTGGACTACTGCTCGATCGATAGGTTTTGAGAGATCTTTACCCCTGATGTTCTGAACTTTTTGTTAACATAGCCTGAACCGATAAAAGGATTTTTGCATTGATCAATAGCAGGAAAATATATCTCCTCAAAGCCGGTAATAGACTTCCCTTGGTAGGAATGTTCTTATAGCAAAGCATATCTGCAAATCTTTGGCGCTTGGATAATCATCTACCCCCCGGAAAATATACCTTGAACGACTAAGGTATTATATACACTAACATGCAGAGCATCTAGTGAAAGCAGGACATAGGCTCGATATGACGCCGCGCATTGTAAATTACTAACGGAAAGTAACAACTTTATCGATAGTAATCCCCATTATAGTGAACTGCTATGCAAACCCAGTTCTTATTATATAGATGTAATGAAACCTAGAATATGATGACTGGCGGAGAGGGAGTTTCAAAAATCTTGGTCGGCGTAGGTGGATCCGAATATTCTGAAAAGGCCTTCAAATTGGCTTGTATCATTGCAGCAAAATGTAATGCAGGCCTGTTAATTGTAAACTTTGAGGTTCTTGGAAGAGAAGGATCAGTAAGTTTCGACCTGTCAAAGAAAGCAACACAGGAACTTGAAAAGGGTGGAAATATACCTCTACTCGAACGCTGCCGTTCTGAAGCAAAGGATGCAGGCATTATTGATGTACAAACTCTAACTACATCAGGGCATGCTGCAGAAATGATTTTGAGAATTGCCGATTTGGAGGGCGCTGATATGATAGTCCTAGGTAGGAGAGGCCTCAATGCACTAAAGGAATTTCTTCTTGGCAGCGTTTCATATAATGTGAGCCATCATACAAAGTGCCCTGTTGTAATTGCAAGGTAGGAGATCTTGTTTTAGAAGATTCTAAGTGAGCATCTTGATTTCTTTTTTTATTGAATCAAATCCAATCATTCAAGCGCTGCTTGCTACGACTTTTACATGGGGCGTGACTGCTCTTGGTGCCGCCTTAGTCTTTCTTGTTAGAACTGTCGATAAAAGAACTGTGGATATTATGCTCGGATTTGCCGCTGGAGTTATGGTCTCAGCAAGCTTCTGGTCACTATTGCTGCCAGCAATAGAAATATCGACCAAAGTAGGTATGGGATCAATGGCATGGATGCCAGCTGTTGCCGGTTTTGTGATTGGAGGAGTATCCATCTGGGGAATGGACAAAGTCCTGCCACACCTTCACCCAAATCTTCCTCCCTCTCTTTCTGAGGGGCCAAAAACGGGCTTGAGCCGCACGAGTCTCATGGTATTTGCCATAACCATGCACAACATTCCTGAGGGGCTAGCGGTAGGCATTGCCTTTGGTGCAGCAGCATTGGGTTTACCAGAGTCAAGTATAGGTGCTGCAATTGCCCTTGCTATAGGCATAGGCCTGCAGAACTTTCCAGAAGGAGCAGTAGTATCTATGCCTCTCAGGCAGGAGGGAATGTCTGCTGCAAAAAGTTTCTGGTATGGTCAGCTTTCAGCAGCGGTTGAGCCCTTGGCCGGCGTGCTTGGAGCAGCATTCATACTGTGGGCACAACAGCTACTACCCTATCTATTTGGCTTTGCAGCAGGTGCTATGATCTTTGTGGTTGTTGAAGAGGTCATCCCAGCTTATCAGGGTAAGAATACAGATCTGGCAACCATGGGATTTTTGATAGGATTTGTAATAATGATGGCATTAGATATAGGAATTGGCTAGTGGAGTTGATAAGGCATAGGTAAGAAATACATGCGGCAACATATTCACGAGTACCTAAAAACATCGATATATCGTTCGATAGTAAATAGCAAAGGCGGGCTGACAGCGGAGAACATCAAGAAAAAAGTGTCTGTCGCGATTGAGAATTCAGAGGAATTTGATGCCTGTATGAAAGAACTGAAGGATGATGGTCTGATAATGTATAACAATACAACAGAATTATGGACAGCTGCATAGACCGACGACGTTGTCACATTTGATTGATCGCTCATGGCAAATGTACTTCTAGATATCTTAGAAATAACAAAAACAAAATCACAGAATTTTTGATTTAGTGACGTGACGTGATACTAGAATAAAGCTTTTGAAAGTTTTTTAGAGGAACAATCATTTGGATAATGGAAGAAGTGGACAATTTGATAGAATCTATCCAAACTGCGTTCAATGAGGAACTCTCTAAAGCTGGCGCAGCTCCATTTCTGGAAATTGGCGAAGCAAGACACGTTGCTCTGAGAACGTACCGGTTGCTGCTCAAGGAATCGTTGCCAGAGGACAAACGGAGTACAACGCCAAACCTCTACGTGCAAGACGCCACAATAATAGGAAGAAAGACAACCATAAAGCAAGATTATGGCTTTATAATTCATATGAATAATGGATAGTATTAGAGTAAAAGAAGTTACGCAGAAAAATATAGAGTTTTGAATGTCCCTAATCTTTAAGAACAAAGCTTCTCTCATGTTACTAGAATGGTAGTGTCGTAAAAACAATTAGCAGAACAAAAAGGCTGTGTGAATAAAAAAGAAAGAGTAGTAGTCGCAGGAGTTACGGTGACGCTGCGCCTTCATCTGCCCCTTCTTCTTCTTCTTCTTCATCTGTTGTCGTTGCGGGTGGTTCATCGCCCCCGTCTTCTGTGTCATCGCCTCCATCACCGCCAGTGTCTCCTGCTCCTTCTTCATCTGTTGTTGGTGGTGCTTCCTCTTCTGGAGCTGGTTCTTCTTGTTGTAGTGTTTGTGGTGGTGGTGGTGGTGGTGGTGGTGTAGTACTTGTAACTGTTATGGTAAATGATGCTGTTCCTACATTACCAGCTGCATCATAAGCATTGCACTGTACTGTGGTAGTAACACCTACTGGAAAAGTAGAACCAGAAGGTGGATCACAAGCTATTGTAATGTTGC
>DASUUX010000145.1:0-7949 GCA_036373855.1 Nitrososphaera sp.
CATATCGTTGCTATCTTTTAGAGATTACACTACTTTATTAGATCATATGATGGAATGTACTTAATTGTCTGTTTATATTTTAGTTATAGATCATGTTTATCATATATTATAGGTAGCAATTATGTTGATTTAAACATTATCTGGAACCTTACTGTCTGCAGGCCAATTGGGGACACAGTTCTATCAAGCATATATGAGTGTATCAACCGGCATCTTGAGAAAACCTTTCTGTCTATATAAGATCTAAAATAAATGATGACTGTCACAACGGTCTAGACGTCTATGGGAGTAATTGAAAAATTTAATTCTGCAATCTTCGTATAGGCGTCAGCAATGGCATCTGCCTTATCTTGTGCACCATAGAATTGTCTTTGTGGTGTAGATTTATGTATGTATGTGTTTTTTATTAATTGTCATCTTTTTCGTTACTCCTGTCAATTTACGTAAGGAACTTAATTGTCTGCCATCATTAACTTTATTGACTTAGGGCATCTCTCGTTATTCTTTCAACGAGTATTTGAGCTATGCTAGGAGCACCTGTCTCATCAGTAGTTTCTTCTACTTCTGCCTCATCAGTGTCATCGTCAGTATCCGCATCATCAGTGTCATCGTCAGTATCCGCGTCCTCGGGCACTATCCTATATATCGAGCCACCGTCGTCCTGGAAGGTTAACACATAAAGGTATCCATCAGGTCCGGCTTTGACGTCTGTGATGCCTCCAAATCCTGTTCCAAATAGTATGTCCCCCACCGCGTCTCCTGGATCCAATGCTCTATCAGCCAAGCCTCCTCCAAGGACAAGTTGTGTTCTATTTTCATTTAAGTCAAAATGATATAGATTGCCATTGTTATAATCGCCTACGAATAAATCGTTTTGATACGCCGCACCGAGTCCACCTGAATTTAGGAAGTCAAGCCCGGTTGGAGCAACGGTTTGTTGCCAAGTGAATTCCGGATCACTATAAATGCCCCTACCGTCAAAATCTACCAAGTCATTTTCTATATCTAGATCACCTGCACGTTCTGCCAATCCGGATACATCTCTCCATCCGCTGTTAAAGCCAGGTTCGACGAGGTTGAGCTCATCGTATTGATCTGGACCATTTTCTGTATCCCATAGGTTGCCAGTTACGGGATCAAATGCCATCCCAAAGCTCTGTCTCATGCCGTATCCATAGTATAGGTTCAGGGGGACTTCATCACTAATGACGCCTTGAATATCTGCTACTTCGCCTTCTTGCGTTATTCTAATTACTCCGCTAGTGCCATCTGGCTCTGGGCCATCCTCAAAGTTTTGAGCCTGTGTTTCATGGTGGTCAACAGTACCGATGACCACGTAGACATTGTTGTCTGGACCAATGGCGACTGGTCCTCCATGATAGCGAGGACCTGGTGTAGCTGGAAGGTCTAAAAGCAATGTTTCATTTGCCAATTGCACTTGAGCGTCATCATCATCATCCTCATCTCCGATTGCTTGTACTATGTTGTATTTGTAAAGACGGGTGCCGCTAGGTGGAATGCCTGCACTCCAATCATCACCATCTTCACCTCCACCTGATTCTGTGAAGTATAGGAAAACATACTGTTCATTATTAGCAGTATCTGTACTATTCGTGTTGGAGATGTCAATTCCCAACAAACCTCTTTCGTCATTGTTTGCAACTTGAACATCAATTACAGGATCATCCTGCAGTTCGCCGTCAACAATTCTCTGCACTGTGCCAGAATCTTTTTCAGTGACCAAGATATCATTCTCCCCTAAAAAGGCCATCGAGGTAGGAAGTTCTAAACCTTCAAAGACCTCTTCTACTCGAAGATTAGGATCATTTACGTCGGGTGATGGAGGAGGTCGATTGTGCAAAATATGCTCACGCAGTTCCTGTGCTGCGGCTCCCCTCAGAAGTGCTGTAGGGTCAATAAAAGTAAGAGCCTGTGGTGATACTAACAGTAGGCCTGAGAGCAGTAGTGTAAGCGAGATCGTAAAACTCTTTGGTAAATACTTTATTCCCACTACAAACAGTCCTTGTATACTAGCTTATTAACGATTAGGATTTCCCCCTCTGGTAAAATTGACCTAATGCGCACTATGAAAAGTAACTACTAATTTTTTGGGACACACCTTGATTCCAAACTTAGCACATGAAGAGAGTCAGATATGCTGATTGTCTTATGAAGAGTTATAGAAAAAATTTACTGTGATGTCTAGATAAAGGAATGATATAAATATTTTTTTTGTATACCACGCTAAAAACAAGCCTACATTATCAGGTAAAATGATGATCTCTCTAAATCAGTGATATATAACTGAATAAAGATCTGTAGCATTATGATCTCCAAAGTAATCATGCAACTTCAAGAAAAATTGCTCATAAGGCTACTTCACGCCCTAGATGCTTATGAACTAGCAATGAAGTATTAGAACCGAATATGATTCTTGTGTCTACATAGTCAGCCAATTACTGGTGGTTGCTCTGGTTTATAAGAAAAGGCCATGAATAAGCAACGTTTATGGTAGTTAAAGTCCCAAATCATTCAGCTGCTTCATTGTTGCAATATCTGTTATTACCCAACTAAAATTGTAATATATATACTCCAGTTCTAGAAGTTGGATACGTGTAGTACACTTGTGAAGTTGTATCCTTCTAAGTTATTGTTCATTGATAGCTGTCTAATGCTGGGCAGGGCTTACACAAACTAAACAGAAGATAACTCAAACAAATTTTAATATATGCCTATATCATGCTCTACCCTCGGTAGAATACTAATTGTCCGTAGATATGGCAGTGAAAGTTCTTGATGAGAGTCTTGGAAAAGTTGTCCTTATCAAGCTTAAGGGTGGCAAAGTCATCAGAGGAAACCTTCACGGTTTCGATCAGCATATGAACCTGTTGCTTGAAGATTCAGTAGAAATTCTGGAAGAAGGCAAGTCTAACGAGCTGGGTACTATCGTTGTCAGAGGGGACAATGTGGTCATTATCTCACCACCACCAAAGTAATCTAAGGAGAAGCTGAGTGAGAAATGACAAGAGGCACTACATCGATGGGCAAGTTTACCCGTAAAAAGACCCATATAAGATGCAGAAGGTGTGGCCACAACTCATATCATAAGCGAGGTAAGAGTTGCGCAAAGTGCGGCTACCCCGACCCAAGAATTCGCAAGTACGATTGGATTAAGCGACAGGTCATCTGATACAACGCAAAGCTTTTCTTCTAGCGAGCCTTGGCAAACCCCATATAATGTCCACAGAAATAGCCCTCCTAGCCGGCTCATCTATTGCAGGTGTAATATCAGCAGTATTTCTAGACAAGCTTTTTCGCGTCAGAAGTAACAATAAGAAGCTTGCACGGTCGTCATCATCCAGCGCCTCCATACGGGGGGAACTTCTATCACTCCTGTTTGAAAAGAACCTTACAGCTGAGGCAATTACTCGGGTATATGAAGCAGCTCAGGATGGCAGGATCGACAGATTAGAGCGTGACAAATTGTTGCTGAAATACAAGCAGCAACTCGATTCGCTCAACCAAAAGGTCGCTTACCTACAGCCTGTGGCAGACTTTTCGGATCTCAAGGAACTCCGCAACAACCTTGTGTCGTTTCTAGAGGGCAGGATTTCTGAGCTTGACAAAAAGTTATTAGATCTTTCTAAATCCAGTCCTCCTTCACAGGATGATATTGACACAAAGGCGAAAAAGATACTTGCTGAAACGTCGAAGGTGCAGTCTTCTACTCCTATAGAGCAAAAGATGTTCAAGGGTGACGAACAAAGCATTGAGCAGTTACAAAAGGAAATAGTTCAAGCGCTACAACACCTTGAGCAGGTTGAGATAGACAAGGACTAATGGGTCTGGCATATAAACGCCTTTGGCGAGGCTTGAAATATTGCAAGTGGCACACTATGTTTCTATAGTTCTTTCTTATTATCTTATTCTATTCGGCTTCATAAGAAATTATAGAAATGCAGAATATACTATGGTTCTATATAAGTACGATATATAGAAAAGCAAATAGTGTAGAAAATTCTCACCTACCCAATTGGTAGCGCGCATAATCGATGGCAAGGTCGTGTCGGCAGACGTAAAATCAAGAGTAGTAAGGGCCGTTCGAGAATTGAAGGAAATCGGCGTCCAGCCATGCCTTGCGACGGTGCTAGTCGGAGATGATCCTGCATCTG
Organism: Nitrososphaera sp.; assembly: GCA_036373855.1. Classification (GTDB taxonomy): domain Archaea; phylum Thermoproteota; class Nitrososphaeria; order Nitrososphaerales; family Nitrososphaeraceae; genus Nitrososphaera. The sequence goes on from DASUUX010000145.1 coordinate 4,173, forward strand.
CAACCTATATTGAGAGCAAGCATAAGGATGCAAAAGAGGTAGGTATTGTCACAAGGGATCATAGGCTTGCCGCCACCTTTAAGCAGAAGGAGCTGCGCGAGCTCGTGCAACTCCTCAACAACGATCCTACAGTCCACGGCGTTTTAGTACAACTACCTCTGCCCTCCCATATCGATGAATTTGATATACTCTCCTCCCTAACCCCGCTGAAGGATGTGGATGGCTTGACGCCATACAGCGTTGGCATGCTGCAGAGTGGTATTGCAGCACTTAAGCCCTGTACACCTTCTGGCATCATGGAGCTTTTGGATTATTACAAAATAGATGTAGCCGGGATGGACATAGTCATTGTAAACCGCAGTAACTTGGTGGGGAAACCGCTTTTGATTTTGTTGTTGGAACGAGACGCGACAGTGACAATTTGCCATTCAAAGACAAAGGACATTAACGAAAAGCTACGGAGTGCAGATCTGGTTGTTACTGCAGTGGGCAACCGTCAGCGCTTTACACTTACTGCAAACATGGTAAAGGAAGGTGTAATCGTTATTGATGTTGGAATAGCTCGACTCAATGGCAAGCTGATCGGGGACCTTGACTTTGACTCTGTAAAGCAAAAAGCATCTTGGATAACGCCGGTGCCGGGCGGAGTGGGCCTTATGACTCGAGCGATGCTTTTGAAAAATACCGTGACTGCTGCTGCTTTTATAACACGAGAGATGAGTAAGTAACTTTGCTGTTAGGCAAAAAAGAAATACGACAAGAGATGCTTGAAAGGCGCAACAGGCTGAATTCTCAGGAGATCTCAAAAAGGAGCAAAAGTATACAAGAATTTGTAATAAACAGCAAAGAGTTCCAGCGGGCCAAGGTTGTTGGAGCATACTCTGCATTTGGTTCTGAGGTATCTACAGAATTGATAATCGAGCGTGCAAGAATACTGGGCAAAAAGATCGCGCTGCCAAGAGTCGAAGAAGACAAGATCACATTTTATGAACTTTCATCGACAAAATCCTTAATTAGGGGCAGATTCGGTATCATGGAACCTCCGCCATATGGGCGGATAAGTGAGATCGATATGCTTGTTGCGCCTGGCATTGCTTTTGACAAAAAGGGCTACCGCATTGGATACGGTAAGGGATTCTATGACAGGTTCCTGTTGGGTAAGCGAACGTTTTCTATTGGGCTTGCGTACGGGTTTCAGCTGCTTGAGAATCTACCACATGACACGCATGACAAAAGACTGGACGCAATCGCTAGCGAAGATGGCCTCCATTACACTAGCGGCCTATAGCCCTTCTTGCAATATCTGTCCTGTAATAGTGGTCGTTTTCTCCCCATCGTATTTTCCTGACAGCGGAGTAGGCATTGTCTATCGCGTTCCTTGCATCCTCTCCAAGTGCAGTTACCCCTAATACTCGTCCGCCATTAGTCACAATCCTGCCCTGCGAGTCCCTCGCTGTCCCAGCATGGAAAACCATGACATGTGGCCCAAATTCAGAGTTAAGACCCTCTATAATTTTGCCCTTTTCATAACTGCCTGGATACCCCCTTGAGGACATTATCACACACACGGCGGTCTGATTCTTCCATTCGATCTTGGGCATTGATTCGAGTCGCCCATCCACTGCTGCATCGACATACTCATAGAGGTCTGACTTCATCCTCATTATTATGGGCTGGCACTCTGGATCGCCCATCCTTACGTTGAATTCAAGCACGTAGGGTTTTTTTGTGTTTTCGTCAACCATTATGCCAGCGTAGAGGAAGCCCTTGAATGGAGTGCCGCGGTTACTTATTGCAATCATAGCTTGCTGCATCACATCTTTTACTATCTTTTCATGAAGGTCGTTGTCAATCACTGGGGGAGGAGAATAGGCTCCCATGCCACCAGTGTTGGGACCTTTGTCGTCATCATATATCCGCTTGTGATCTTGGCTTGGAGCAAGAGGCATTATTGTTTTGCCATCGCACAGAGCAATGAACGATACTTCTTCGCCAGAAAGCCGCTCTTCAATGACTACTCTAGTGCCTGCAGCTCCAAACTCCTTCTTGATCATCATGGCCTCAATCACTGCAATAGCTTGGTCGGCGCCGTCACACACCACTACACCTTTGCCTGCTGCAAGGCCGTCGGCCTTGACTACTAGCGGTCTGCTCTGCCTGACGGCATAGTCCTTGGCCTTTTGTGAATCAGAAAATATTGCAAATTCAGGAGTCCGGATACCTGCATCATGCATGAACTCTTTGGCAAAAGCCTTGCTGGTTTCAAGCTTGGCTGGCTCTTTCCTAGGCCCGAAAATGCGCAGACCCTCTTTTTCAAAGGCATCAACAATTCCGAGCGAGAGAGGTTCTTCAGGACCTACAACAGTCAGCAGGTTGCTCTGGCGCTTTGCAAATGACACCAATTTGTCGATGTCATTGTGCTTGATATCGATATTTTCAGATGTACCTCCATTGCCTGGAGCAAAATAGATCTTGCTTACGTGCCTGCTCTGTGCAATCTTCCAACCAAGAGCATGCTCCCTGCTCCCAGAGCCAACAATAAGAACGTCGTCAGATGCCACAAAGATGCCAAAAACAGTCGGCTAATAAATTGTATGATTATGATTCTCCTACTTTTTTCGTTTCCCCTTTTAAGCAATATGCGTGTCTATTGTGCATGGGCTCAGAGCAGGCTGCATCTGATAAAGGGGGCGCTCGACGAGGCCTTGCGTCTGCCAACGAAGAGACGAGGCAACGAGTAGCACGGAAAGGAGGCATTGCGCCGCACCAGAAGAGAGGCCTGGCCGCGGCAAATTCGGACACAAGATTAAGGGTGGCCAAGGCAGGTGGAGAAGCGCGGGCAAATGATAGAGAAGGCCTCAGTGAGGCAGGAAGGCGGGGCGGCGAAGTCGTTAAGGAGCGCTATGGCGCAGAATTTTATCGGGAAATAGGAGAAAAGGGCGGCGGGGCTGTTAAGGAGCGCTATGGCGCAGAATTTTACAGTGAGATTGGCAAGCGGGGCGGTGAGACTGTCAAACAGGAGCGCGGAGCAGAGTACTACAGCACTATTGGAAGAAAGGGTGGCGAAGCAAGGACAACATTAGAAAAGCCTGAAGTGAACCAGAATCAGCAGCAGCAGCCGCCATCTGATACTACGCAGCCAACGACTACCAATACTCAAGTATCAACTACGGCCTAGGACGCTTATGTTATCATCTGCAACTGCCTGCAATAGGTGAGTGTAATCACTGTCATCAAACTCAATAGCTGTGAATCCTCTTTGTTGTATAGTTTTTCTGACGCTCTTTAGATGGTAGCAATCCTGTCCACCTGACAGAGTGGTAAAATAAAAGTCCTTGCAGGAGCAAAAGCCAAGTTCTGGATCTGTCCAATATTCATTGTCTCTACCTATGACAACCCATAACTTTTTGCCACTTGGCAGAAACAACATCTGCTTGACACTACCCGACCTTACTGTATAGTCCATTCTCGAGTGCACGACTAACTTATTTGCCTGATCGGCGGTATAAAAAGTGTGAAGATACGGCCTATTCATCCCCATGCTGCAATATTGCTAGAAGATGCAGGCAGAAAATACATTACAGTATCCGACTTGCACATCGGGCTTGAAGCAGACCTGTTGGCAAAGGGGATAACAGTCAGCCCAGGCTTTGTCTCTGATATGGTTGCTGAGCTATTGAATCTTGTCCAATCAGAGCATGCAGATAGCATTATACTGCTAGGCGACATCAAGCACACGGTTAGAGCAATAAGCAGACAAGAGTGGGATACTGTGCC
>DASUUX010000146.1:0-20939 GCA_036373855.1 Nitrososphaera sp.
GGCTTGGCCAGACCGTTTGATCTGAATAGAACTTCCAAAGTGCAAAGTCAAGTGGGTCCTCTTTTGAAGGATCAATCTCTATCCTCGCACCTGACTCGAGCTCCTCAACTGGCTTTTTTGATAACTTGCCGTAGTCTGGGAATGACTTAATTTTGAAATATACACCATTGAGCGTCAGATACGCATATCCCTTTTTCACCAGACCATCAATTAGCTGAATCATCTCCTTGATATGTTCAGTAGCCTTTGGGTGGTAATCTGCTCGCATTACATTCAAGCTATCAAAGTCGTTGAAGTATCTGTCAATGTATCTCCTTGATATTTCCTCTGCCTTCTTACCCTCTGTTTTTGCGCGGTTAATTATCTTATCATCGACATCAGTAAAATTCTGTACAAATATCACTTTATAGCCTCTTGAGAGCAAGTATCGGCGCAATACATCAAATATAATAATGGTTCTTGCGTGTCCAATGTGAGAGTCGTCATAGACTGTGACTCCACAGAGATACATTCCCACATTGTGGTTTTGCAGCTTTAGCTCCTCTACTTGCCGGCTGAGTGTATTGTATAATTTCACTGTCGCGATTTGGAGTGGACCTGCCCCTGCTTTTTACTTTGCTAGGCGTCGATGTAAATGTCGTTTCCTCTAACGTCTACATTATAGGTCATCAGTCTTACTCCTTCAAGATAGTCGAGCAACTCTCCTGTTCTAATGTTGTAGTGCCACGAATGCAGAGGACATTCGATGACTTCGCCGTCTATCTTGCCGGGAGCAAGAGAGCCGTCTTGATGGCGGCAGAGCGCCTCAATTGCATAGTACTTGCCGTTTGAATAAAAAAGCGCAATTCTTGTACCATTAATGTAAAGCTCCTTGCCGCTGTTCTCTTTAATCTCGCCCCGCTGGGCGACCTTGACAAATGCCAATTATCATGACCTTGTAATCAATCTGGCTATAAATTGGTTATCGGACACCCATCAATACACACACACCTCCGCCACACCTAAATATCTCCCCCAGTGCTATAGCAATATCAATTCCGGCATGACATCGTCATACAGGCTCATGATGGCCGGCGTTCTGGCTCTTATGATTTTTGGCATAGCTATGGCCCTTTACGGATACCAGCAGGCCATTTACCCTGTCGACAGCGCGCTTGGATACCTGAAGAGAGCCCAGACTGCCCAGACTCCGGAAGATCTGGCAAGCTTCGTGTCAAAGGCAAAGATGGAACTGCCGGAGAGCGGTAATCCCGTATGGGTATTTCCGACTGCAAAAACAGATTTGGCACTCATACAAGGGAATCTAAACGACATTGTGACCCGCGCCAACTCGATAGCATCGATGGAGCCCCATAGTACTGAATATAATTCGGGCATGCTGGACATTCATGTATCGCTGGAGATCATCCAGCAAGATATGATCGATGCAATGCCGTACCTCTACGTTACTTTTACGAACATCATGCTAAGCGTAGTGTGGATAGCGATAATACTTGCACTGTTTGCCCTCATAAGAAGGGCAAGAGCAAGGTTCCGCGAACAAGAGTATGAAAACCAGTAGCTTTTATTGCATGTCCCATCATTCATAAATCGTGCCCGGGAAAATAGCGGACAGCAACCTTGCAGACAAGGGAAGGCGGTCGTATGAGTGGGCTGCCAGCCGTATGGGCATAGTTGAAAAGATAAGAGCAATGAACGAGAGCGGTCAATTGCTGGCAGGTTTTCGGCTTAGCTTCTGTCTTCACATCACAAAAGAAACATCAGTCCTTGTGATGGCTTCAAAGAGCTTGGGCGCAGACATCGCAATTTGTTCAGCAAATCCCTTGTCGGCCCAGGATGATATTGCAGCTTTTCTGTACAACAAGGGCGTAAATGTGTACGCTTGGCGCGGCGAGACAGAATCAGAGTATCAGCAGTGCATCCGCAATGTGCTTGCATTTAGACCTGTCATAGTAACTGATGACGGAGGTGATCTCCACTCAATGGCCCATCAGCAAAATGCAAAGGGCATAGTGGGTGGCACCGAAGAGACAACGTCGGGGGTAAAGAGACTTGTTGCACTAGAAAGGGCGAGCAGGCTCCTTTATCCCATTATAGCGGTCAACAATGCGCGTACAAAATACCTTTTTGATAACAGACATGGCACGGGACAGAGCACTCTTGATGGCATACTGCGGGCAACTGGGATACTATTGGCAGGCAAGAACGTAGTTGTGTGCGGCTACGGCTGGGTAGGCAAGGGCGTAGCGACTCGGGCAAAGGGTATGGGCGCTATAGTGACTGTTACTGAAGTCGATCCTATAAAAGCAATTGAAGCCAAGATGGATGGATTTGGGGTAATGGGGATGTCAGACGCGGCTCCTGCCGGCGACGTTTTTATTACATGCACGGGACAAACGCGTGTGATAAGGAAGGAACATTTTCTTAAGATGAAGGATGCTGTCATTCTGGCAAACGCGGGCCACTTTGATGTCGAGATCGATACTGAGAGTCTTTATGACATCAGCTGCTGCCAACCGGTGCAGATTAGTCCAGATATCGAGCGCTTTGATGTTAATGGAAAGAGGTTGTTCCTGCTGTCAAAGGGGAGAGTGGTCAACTTAGTTGCTGCAGAAGGCCATCCACCAGAGGTGATGGCTCTGTCATTTGCCAACCAGCTGCTATCTATTTTGTACATCGCAAAAAACCATGACAGGATGGAAGTAAAAGTGCATAGTGTGCCAGAACAAATAGATCAGGATGTTGGAAGCTATGCACTTGACTCAATGGGCATTAGAATAGATCAAATGATAGAAGAGCAAGAGCGCTACGAGCACTCCAGTTAGGTTAAAATGCTGTAAATTGATTGCAAGTGTAATGCCGGATAATAGCAGTAGCAAAAGCGCAGTCATTACAAGCGCACTCCCTTATGCAAATGGCGAGATACACCTAGGCCATATAGCCTCTACATATCTGCCGGCAGATATTTTCACACGCTTTTTGAGACTCAACGGGTTGAAGGCTTACCATATCTGTGCTACTGATGATTTTGGAACTCCGATCTTGATAAGAGCAGAGAAGGAGAAAAAGAGCCCCAAAGATTATGTTGAATACTGGAACCGACAGGACAAAGAAGATTTTGAATCATTAGGTATTTCATTTGATTTTTTTTACAAGACAAGCTCCAAAGAAAATGTTGAGTTTGTCCAATACATTTTCAAACGATTGCTCGAAAACGGCCACATTTACGACCAGAACGTAATTCAGTTCTACTGCACCTATGATGACAAATTTTTACCAGACAGATATGTAATTGGCAGATGCCCTTACTGCAATGCAGAAAACCAGTATTCAGATTTGTGTGAAAAGTGTGGCCGCGTCCCTGATCAGATACTGGAGCCTAAGTGTGCAATATGCTGCAGGCCACCTGTCAAAAAAGAGAGTAAACACTACTTTTTCCGTCTGTCAAGCTTTGAAGAGAAACTGAAAAAGTGGCTCTTGTCGAACACTCACTTGCAGCAGGACGTCAAGAACTATGTCATCAACTGGATAAACGAAGGACTGCAGGATTGGGACATCACCCGTGATCTCTCATGGGGCGTGCCCATACCTCTGCCTGAGGCAAAGGGTAAGGTGTTTTACGGCTGGTTCGATAACCACCTGTGCTACATCTCGTCACTTCTCAAGTTCGTCAAAGATAGGGGAGGCAATGGCAAGAAATTCTGGAACGAATCGGAGATTTACCATTTTATTGGCAAGGACATTATCTACCACCACTACCTCTTCTTGCCGGCAATACGCCTTGGCATCAATTCAGAATACAAGCTTCCAGAATATATCCCCACAAGGGGCCACCTCATGCTGCAAAACCAAAAGATATCAAAGAGCAGAAAGTGGTATATTGGCCTGAAGGATTTCACTTCCGCATTCAACCCTGACTATTTGAGATTCTACATTTCGTCTGTAGTTACATACTCGCAAGACGATCTGAATTTTGACTTTGATGCATTCTATGAAAGGATAAACAATGAGCTGATCGCCAACATCGGCAATTTCATAAATAGGGCCCTTTCATTCACGCAAAAATCGTTTCAAGGCATAGTGCCCAAGCCATCCAGCATTGACGATACGATAGAAAAGGAGCTGGCGGCAACAGTTGATGAAACATGCTGGCTGCTGTCAAACAACGAGATAGACAAGTCGCTCAAGAGGATCCTAAAATATAGCAATTACATGAACCATTATTTCCAGACAAACTCCCCTTGGGCAAACAAGGATACTTCAAATACAACAGTGTACGTATCGGTGAACGCAGTACGAAGCTTGGCGGTCCTGCTTGAACCATTCATTCCCTTTTCGTGTGAAAAGATATGGATCCAGCTCAAGCTTGGAAGTGGCGGCAGTGTTCACAAGCAGGTCTGGGAGTCGGCTAAGGACATCAAAGCAATTCCTGCAGGCCATGAACTTGGCAAGGTAGAGCCGATCTTCCGCAAGATAGAAGCAAAGGAAATAGAGCAGTGGAAGAATAAGCTAGGCAAACCACAATGACAAGACGTGGACTCATGCTGGGACGCTTCCAGCCCTTCCATAAGGGTCACCTGGCACTTACAAAGCAGATCCTAAGCGAGTGCGACGAGCTCGTGATAATAATCGGAAGCGCGCAGTTCAACTTTATCTACAAGGATCCTTTCAGTGCCGGCGAGAGGGTGCTAATGATTCATGAGGCATTGAAAGAAGCAGGCGTTGATCTTTCAAGATGCTATATTATACCTGTTGCAAATGATGAGAACAATGCTCGATGGCTTGCCTACCTACGGTCAATGGTCCCACCATTTGATGTGCTATACTCGGGCAACGACTTTGTAAAGTACCTTGCACGCTCTCAAGATTCCGGCATTGCCATTGAGGACCCCGTGTTTGCAGAAATAAATGAGTACAATGGCACAAACATTCGGCACCTCATGCAAGAGGGTAAGCCATGGGAGCATCTAGTACCACCGGCAGTCGCAAAGCTAATACAGCAGGTTGGAGGCATTGTAAGGATAAATATGCTGGCCCGCTCGGATAGCAACCCACAGAGGTGGTAATAGAAGACGTGGTAAAGGGTCAGAGGGCATGCCCTGTCTGCCTGTCATGTGGTTCAAAGAAGTTCAAAGTGATAAATAAGAGCGAAAGTCAGGTAATTGTTGAATGCCTATCATGTGCCAAGCGCATCACCGCTTAGTTCAAGAGAGCAATAACGAAGGCAACAACGAAATCATCATATAGATTGCAATACTGAGTACTACTTGGGTGCAAGTTAGTGATAGAGAAAGGCTCTGCCCTCGATAACTGCTATGCAGGCTGAACATGCCAGAGAAGTATGCAATCACCAACAATTGGTGATGTGACCAGTTCCTGCAAAAGCAAGTCGATTAATCCGGCTAAGTTCAATAATAATAATAGATGAAAAATACGTTTAACGTGTTAGGAATTGCGGGTAGCACTCGGCAGGGATCATACAGCACGCGGGCACTTAAAATTGCGCTCGAGCATGTCAAGAAGCAGGGTGCAGAAGTTCGCCTACTAGAGCTCAACAGAATAGTATTGCCTTTATACGACCCTAGTGCCCCAGCCTCAAAAGAGGTAGAACATGCAGCCGAGGCCATAGCTTGGGCTGACGCCTTTATCCTTGCATCGCCAGACTACCACGGCTCGATGTCCGGTGCTCTTAAGAATTTTCTTGATCACTTTTACGAAGAGTTTGCAGGCAAAGTGTTCGGCTACATAGTTGCATCACATGAGAAAGGGCTTACAGTTATGGATCAGATGCGCACCGCTGTACGCCAGTGCTATGGATGGAGTATGCCCTATGGGGTATCGATAAATGGCCCACAGGACTTTACAGGGCATGAAACAGTGAATGCAAGATTGTCAAGCAGGCTGCGGATGATGGCACGCGACTTGGTGATATATGGCAGGCTCATCAGGGATCAATTTATGCGTGATTTTGGCTCTAATGAGCCGGACACGTTTGCAGCGCATTACAGGCCATAAGAAAGATGGTTCAGTCAAGGTTAAGGCTTTTCATCTTCGTCTTCTAGTGTAGCACAGCTAATTTAACTCTGTAAGCGATGCCATACCATCAGTGCTTGTCTTTGTTCTTCGTTGCATGTAAATACTTCAAATTTGAACACTATTGACCTGTCTGCTTTAACACAGTTTACAATATTGTCCATTCATTGGTGCTTTCAATCTGGCAATTCTTTGTTGCAAGACTTGGTAAGCAATCTTTGGATGCTTGCTTGCTTTGTTACCTGCATTATCCGTTGCAGGAACGCAATTGTATGTTTTCTAACCGAAGTATTAGCATAGCATGCTACAACATCATTTCATGACATTTCAAATCACCCTTTTTTACTCTTGTTCAACAAGTGTGACTGGATTCTAGAATAGCCAGTCAATTTACCTGCTGCCTCCCAATATAGTGGCATGATACCTGTTCCAGAAGATGTACTTATCAGCGCAGTTGAAAAAGTGAGCAAGAGCGTAGTCAACATCGCAAGTGTGAGGATGCTACATGACCAGATGTTCAGGATATTTCCAGTAGAAGGAGTAGGCTCAGGGGTAGTCATAGATGAAAAGGGCTACATCCTTACAAATAACCACGTGATCGACGACGCAGAGCGGCTCAGGGTGACGCTGCCAGACGGCAAGGTGCTCAGAGGAAAGGTAGTCGGAAGCGATGAGACCACCGACCTTGCAGTGCTCAAGGTAGAATCAGAACAGTCGCTTACAGCTACACAGCTTGGCAACTCAGACAACCTAAAGGCAGGTCAGATAGTGATTGCAATTGGCAACCCCTTTGGGCTCACTGGAGGACCTGCAGTAAGTGCCGGCATAGTCAGCTCATTGAATAGAAGCATACAGACAAGGAGCGGCGTGCTGGAGCTAATACAGACAGATGCTGCCATCAACCCAGGCAACTCAGGTGGACCACTTATCAATACAAAGGGAGAAGTGATTGCTATCAACACCGCAAACATGCCGTATGCACAGGGCATCGGGTTTGCAGTTCCTATCAACACTGCCAAGTCGATATTGAAAGAATTGATAGAGAAGGGTAAGGTAACTCGGCCGTGGATTGGCGTTGCCTCAATGAAGGTTACCCCCCAGCTTGCACGATACTATGGACTCCCTGTGATTGATGGAGCGCTCATTGCAAGAGTTGAGCCTTATAGCCCGGCTGACGATGCAGGGCTAAGAAAGGGAGATATCATCGAGGAAATAGATGGCAACACGATAAAAGACCCTTCAGAGATCGCTTCATACGTGCGCAAAAAGCAGGTAAATGACCGACTAACAGTTACTATCAATCGCTATGGGCGCCAGTTTCAACTTCCAGTTCCGGTCGACGAGCGCCCATAAATTTTTTTATCAAAACACTTTTGAGCGTGAGCGGCAATAATCATCCTAGTGTCTGACTATGATTCAATGGATGAGCTGATCAAAGAGATTGAAAAGGAAGAGGCAGCCATAGTGATTACCAAAGACATCAGAAAGTATAGGAAACCTGTCACTGTGATATCAGGCCTTCAGGAAAGAAAAGATTTGAAGGAAATTACAAAACAGCTAAAGACCAAGATTGGCACAGGAGGCACGTTTAAGGAGGGCCAGATAATCCTCCAAGGAGATCATCGAGAGACGGCTAAGAGTCTACTGGCTCAGATGGGTTTCAAGGAAGAGGCAATCGAGGTGTATTAGTAGCATTTTACTTACCTGCTCTCCAGATGGTTACTTTATAATTTATATCATGAATGGGAGCTTGTAATATGCAAGTGGAAAGCGACATTCCGACTGAATCAATAACAACAACTACTACTACTCTCAAGGAGGAGACCCCTAGAGAGGACTTTGCAGCGGAAAAGCAGATGATCAGTGGCAAGGCGGCGGCGGCTGCTCAGATCCTAGTTGAAGAAGATGATGATGACTCGCAGGACTCGCTTAGTGCAACCGATTTTCATAACAATGATAACAAGATCTTGGCATTGCTGAATGAAGATGGATCAAATTACTCATTTAAAGGCTTGATGCGTAAGCTCAACCTCCACCAGCAAAGCTTGTCAAGGGCGCTCCGTAGGCTAGAAGAAATGGAGCTTGTGGAAAAGTCTCCGGTAGGTTATCGGCTTAGCAAGACCGGTGCAACTGCAATGTCAAGGATCGAGTTGTTGCAGCAACAACACAAACCAAAGGGCAGAGAGTATATGCAGTTATTGCAGACGTATATCCCGCTCAACATCAAGGCCTCAGAAGTTATGCGCCACTTGATCGGCAGGTGGTTTAAGAACCTCCGGTGGATAGGCATGATAAGGAGCGATACAGGTCATACGCTACAGTGGACAAGTGACGATGGCGCGTTCCAAATCAACCTTCGATTGATCGCAGATTATATTGTCATCGAGACAAATGCATCTACTGAAAAAGAAAAAGTGCAGGCGATGGTAGGATCATATACTATCTATGAGCAGATAACAAAGGTCATGCAGAGCAGGCTTGATGCATACGTACTGGATCACCGCGATGCTAGCGCAATCAATTAGCTTTACCAAGTGATTCCGTTATGAGAGATAGGGCCTTTGCCGGATTTGAAAACACCAGCCAGAAGCAATAGCCGCTCTTATTGAGAGCTCTTGCTATGATTGCCGCCGTGATCGCACCAGCTATACTTGCCACAATGATCGAGGCAGGTAAAACTGGCATAAACGAAAGCAGTAGCCCATCTACATAATACGAGCCGTCTACCAAAAAGGGCCAGAAAATCGGGTTTGCAGGGTGGTGAAGCCAGTCGACGAAAACATGAGATAGGCTGCCTATCGCAGCAGATGCAAGAAAGGCGGCATTTGTCTCGACATTGGTAAATCCACATATCCCCAGTCTTTCAACTCCAAGCTTGCCTATCATATTAACGAAAATTATGGTGAGGACAATGTCTATGGTCATGGCTCCCATAATTGAGTGCAAAACCAGCCTGTCGGGAGTAAGTGAGCATGGAAAGTCCCAGCCGCAAAACACCGACGACCCAGACATCCAGGCTATCAGAGGCTCAACATCAGGGATGACTGCACCGACTGTCAGAGCCGCAGAATGCAGTTTTCTGAATCTTGGCTTAAGCACCCAGAGAAAGGCGACGTGAAGAGGAGTAAGCGTCATAAATTAATTTTGTCTATTGTATTGTTCTTAGCTATAAGATTTTTTGTTAAATAAATCTTCTAGGACCTTTAGATAATCCTTCTGTCGATCTCGCCTGATTCAGTATGCATATAGATGCCGGTTGGCCTTCGCTAGAAAACCATGAAGTGTCATTCGTCCTAATTGCTGTAGGCTTTATTGTCCTGCACGATTTACACACAAACCCTATCTGACCTAGCGACAAACCCTCGGATTTACCCGCTAAGCGCTCTGGTAATATATGCTTATTTATGAAAAGTTTAACGAGGACAAAACTAGCTGTGACTTATTTCCAGCAATACGGGTCAATTAATTCCCTATCTTCCTATACTACTATCAGAAATGACAACAATCGTTGGTATTAAGACCAAAGAAGGAGTCGTACTAGGCTCTGACAAGCGGGCAAGCAAGGGCTTTTTCATTGGCTCAAAAATAACACAAAAGATAGCCAAGGTAGATGACACACTTGCTGTGGCAATAGCGGGACAGTTATCCGATGCAGAGTATTTGATTAAAGTAGCCAAGGGAGAACGCAAGCTGATCGAGCTGCGGAGAGGCTTTCCACTCACAGCCAAAGAATCAGCAAGATTGATCGCAAACCTTGCGTACTCCGGCCTAAAGAACTATCAACCCTATTTTGTGGAACTGTTAGTTGCAGGCGTTGACCAAGAAGGCGGGCACATCTATGCAGCAGATATGAGTGGCGCGATAACAAGCGAAGATTTTGCATCTTCAGGCTCCGGCTCACCCATTGCGTATGGAGTGCTTGAGAGTATGTATCACAAAGAAATCACAAATGAACAGGCTGAGGCTGTGGCTACAAAAGCGGTGGCTGCAGCGATGGAGCGGGATCCTGGCTCGGGCAACGGCATAGAGGTGCTTGCGATCCCAAACCTGTTGGCAACGGTGGAGGTGAAAAAGTAGGGGATGGCTGAGACAGCAGGAGGAGCAAACATTGCTGCTGGAGGAAGGTATCCGTACTATTATGGGCCGGAAGGACGGTTGGTGCTAGTTGATAGCGCCCTTGAAGCAGTAAATAGGGGATCGACCACAATAGGCATCAAGACTCCGGCGTTTGCGCTCCTAGCAAGCCACATCAAGCCTGTCAGGCCGCTGATAGACCCGGCCGAAAAGATATTCGTAGTCGACGGCCATATCGGTGCAACAGGCTCAGGGTATATTGGTGACATATTGCAGCTAATAGACGAGCTGAGACTTGAAGCACAGAAGCATCGGCTCAACTTTGAAAGTCCAATAGATGTCGGCTCGCTTGCAAAGCATCTGGGGTCTTTCCTGCACAATTACACTGTGTACACAGTTAGGCCACAGGCTGCATCTGTGATCATAGCTGGCGTCGACCAGACTGGCGTGCAGCTCTATCAGGTTGACCCAAGCGGGACATTCTTCCGCGGCTCGGGCTTTGCAATAGGCAAGTCGGCTGAATCAGCACTAGATGTGGTACAGAGCGAGTATAGCGCCGACATGAGCGTTGAGCAAGCTGTAGCATTGAGCAACAAAGCGATAGAAAGGGCACTTGGTGAGCTGCCTATTGTGGAAATAGGGGTGGTCAGCGCAAAGGACGGCCGCAGGTTCCAAAAGCTGCACTAGCTTTTCTTTTGGGCAGCAAGTGGCTTTATTTCTGGGCGCTTCCACCTGTTTGCCCAACGCGCCAGATCTTTTATTATCACTCCGAGCTCTCTTGCCTGAGGCGTGATACTATATTCTACTCTTGGTGGCACCTCCGGGTAGATCTTTTTTGTCACAAGCCCTTCACGCTCTAGTTCCAGCAGACGCTCTGATAGTACTGTACTGCTGATGCCGGGCAGCGATCTTTTCAGTTCGTTAAACCTAATGACTTCTTTTGTTTTTAGATTTTTCAAAATGTGAAGCGACCACCTTCTACCTAGCAGCTCCCATACATCCACTACTGTACATGTGGCATCTGTCCTGACTTCTCCTTCTGGCTCTTCTGTCACACCTAGTAGTGATTACTTACTTGCTAATAAAATTTTTGTGGTTCAATGTGCAAAGGGCTTGAAGTATCTGAGTGGAGGAATGAAATAATGGATCCCATGGTTGCAGGAGTATATGCTGCTGCAATTGGGTTCTTGTCGGTCATCAGTTGAAGATGTTATCAAAGCAGTAAGAAAGTAAATCATTCACCTGCACTTTTTGAAGCTAGGTTCCTATGTGTTTTCGAAGCAACAGAACACTATATCATGACACTTATGAACACATCTATTGTGTTATCATTGCAATGACCAATGACTAGTGGAGATAGTCATATAGTGTTGTAGAACTGAACGACTAGAGCATGTTAATAATTTCAATTAATTTCTTATAATAAAACCTGTTTTGTTTTACCACTACTACTACCAGTATTGAGGATTGAAATTGGGTGGGGTAAGACTTTTAATGCTTCCTTAACAAAATTACTAGTGCTCAAAGCTACGTTAACTTATGATAAAGGCACCATAGTGATCCAAGGTCTTGCCCATATTCCCTTTGCCATATTAGACCCGAGGACAAACGTGCTAAGAGCACTTGCTCTATACTATTCTAATATTATAGAATACCTCAAACAGAGTGATATAGAATATTCAGATCATGTTTTATCAGAAGAAACAATGATGTTATCATCGTCACTTTCATCGTCATCACCGCCATCATTGAGGGATTACCAACAGAGGGCTCTTGACAACTGGCTCCGTGCAGGTTTGAGAGGATGCGTAGTTTTACCTACGGGTTCTGGCAAAACCATTATTGGCATCAAGGCTATAGAGAAGGCTAATGCCGCTTCGCTGGTTGTCGTTCCGACACTTGACTTGATGGATCAGTGGACAACTATTCTCTCAAAGTATTTTCCAAACGTCAGAATCGGAAACCTCGGCGGAGGTAATGATGACATACAATCGATTACAGTATCGACATATGACTCGGCCTACGTACGGGCACCTTTTATTGGCAACAAATTTTCGCTTGTGATATTTGACGAGGTGCATCATCTGGCAGCTCTAGGTTACAGAACTATAGCGGAGCAAATGGCAGCACCATTTCGTCTAGGTCTTACCGCTACGATTGAAAGAGAAGATGATCTTCATAAAGACCTACCGAGGCTCGTTGGCGAAGTTGTGTTTCAAGTCAGCCCTGATGAGCTTGCTAGAGACAAACACCTTGCTTCCTATGAAATTGAAAGGAGAATGGTGGAAATGCTGCCAGATGAGCTAGAAGAGTACAGAAGAAATATGAGCATTTATCAGCAATGCATGAAGAAACTCAGTTTTCAAAGATATACGATTACCCTTGAAAAGTTGATAATAATGTCTGGGAGAAACAGGACAGCAAGGGAAGCCTTGCTGGCGAGAAACAAGGCGATGAATGTTGCGCTGAACAGCAGGGCCAAAATAGAAGAGCTGAGAGAAATCCTTGCAGAGAACAAAGGTGCCAAGACGATAATATTTACTCAGCATAACAGTCTTGTCCATAAAATATCAGATAAGTTCCTAATTCCACTTATAACTCACAAAACAATCAAGGAAGAAAGACAAGATGTCCTGAAGGGGTTCAAGGAAGGTCGGTACATGGCGATAGTCACGTCCAAAGTTCTAGACGAAGGCGTTGATATTCCAGATGCAGAGTTGGGTGTAATACTAAGCGGTACTGGAAGTGCAAGGGAATTCATACAAAGACTTGGAAGATTGCTGAGACCTAAGCCAGACAATAATAGCGCTAGCAGTAGTAGTGCTACTGCTACTGCTAGTAGTTATAAAGACTACAAGAAAGCAAGACTGATCGAGATAATATCTTCAGAGACAAAAGAAACGATTACAAGCGCAAGAAGAAAGAGGGCTTTGAAGATAATGCGCAATAATAATTATGATCATGCAATATAGGAAATGAAGAGGAGGACTATGTAGAAACATAGTCTAGTATCCTACTGTTGAAAGCTTCCATAGAGGATCCTGACTCATTGTAAAAAATGCCAGTCTCTAGTTCATAAGCTTAGCTCGACACGAAAGTCTATAGAACTTCCGGCATAATCCACGACGTCCCAAATAGAAGAAACAAGAATAATAGATTTATACTACATATTTTGTATCTGTACTCGAGCTTCAGTAACTGCCACAACATACCAAAAAATAAAAACTAAAATTCATAAACAAAACCTACCTACTAACAAAAAACCTCAACAGTACTTCCGCCATAGAAGTACGTAGGAATAAGATACGAACAGAAAAGAAAGGAAAAGCTGACAACATGCAAAAAGGGCAGTTCGAGAACTGCAGGAAGGGTTCTCGATCTATCCCTCTTAGCTGCTAGATATTAGAGAGACAGATGTATCGATGTCATCTCTCCGCCCTTGCGTCCCTGCTAACGTCTTCTTCTCATGCTCCTGAAAGTTCTCCTTTCATTGTGCCTCATTGAGTGCAATCTGTCACGATCTTGTCCCTTTATTACCACCTCTCCTCCTTCTCTTCCTTCTCCTTCTTGACTGTCATCATTATCATTCTTTGACTTGCTTCAATCATTTTTTGTATGGCTACTTCTGTTGGATCGTGGATTGAATAGACCAAACCAATGGGGAGCATAATGATGAAATGTGCAAGTAGTTAAAAACAGCCTAGCACTGCAAGGAGAGGGTGAAGGAGAATGCAGGATAAGATGTTCCCATGTAAGCCTAGTAGATTGTTATAGCTTTGCGCAGGAACATGCAAGATTTTAAGCTAAACTAATAAAAATGTTCCTTTGCAAAGGAACAATTAAAATGACTTTTAATAATATAATAATCTAGAGAGATGTTATAGCAAAAAGAAAGAAATAAAGAAGCAGTCTTTGATTCCAGAGCTATACCACCATCCCACAAAAAAAGGAGTGAGGAAGCAAAACAGATGAAGAGAGATGAGAGAGGGGAGGGCATATATCTCTCTTGTCGCCACTACATGTCCCCTCTGGCTCCATCTCATCTCTCTTCCTTTACTATTACTACTTATTGGCAAAGTAGTAGTCCCTCATTCTCTCCATTTTCTTTTTCTTTCTTCTTTTTATCCTGTTGCCTTGTTCTGTTATCTTTCGATGAGTACAAAAGCAGCATTAGCCACGAATGACAGCCAATAACATGCCTAGCTGATTGATTGATTATTATTTGATTGCAGAGCCTTATTATTTTTATAATTCTTAATGGGTGGAATTATTAGGTCAGATTTGTTTTGTATGAGTGCAGCCCGTCCTCGCCGTTTCGATGCAGCTATGCCGGCGGTGGCATTGGTCTTGTTGCACCTAATGAAACTAAAAGGCATTACTTCGGTCACTAGAATAGAGAATACTCACTTTGAGATACAAGCAGACAACTTATTTTCGCTGTGATTCCGGTCGGATATAAAAATACAGACATACACCGCTGTGCATGCGTGTTTTATGACCCCGACCGATCACAGTTAGTAACTTCATAATAGGAATCTCTGCCTTTTGTGTTTTGTGGCAAGCAACCAACCAAATGCAACCATCACATATATCCACCTTCAAACGGTACAGGGGACTAATGAACTGATTTTGCTTTATACTAAGAGCAAGTCGCATCAGCCATAGTATGATTGACATTAAAATAACCATAGCGACAACTACTTTATAGAATAGTATATGCTAACTCTACAATTACTTAGAGTCAGAACAAGAAATGGAGCGATATTTCCCCTATTCTGCACCAAAGAAGAAGAGATAGAGCTAGCAAAGAAGATAATCCAAGAATTTGAACAAACATGGAAGAACAAAGAGAAGAAAGCAGTGCTTGAAGACAGAATCGCAGCAATAGAAGAATCAGATGCGGGTAGTGATTACAAACTTGTGAGGGGATTTTATGCCCTCCTAGAAAGGAGATGCACGTTCAAGAGTAGCGATGGCAATAGTGACAGTGACGGTGGAACCAGCAGCACCATTCCTATTATTGATCCGCCTCGCATTAGAAAGGCGGTGTTTGAAGAGTCATCAAAAATGGGTTTTGCACTAACTGAACTAGAGAGAAAGGAAATTGCGGATTCTGTAGCGTCTAAATTGCATTTGTCTTCTCATGATGTTGTCTTAAAAGCGATGTGGAGTGATTTGGATGATAACCTAATACTCGATCGCTTTGATGCAGTAGACCCCGAAGCCTTGGTTGGATGGTACAATTTGTCGCTCATGCAAACTTTGCTCTTTAACTGTACAAAGCTTGATTTTTACATTTCAGGCGGCTTGAATTGGAAACGTGTGTTAAGGAGTGTAAAGAGGCTTGGCTTGATGTACCATTTACAACAGCCGCAACAGCAACAAGAAAATCGAATAATCTGTTCTCTTGAAGGACCATTGAGCCTCTTTAAATTGACAGATAGATACGGGACATTGCTTGCAAAGTTGCTTCCATCAATAATTTTCTCTTCAGATAAAAAAAGGGAGAGTACTAGTGGTAGTGGTGAATGGCACCTAGATGCGTGGATCGTAAGGAAAACAATGGATGGGAGGAAAATATATGAATTTAAGATTTCAAAAAATGAAATGCCGGAACTGCTGACAGATCCATATCCTTCGTTTCATCCCAGTTCCATTACGGAAAGAGAAGTTGCAGGGTCATCTATCTACAATGATTATTATAATTTTGATAGTGCAGTCGAAGAAAAATTTGCTAAGAGGTTTGAGCAGGCTGAAACTGGTTGGAGGCTGACTAGAGAACCTGATCCTTTAGTGCTATCAAATGGGGGCGCTTTCATTCCAGATTTCATGTTTGAAAAGTATGACAAGAAGATCTATCTTGAGATTGTGGGGTTCTGGACAAAAGAGTATCTCGAGAGGAAGCTGCAAAAGTTAGCTGATATTTTTATTTCAGCTGATAGCAGGAAGAAGAAGAATAACAAGGCAGATCTTCTATTTATTGCAGTAAATGAAGACTTTGCTTGCTCAAAATCCTCCTTTTCTTCAATAGTGCCAAGAGGGCAGCTGATATTCTATAAAAATGATACAGTTCCGGTAAGACCCATTCTTGATTACTTGAAGTCAATAGATAGGGAAATGATTGAGAGAAAAGTCAATGATCCTAATTTGAAAATTGAATTGGATAAGGATGATAATAATAATAATGCAGTTATTTCAATCAATGAAGTTGCACAAATGTACCGCATCCCGGCGGAAGTAGCACGGCGAATCTCTCTAAGAGATAATAAGGAAAAGTACATTGAAGCAGGAATGTACCTAATACCCAAGTCCAAAGCGCACAAGTTGGAATCTTTGCTGGCTGGAACAAGCACGTTTATTGATGCTTGCTCAATTCTTTCAAAGGAGGGCATTCCAGAATCCTGCCATGCAGAGCTTATTGTCAAGCTCGGCTATGACGTGACCTGGCAGAGTATAGATGCGAGTACGGCAGTTATCGTAAAAAGAAGAGAATAGTATATCATATTACTCTTCATCTAGTAATGTGTGTAGGGTAAGCCGAAAGATTGAAAAACCAAACGTTTTAATGGGTTTTACAAAAAGTTGGGTTACATGCGCCCGGGTAGTATAGAGATGCCTGGTTGCTTCTGAGCGAGAAACCAGAATCGTACAATCCGGTCTAGTATGGGGGACTGTCACTCCTTCGACCCGGGTTCGAAATTCGGTTTGCAAAAACCGAACGAACGTCCCGGCCCGGGCGCTTATGCTTTTTTGAACGTTTCAAGCTCCTATCATAAGGATTTAAAACAAAAAGAAAGAAATCGTGACAGTCCCTCATCCCAGACCGGATTGCACAATACCCAACAGTTCCAGCTAAATTCATCTCCTTTGCATTCAGAGAAGGATAATGCTGTTGTTTCTCCATTAGTGGAGAATGGTTCTCTACCAGCAGAGAACTGTGGCATGAATGATGGTTATAATGATAAGAATTTGTTATTGCTAGACGCTACGACGAAGAAAGGCAGCGAAATAGATGAGGATGGCTTTAAGCAATACTTATTATCTCAGAAAAAAAGGAATTTGAAGCAAATACTTCTAAAGGCCGCAAAACATGGTCATATTCTAGAAACGGGAGACGCAAGCGAAATTTTGACTTTCTCCAATACCAAAAGACGTCATGTTATGGAGGCACTGGTGTGCTTATCGAAATATCAAGGCACGTACAACATCTGGAAAGAAATAAAAGAAAAGTACCAGTTAAAATGGACTTCACCGGATAGCCTAGAAGTATTCCAATCCATATTCAATAACGAGAAAAACTATTCTTCAATGCTGAGCTGGCTGAAGAATGCGATTGCTCAAATTCCAAAGCCTTATGCAAACATTTTGATTTACAATACCCTTACTGGATTGCGACCCGCTGAAGCTTGTCAGAGTATTGCATTAATCCAAAGCGATTTGCAGAACTATCTCAAACAGGATAAAATGGTTCTTGAGCATTATAGGTATCCTGAAATCTATATGCGCAATAGCAAAAAGGCATTCATTTCAATTGTGGATGATACTATTATTCAGATAGGTCTGGAAGCAGCAAATTGTGGTTATAACGCTTTGAGGAACTACCTTGTAAAACGCAAGCTGGGCATGAATATGTCATATTGTAGAAAGATATTCGCTACACATGTTCGAACTAAAGGAGTAGAGCAAGAAACAATCGACCTACTTCAGGGAAGGATTCCCAAATCCGTATTTGCCAGACATTATTTTAGACCGGACTTTGAAAATGTTCAAAGTAAAATCAGAAAGTCTCTAAGCATCCTACAAAAAGAAATAGGAGCACCCGCTCTAGCAAGCGATATCAAAGAAGGGCTGTAAACAAGAAGCGATACATTAGTTTCGTAATGCCTGAAATGTTGGATATGGTTCGGTATATCGAACCCTCTATCCCAACTTACAACGCCATCAGGCTAGCCTGCCAAAAAAGAGGGATTAAGATGGATATGCGCTTTTGTCGTAAGACATTCGCTTATGCTTGAGCTCGAGCTGTGTTCTTTGCTTGTTGATAATCTAAGAAAAATTGAAAAATATTCTCATTATTATTATTATTTTGCATTTTTGCTTTTTCTTCTTCTTCTATCGTCGTTAGCATATTATTATTTCTCATATTTTGTATGTGTCGTAAGCTATAAGGAAAATGATTAATTTCTGCTTTGCAGGCAGTAAAAAATAATCAACAAGGTAGGCGAGGCTGGCTGTATCGAAATCGGGTATTGCCAAATGTTGGAAGAAGAACTGCATTGTTCTACTTACTTCCTTTACGGCGACCTTATTAGGTAGTCATGATATCTTTCTCCTGTACTTACTTGGAACCATCAACAGTCTACATAGGCTGCTCTGGCTGGTCCTATGATGGATGGATTGGACACTTTTACCCAGCTAATTCAGACCATAGGGAATTCCTCAAGTATTATAGTCATGTTTTTAATTTTGTAGAAATTGACTCTTCCTTCTACAGAGTACCTAATCTTTTCGTGACCAAACGTTGGGCTTCGGTGACACCTGACAATTTTAGGTTTGCAGCCAAATTTCCCAGGTCTATAACACACGAAAAACGACTTGCAGACCCTGAGAAGGAGCTTCGCTACTTCCTAGACACGATGCATCCTCTCCAAAGGAAGCTATTAGCACTCTTGATACAACTGCCGCCTTCCTTGACTGTAAAGGAGGGTATGAAGAAACTAGAGACATTAATTGACATACTAGACCCTCACTTTAGGTATGCTGTCGAGGTGAGGCATCCGTCCTGGTTTGACAAGAATGTCTACAAGTTACTTTCTGACAACAACATCTGTCTGGCCTGGAGCCAACTGGACTCAATTCAGACCCCTGCTGAATTAACTTCTGATTTCATGTACTTGCGCTTTATAGGTGACAGGAGCATCGAGGAAAAAGACTTTGGCAGAATACAGAAGAGTCGGCTTAAAGAGCTGCAAAGGTGGTCAGAGGAAGTCAATAGACTGAAAGATAAAGCAAAGTTTGTATCTGTAGCAGCTAACAACCACTATGCCGGCTTTGGTCCTGCAACTGCAAACTCTTTTAGAAAGATGGTCGGACTAAAGGAAGTTGTTTGGGATGAGATGAAGCAGAAGAGATTGTAGATGTAATTGATTGAAAGCGAAATTGTGGGGCTTGCTACAGGGAAGAGTACTCAAGAGTGTGCTAGTAAATTGCCATCTTAGGCTTAGTCAAGACTACAAGTACAGAATACTCTAGCTGTAAATGCATTGGAAAAGGAAATTGAAGAATAATAGTGTCAGCTAGAACAAGCAAAAAGACAGAATAACAAGTCATAGCAGAGAACCTTTCACTAAAGCAGCGAGTCAACGAGTTTTACAACATAAGTATACTATACAAGGAAGAGAGGATAATCAAGAAGGAGGCATATGATAGTTCTCGAAAGATAGAATTTACTATGAAAATAACACTTAGGTGCTTATAGACTAGATAAGGGGATGAGTAAAGAGAATGAGAGCATTATTTGCTATGTTGATGATTGTAACATTATTAATTTCCTTCCTTACTACTACTGCAGTGTTTGGACAAATGACTACGACAGAAGAAAGAACAACTGCACTATCATTCTTACATAACATACAAACTAAGATGGTTAGAGTAGGTGACATAGACATAGCATATAAAATATTTGGTAAAGGCGAACCATTATTGCTTATTCCAGGTTTTGCAATGACAATGGATAT
Source organism: Nitrososphaera sp. (assembly GCA_036373855.1). Classification (GTDB taxonomy): domain Archaea; phylum Thermoproteota; class Nitrososphaeria; order Nitrososphaerales; family Nitrososphaeraceae; genus Nitrososphaera. The sequence goes on from DASUUX010000146.1 coordinate 19,845, forward strand.
CTGGGACCCAGTTACGTTATACAAGCTTTCTTCAAATCATACAATAATCATTTTTGATAATCGTGGACTTGGCAAAACTACTGTTGGTACTAAAACATGGTCCATAGAACAATCTGCTAATGATACTGCTGGTTTGATAGATACATTAGGAATCAAAAAACCTGTTGACATACTTGGTACATCATGGGGAGGATATGTTGCACAAGAACTTACTCTAATGCATCCACAAAAAATAAATAAACTCATACTATATGGAACTGATTGTGGTGGAAACGCGACTATACTTTCCCCCCAAATAAGTCCTGAGGTAGGCAGAGGTATAGAATCTGGAAATGCCACAATTGACACCCTTGTGTCTATAATATTTCCTGAAGAATGGATAAAAGAAAACGCTGCTTATATTCAAGAGGTTTTTTCAGCAGCGACGCCGGTCCCTGAGGAGAACATTCAACACCAAGCACAAACGACTTATAATTGGCAAGGAGCCTGCGACAGACTATCAAGCATAACTAAACCCTCCTTGGTCATAACAGGAACTGATGATATAGTAAGACCTCCTGCAAATTCAATAATGCTGGCAGAGAAAATACCAGGAGCATGGCTTGTACAGATAAGGGGAGGAGGCCATGGCATAATGTGGCAAGTACCCAATGAATTCAGTGCAATTGTACAGACTTTTCTTGAGACTGCCAAGTAGTAAACTAAAAGGAAGCCGAGCTGTTGTGATGGTGGTGGCTGTAAACTAAATGGCTAGGACAATACCTTCCTTTCGAATTGCACTTGCAATGGAGGGAAAAGAGGAGTAGAAACCATTTCGCAATCCATTGGATAAAAAAGATAGAAGGAAGTTTGATGAGATGTGGGACATTCCTAGATGGTACATCTCAGCTTGCTCTAATTCTGTATAGTTTGTCAGACTTCACCCAATTCAATGTCCTTACTACTTTACAACAACAACAACAATTTATGAAGACACTGTCAATGACGACTGAACCCAGCAAATAGATTGTAAGTCTGTGAACCAAAACTTGTTAGCACCTTTTGTAATTCCTCGCTAGGGTTCCCGTAAACATCAAATCTACTTATCCTAGAGAC
>DASUUX010000147.1:0-21853 GCA_036373855.1 Nitrososphaera sp.
TGATGATGTGTTAATTGAAGAGAGATCCGTAGACGAAGTGGTCAAGGTAGGCAAGAAGAGAATCGCGCCCAAAGGAGTGAGGGTCTTCAATCCTGCCTTTGACATGACACCGCCAGAGCTTATTACAGGCATCATTACCCAGAGAGGCGTACTCAAGCCGCCCTTTGAGAAGAATCTTAAAGCTTTGCTTGGCTGATAAAGTTTTTATCATGTTTTGTCCAACCCTATATAATAGTGGGTAGAGACATGTCGATACAGCAAACAGTCACCGAGGAGCAAGTTTATGCAGCACTGAAAAAGTGCATGGACCCAGAGATACCTGTCAATGTAGTAGACCTTGGACTCATTTATGGAGTCAAGGTTGCTGAAGGTAAAGACGTAGACATCAAGATGACAATGACCACCAGAGGCTGTCCGCTTCATGATACCCTGGTAAGTGATGTCAAGCGCTATGTAGGAAAGGTAAACGGGGTCGCCAATGTCAACGTCGACATAGTATGGGATCCTCCTTGGAGCCTTGAAAAAATGAATCAGGATGTGCGGGAGAAGCTCGGCTTTGGGAAGCCACAGCTACGATTCCAGATCGACTATGAAAAGAGCAAGCCCATGAAAATGGGCAGATTTTCAAAGCAGGATGATGACGGATCGCTGATACTTGCAAACAATAAGGATCAGGGATTCATGGTTAATGAAGCAATCGTAGAATTCTGGAATGCGTGCGACGGAACCAAGACCATCAACCAGATCACAGACCAATTCTCAGCCAAGCTTGGCTTGCCAAGGCAGCAGGTCGAGCAAGAAGCAGTTCAGCTTCTGCAGCAGTTACTTGAGGCTGAGCTTCTCAAGGCTTAACGCTGGAGGATGGAGCTTTCTTTCCATTTTTTCTCCTAGGCTAGTTGTAGAACTTGGCATGGGCGATGGCACACTTCTTGAAACCCTTGCCAAGCGCGATCGCAATTCGACATATATTGGAATCGAGCTTAACAATGAGCAGTGCGTACAGGCGCGGTCAAGAATCACTCTTTCCAATGTCATCATCATGAATAGCTCTTTTGAAGACATTGTTCCGACATTCTTAGATGAATCTATTGATCAATTCATAGCAGTGCTGCCCGACCCAGCATTCATTGATGAGAAAAGTGAAGAGCAGTGGAAGCCATTCTACAGATCTGTGTACTCCAAGCTAAGAAAAAAGGGGGGGCTTCAGCTTGTTACAGAATTAACTGATGAGTTATTGCAGCCTGTAAGCGATGATCGGTATTCGGTATGGGCTGATTGGCTTAAGTCTTGCTTCATCTCGCTTGGATTTACACTAGCGGGTCGGCAGGAGGGTGCACCAAGAGAATACTTGTCGCGCTGCATCAAGCAGTTCAGTGGAGACCCCGAGCGTATACGCATGATCACCTTTGATTTGCTCAAGCAGTAATTTAAAAAATTTCAGTTACCCCGTCTTCATGAATCCTCATCTAACCTGCTAAAGATAACTATATGATGGGATGCCATCAGTTGTGATGCGAAATTCTATTTTTTACGACAATGCTTTGTCTCCTTTCTTGCTGGTCATTGCTGCGCCACTGGAAACACGTAGTCCGGGGCCAGAAATAGCTTTTATCGTCATACAACAAAACCATCAGTTGCTGCTTTAATAATAGTACATGCCATATCTGCAGGTCATTGGGGAGGAAGTTGACGCCTATTTGATAATATGACCTGCTTATGAAGAATAGTTAGTAGAGAGACCGGCATTTTTTGCAATAGAATGGATTCCGTCAACCAGCCAGACAAATGCCCCTGAGAACAACAGGTTAAACATACGTTGAATTATCCCTAAATTTTATGCCGCAATGCAAGATGTTTTGCCATGCACTCCCTTGAGCAAAACTCGGCCTTGCAGCCTTCATGCCTGCAGGGCACTGGCTCAAAGTCATTGAACTTTTTGTTGCAGTATGTGCAAAGCGACTCAAGCTCAGGAACGTCACGGTTAAGAAATGGCTCGCAGGAACGCTTTTCGCGGAACCACATCACCTCAATGTTCATATTTTCAGCATATGTCAGGACGGTATCATAAGCTTCGTAAAAACCGGCCGCATAGAATTGACGAATAAATACAGAGCCACCTGGATGCTTTTTTGACGCAGGATTCCGATAGCTGACAAGCCATTTTTCTAAAGGCACGTCGTCATTAGATGCTAGCTTTTTTCTGTTGCCCGTCCCCTTTTTCATGATATTTCTTGTATGTTACGCTTTAATTTCTTTCGATTTTAGTAAATCATTATTTTTTTAATCAGATAAGTATTACAAAAAAAGGAACTACTATTACCTTGAGTAGGATTAGAGGCTATAGCAAAAATTTTTACCCCTGGATAAATGAATGGCATAGGCGTCAATGAATCTAGCGGCGTCCAAGTTCCTTATGGAGATACTGATGCAGATCAGATATGTTGATCCTCTCCTGCTGCATTGTGTCCCTGTGTCTTACGGTCACAGTATCATCCTGCATTGTCGTGTGGTCTACAGTTACAGCAAATGGTGTGCCTATCTCCTCAAGCCTGCGGTAGCGCCTGCCGATAGACCCTGATTCATCGTAAAAGGTGTCAAAGTCATATTTTAGCTCAGAATTGATCTGGCGCGCTTTTTGGTCAAGCCCATCTTTGGTCATTAGCGGCAATATACCGACAAAAATTGGGGCAAGGTAAGGCTTTAGGCGAAGCACTACTCTATCATCGTGCTGCTCGTCTTCATAGTAACAATGCTCCAAAATTGCGTAGATGCTTCTGTCGATACCCATCGACAGCTCAAACACATGCGGCAGCACCTTGCTTTGGGTTGCAGAGTCTAATACTTCGAGGTTCTGCTTGCTTGTGATCGCATGTCCCTTTAGGTCATAGTCAGATCGGTAGTTACATGCCACAAGCTCGAGCCATCCAATACTGGTCTCAACTTCAAAATCAAATGCTACAGAGGCATAGAAAGCCTTTTCATCCACTGATAGGTTCCTGAACCGACTACGCTTTACATCTATCCCCGTCTTGTCATAGAATTCTATGAGAAGTGCGAGGTAATATGTGATAAGCTTGTTCGGTGTCAACCTTTTACTGATCGCCTCCTCCGCAGTCACTTCAATTATTGACGATCCATCAAATAGTCTAAGTACAGTATTCTTGACTTCTTCGAACTTTGGCATCTCATTAAGTCTGTCCGGGTTGCAAAAGATCTCTATCTCTGCTTGGTAAAACTCCCTTAAGCGGAGAAGGCTCTGTCTTGGTGCGATTTCGTTTCTGAAACTCTTGCCTACCTGCGCTATACCAAGAGGAAGGCGACCCCTCATTGTCTTAAAGACACGTGCAAAGTCGACAAATATCGTCTGGCAGGTTTCCGGACGGAGGTATGCTTCCTCGGCTGCAGGGCCTATGCCAACAGGGAACATCATGTTGAACTTGCTTACCTCACCAAACTCGCCGTTGCAATTTGGGCATCGCAGGTTGTGCTTTTTTATGAGCGCTTTGATCTCTTCTTCTGCCATCCTCTCTAGTACATTCTCACCTGTTTTCTCTGTGATGTAGCGGTCTGCCCGGAACGAAGATCCACACTTTGTGCATTTTACTACAGGGTCGGTAAAGTTGCCAATATGACCCGATGCAACAAAGACGCTCTTGCTCATTATCTGACACCCGTCAATCTCTAGCATGCCATCTCGCCGTACAAGCTCGCGCCGCCATAGCTCGATAAACTTGTTTTTCATGTTGACGCCTCTCGGCCCGTATTCCCAAAAGCCAGCAGGCGCATCTGAGTAAATCTCGCAACTTGGAAAATAGAATCCTCGCTCCAGTGCCAATTTCATTACTTCATCATAATTAGCCATCATTTGCAAGGAGCAGACGTCTCTGAGAGGCTTTAAATTTATGCCTGGGTTTCGTGCAAAAAGAGTATAGCATTTGTGAAGACATAACATTTTATCTCGGTCATATTCCCCTAGGTTTCAGGTTGAAGGTATCAGATAGGACACACGGGGTTGAGTATGCTATCCGCGACATTATCAGTTATGCGCGCAAATACCAGGCATCTGGCAAGGAGATAATCTACCTCAACATAGGAGATCCTGTGAGATTCGACTTCAAGACACCAGACCACATTAAGAGAGCCCTTGTAGATGCCGTCATGCGTGATGAGAATTATTACACTGATTCTGAAGGACTGCCTGAGCTCCGACAAGCAATCATGGAAAAAGAGTCTGAAAAAGGGTTCAACGTGACAGTAGAAGACATCATTGTCACCAACGGAGTATCAGAAGGACTTGACATGACGATGGCTTCTATTGTCGACCCCCGCGCTGAAGTGTTGATGCCGGGTCCCTATTATCCTCCGTATGCTTCATACGCAAAATTTTATGGCGGCAAGCCTATTGAATTCAAGCTTCATGAAGACGGAAGGCCAAACCTTGAAGATCTACGGAGCAAGATAACTTCGCGCTCGCGTGCACTATGTATCATTAGCCCAAACAATCCCACAGGTGAAGTCTTCGATCAAAAGAGCCTTCAACAGTTGATAGACATTGCCACCGAATATGATCTCTATGTCATTTGCGATGAAATATACGACAAAATAGTTTTTGACTCTCATTTCACCGGCATAGGCAAGGTCGCCAAAGATGCCCCTGTTATCTTGCTCAACGGCTTTTCAAAGGCCTATCTGATGACTGGCTGGCGCTGCGGCTATATCTGTCTGAACAGCAGCTCCAAAAAGCTTGGAGGATTGCGCGAAGATATACCCAAGCTTGCAAGAGTGCGGATAGCGGCCAATCTGCCTGTCCAGATAGCTGCAGTGCAGGCGCTTCGAGGGTCTCAGGCACATATCTCCAAAATGGTTGATAAGCTGAGGAAAAGGCGTGACTATGTGGTCAAGCGTCTCAACGCAATGGGAATCCAATGCAAAGTTCCCCGTGGCGCATTTTATATTTTCCCCAAGATCAGCACTGATAGCCGCTGGAAGGACGATAAACACTTTGTAATTGACCTACTCAATAGCACCGGCGTCCTAACGGTGCACGGTTCCGGCTTTGGCTCAACCTATGGATCAGGTCACTTTAGGATCGTCTATCTGCCACCAGAAGAAATGCTTGAAAAAGCAATGGACAAGCTTGAGCGTTTCTTGAATACCAAATTATGAGTAGAATTTGCTCTGCTATGAAAGAACTGATTCTTGTAGAAGAATACTTAAAACCTGCAGCTGTGTCATCTTTCTTTACTTTTACTTTGCAAATGCCTTAAGCTTGCCTCTCATCTCTCTGTCTTTTGAAATGGCTGGATGAGATGGGTCTACAAGGATGACTTCGTACCAGATGTTCATGCCGTCCTTGTGAAGGAAGTATGAGCCAAGCACTTCAAGATTTGAGAACTTTTCACCTACTCTTCGCTCAGCAACCTTGCGCATGCTGATGCCCTGCTTGATACGGACAACACCTAAGTGTTTAGGCCTTCTACCTGAAACTGGGCGTTGCTTTCTCATGCCACCTCTACTCACACGAGCTCGGACGATAACGATGCCCTGTTTGGCCTTATAGCCCAGCCTCCTAGCTCGATCAAGCCTGCTTGGTCTCTCTATCCTGTGGATGGTTGGTTCTGTTCTCCAGGCAACTGCCTTGGATTTCAGCTCATCGGAATTCTCCTTCCACATCCGATGCCACGTTTGAGCCATGTAGCTGCGCATTATATCACTTCTCCTGATTTTGGCCCCTTTATATGTCATATTACGCCACGCAAAATTTGAATAACCTTTTCTGCAATAACCCTCGAGGCAAGCTCTTGTGCCTCTTTTGTCTGCGCGCCAATGTGAGGTGTACATACGACGTTTGTCAGATTCATCAGCTGCTTGTTGGTAGGCGGTTCTCCCTCAAAGACATCAAGTGCTGCGCCTGCAAGCTTGCCACTCTTTAGCACTTCGTAAAGTGCATTTTCGTCAATAATATCGCCCCTCGAAGTGTTGATCAGGTACGCTGTTGGTTTCATTTTGGCTAGCCTCTCCGAATTAAACATGTGCTTTGTCTCCGGCGTACCTGGTACATGACATGTTACAAAGTCTGCACTTTCCAGAAGGGTATCCAAGTCAGTCACTATCATGCCAGTTTCGCTGATGAATTCACGATTAATTGGGTACGGGTCGTAGCCTATTAAGTTCATGCGTAGTGCTTTTGCCATCCTACCTATGTTGCGCCCAATGTTTCCAACACCCACAATGCCAATGTACTTGCCTGACAGTTGCGTGCCCATGAGGTCTTTTTTGATCCAGTTGCCGCGCTTGGTCTCTGCATCTGCCCTTGGTATGCTCCTTGCAAGAGAAATCATGAGTCCGATGACAAGCTCGGCCACCGCTGTAGAAGCGGCTTCAGGCGCATTAATTACCCTAAGTTTTTTCATTTCAGCAGCCTTGACATCGATATTGTCAAGTCCGACGCCCACGCGGGCTATTATCTTGGCTTGGGTAGCAGCGTCAACAATTTCCTCCGTGACCTTAGTTCTGCTTCTTACAATTAGAACATCGTAATCCTTAACTGATGACACCAGCTCGGCTGGCCTGATCTCAGGTTTATAGTGGACTGTGAGCCCTGCGCGCTTCATGCTATCGATCCCAACCTGATCAATAGAATCACAAACTAGCACCTTGCCGCTAACTTGCACGGAGCTTGAGAATTTTAGTAGTAATATAATGTTTGTTAGGATATGCTTTCTGACTGAGGGTTTGTCAGAGCGGAACTTCGACGGCTACATCAACTTTCGGATAAAACCTTTTAACGCCACCATATTTGGAGTTGAATTTCCCAAAAATATCGTTAACCCTATTACTGTCTGTTATTGGTTTACCTTTCGCAGGTATTTCTTCTCCTCCGCCTCAGTCAGCCAATAATCATCTGGTCCACCAACCATCCGATTCTTCTTTCATTTTTTCACTTTAACGAATATAAATGCTGCGTTAGCGGAAAGGTTTGGAACAGAAGAAACGACGGTGATTCTCCGCCCAGCCTAAATGATAATCACATTTGTAGCCATAACTCCATGCTCTAATCCTTTTTAATAAAGAGAACAAATGACATCTAATTTGAAGCCAAAACCATCTAGAATCTTAGTAGCTGTTGATGGCTCTGACACATCAATGAAAGCTGCAGATTATGCTATCACGCTAGCCAAAAATAGTAGTAACGAAGCAGAAATTTTTGTCATAAATGTGGTTGACCTTCCGCCAATATTCAAGTTGCTACCTTCTGACACAAGAAAGCAGCTTATCAGAATAGGAAGGCAGCAGGCCAGCCAGATATTTGATACTATTGATGAAATGGCAAAGAGTCATGATGTAAAGACAAATAGGATTAATACAGAAATGGTCGAGACCTCCTCTGTCTCTGCAGCAGATGAAATAATAAGATACGCTCAAGAGAAAGATGTAGACCTAATTGTGGTAGGCACAAAGGGCAGGTCAGGAATGAGTAAGGCTTTACTAGGAAGCGTTGCATCCAAGGTCGTGACGTATTCTCCGTGTTCGGTGCTTGTTGTTAGATAAGAGTATCAATAAAGAAGGTAGGGTCGGCAATTTTGACTTTAGTAACTTTTTGAATTGTAAAATAGTCAAACAAGCAACCAGTCAGTCCAATCAGATAAAAAAGTTCTATTAGACTAGAAAGTAATGATATCTATCCCAGTCTTTATCCTTAACCCAGAGATAGTTCTTGATGAATTTATCTAACACGTAGTGTGTTTTCTCTATATGTATCAGTATTAACTTCTTTAACCATTATCATCTTCATCATCTTCTCCTTCTCCTTCATCATCATCTTCAAAGTCATCTTCTTCTCCCTCAAAGGCACTATCATCTAGTAGGACGGTTCCTCTTATTTCACCTTGAGGATTTTGCTCTGTATGCACATTAACATAGGCTGTTCCATTCTGCATTAGAGCTATCAAGTCGTCAAGTTGCTTTCCCTGTAATGGTCCCACAAAGTTAGCAGGGGTAATATGTCCTTCTGCTAATTGTCCAGTCACAGGTCCAGTTGGAGTCGATGAATTAAAAAGTGATACTACGATAGGACCGTTTTCGCTACTATTGCCCTGATGTATGTGTGCTTGAGTTACCCTCTCAATATTACTGACGTATAGATGATAATCTACCACCCTCTGACCATCTTCCATTTCTACGTCTAGGTCTGCAAATCCTGAAGCATTAGTTTGAACAGGCGGGACTTCTGATGCACCCGTTAATCTTGCATCAAAGTCTGGATTTTCCATCATCGTTTGATTTTCCATCATCATAGTTGTTTGATTTCCCACCTGTTGAGCAGCTGCTTGATAATTGTTCTGGGCAGGAGGACCAATATTAATTCCCAGAGTTCTTCCTCCTACAATTGCCGCTGATGTCATTGAGAGTGTAATAATGAATGCCAAAGCAACAACTTTTAGGATTCTTGCCATATTGTAAAAATGCTATATTGCTTAATAATAAGGATGGTGTTGACTTCCGCAATTTATGAGAAAAGACATTAGTATGGCAACTTTCTGAAGGATACTTCAAAGATTTCTTATAGAATTATTATCAGTAACTCCTCTGTTAATAGTAATTCTGACAAGAGTTTGATTTAACAATAATCACAAAAGATAACAATTTGACCTTTGAAATTGAAGATGAGGAGACATCCAAGCATAGCAAAATCTTTTAGTTAGCACAACTAATTTTCTCATAGCAGGAAACGTTAGTTAGTAAGATACTCGACAGAGTCTCTCTATGTCTCAATGCAGATTAAGGCTATGACCATATTGTTCACGCCAACATAACATAACTGATTCTGCTTTGTCATTGCTTGCTTTTTGCTTAATCCGTAATTTTCTTCTAGTGGAAGGAGAAGGTTTATAAGTTCTGGAACTTACCGATGATTCTCAAAGTATCAAACTCATGATTACTTCTTATAAAAAAATTACCAACGTTGCTGCTACTGGTGTTCTTCTGTTTCTTTTCAGCGAGCTGATACCACATGAGCAGCGTGTTTCCTTTAAAGCCGAAGCTGGAGATTTGGCATGTATAGATTATGATGAATCAGAAAATACCATTTCCATAAATTGCAATGCTTCCTTTCTAAGCGTTGTGCAAGCCATAAATAATCCCAACATACTTGAGCAGGAAATAGTAGATGGAGAATTAGGAATAGCAAACAGACAATACATCCTAAATGCTAATCTAGAAGTAGCTGATGGCGTGATGTTTGCAATGACCTCTGCAGGAGATGGCCTGCAATATCTAAAGCTTGCTGGCGAAAACGGGATAATAGTTCATGGAAGGATACTGATAGATGGCGTGAGAACAACATCTTGGGATATGGATGACGAAGACGTCATCCAACAAAATGATAATGGCACAATTAGACGTGGCTTTGTGCAATTTGCTGCAAGTGAAGGAGCTCAAATACTAAATTCGGAATTTGGATATTTGGGAGATGTTGAACCTGGTAGAAGGGGATTTGATTTGTTCGGAGAGGGTCCATCGCATGACATGGTGATTAATAACAGTATATTTCATAATATGTGGATGGCATTTTACTCAAATGGCGCATACAACATAACAGTTGATAGAAGTGAGTATTATGATAATATCCAGTATTCCTTAGACCCGCACACTACAACTCACGACATGAATATAACAAATAATTGGATTCATGACAATCCAATTGGCCCCATCTGCTCTGATAGATGTTGGGATATTCTTATTGAAGGAAACTTAATAGAGAATACAGAGACATCGGCCATTTTCTTTTCAAGAAACATGACTGATTCAATTGCAAGAAATAATCATGTCATTAATGCAAGGACAGGTGTTCAAGTATCAGAATCACCACATAACCAAATATACAACAATACAATTGAAGGAGCAACTAGAGAAGGAATAGGCTTGTTTAATCCCGAGCTACCAGATGATGGCTCGACGGAAGGCAATTTGGTCTATGACAACATCATATCAGACTCTGATATTGGTATCCGAGCAACAAGAAGTCATAACAATATCGTGCAAAACACCACATTTTCAGATATAGAATCAAGCGAATACCGCTTGTTAGCAGATTCAAGTCTGACGATAAGAGGACAACAGTTCAATGATGATGATGATGACGACGATGTTTTGATAACTGAAGGTGATTCTCAAGCATTTGGTAGCACCATAGAAATTGTAAACTCAGGGGTAATACAGGTGAGAGACGGAGGAGATGATGATGACGATGAGGAGGATGAGGAAGAAGGGGACTCATTCAATACAGACATTCAACCATATAGGACGACATTGAGCGATGGTGACGAGATTACAGTCAACTCATCCTAAACCCCCAATTTTTGTAATCAGGAATTGATGACGTCGATGATAGGGGACTCTATCCTCTGAATCTCTAAAATTTGCGTTATCCTCTTTATCTCTCAGCGTTTATACTTGTTGTTCTTATGCTCATGCTCACTTTATCATATCCTCTATCTCATCGTAGATTTGAAGAAACTGTAGACCCTTTTCAGTAGTGTTAAATGTTCCTGTATTTCCGTCGTAGCGAAGTAAGTCCGTTTCAGTTAGGAGCACCAGATGCTCTTTCAACTGATTATAGCCAAGAAGCGCCTTATACCTTATCCTAGTCTTTGTAGCATTGCCGCCGTTTGCAACTTTTAGAATCTGACTTATTACTTCGATATTGCTTCTGTCGATATTTCTGCTGCCACCAATAATGGATAAAAAACTATATGCTACTAGTATCTTACTTATACCAAAATAGAACCGATAATGTTTGTTACCTGATAAAATATTAGTAATCGTTTACCGTTAAAGATTGTTATTCTCAAAATACAACTGTCGTAATGATTAACTTTTTCGGCTCGAGATTTTTTAGCGTCTTTGGCTTCTGCTGGCGCCATTTATCATATATCCATAGAGGAAATGCCTCTCAAATGAGTATGCTTTTTGCAGGCACTTTCATGATCATAACCTAGATTATGATCTGTTAGACAATTGGTATTATCAAAAGTTAAATCATTTTTAAACTTTCCAATCCTGATCATCTTTCATAAAGGGAATATCACTGATTTGAAGGTCCTTTATAGCGCTATTAATCTTCTTACGAAGTGGTTCCCATCTTGAGCTATCGATCATTGCAATATCAACTTCCTGAAGCAGAGTTTGCTTAAGATTTTTCTTGGGAGTGGATGTGGATATATCATAGGAGGATAATAATATGTAGAATGAAATTAGGCATTTTCTTGCATAAACGATAAGCTCTTGTCTATCGTTATCTTTTATTTTAGGTCTTTTTTCAGAACCATGGATTATGCTGCTTCTGACATCGTATAGTTCTTTTAACCTCTCGAAGGTCTTTTCAGTATCAAATCCGTTTAGACCTAAGAAGATGAAGGCACATCTCAACGAAAGCTTGTATCTAATTTATCTGGATTCTCATTTAATAGTGCCTCCAGGCATATCGTAGCATCCACAAATGAGCTTTCAACTAAATCTTGATTTGTTTGCGCTCTATAACAGCATTCCGAGGATATCTTTAGAAAAGGTAAAAGATTATTCAGTCTACCATTTTTATCAACTAGCCTCTTTGTAGACTCTAGAATAACTTGTATTCATCTTTCGCCTTTTCTACACTGCCTGTAATGCAAGGAATCGTTAAACTACTTCGTACAACTCGTTTATGGACATTGCGGCGAAGCGAGTTTGGATCATCAATTCGAATCGTTGAAACTCTTCTACTTTTGGGACAAATTCTGATACTAGTGAAATGAGCTGTGACAGTATGTGAGAGTTTTTTCTGCGGCATCATCTTCATGTTCTCCGAGGTATACACTCCCCTTGTTGTGCTTTATGAAAAAACGAGTTTCTTCATTAACCTGTTTCAATACGATATCATCGGCTATTCTAAATTCTGAGATGGGAATCTTTGGAAGGTTATATAGCTCACTGACAACATACTTACTCTCGAACAGGTCTTTTGCCATTATTGCTCATCGAGTTTTGCAAACTTGCTAATATTTTTGCTCCTGGTCGTCTGTTAGATAAAAGCAACTAGTGTATCAGAAAGGCATCACATCATCATACTTTCGAAACGAATTGTTGGCGAATTCTTAAAAATATGGCTTTGAAGTACTGATTAAAGTGTGGCTCTGATTATGGTAGGCAGCGAAGCAGCAAGCTACATCGTCCGAATACAAAGAGATGAGCTTGAAAGACAGCTCTATGCCCAACGTATACTCTATGTCAGCATAAAACGCAACTGGCTACGCAATACAAAGTTGCTGTTTATCAGAAAGGCCGCATTCATTGGCTCAGGCATAATTGATAGGTTTGTCTCACTTGACGAGCTAAGAGAAGACGAGAAAAAGATATGTCTTGAAAACAACTGTTACGGCAAAATTGAGTTTGCCAGACTTGTGCGGTTTTATCCCGCAGTAGCAGTGGGAGATACACCTGTCGCTGGCCAGAACACTCTTGGCCTGCACGGTGCCAGTCTGCCGCGCTCTGATGCTCTTCAAATTGAGCGGCTTGCAAGGGCAAGGCTAATTATATAGTGCGAGGTTTTTGTCGATTAATTTATTACAGCCCCTTCTTCAGTATTGCGCATTTGGCGATGTCATTCAGGATTGACAAAGATTCTCTTGGCGAAGTCAAAGTTCCATCTAACGCCTACTATGGCCCTTTTACAGCTCGTGCAATCAACCAGTATAAGGTAACCGGCCAAAAGGCCCATATCAACCTGATAAGAGCTTATGTCATGATCAAGCGCTCGGCTGCGCTTGCAAACAAGGAGCTCAAGATGCTTAACAATGACAAGGCGCAGGCGATAATAAAGGCGGGCGATGAAATATTGGCAGGCAAGCTACTTGATGAATTCGTGGTAGAGGCGATCAACTCAGGCGCTGGAACTGCATTTAACATGAACACCAACGAAGTCATTGCAAATAGGGCGCTAGAGATCCTTGGCAAGTCGAAGGGTGATTACGAATTCATCAGCCCAAACGACGATGTTAACATGTCGCAGTCAAGCAACGACACCTTTCCAACTGCGATGCATGTCGCAATCTTGCTCAACATGATGGAGACGCTTGCCTCGCTTGATAAACTGATTGTTTCCTTGCAAAGCAAGGCAAGGAAATTCGCTGGACTCATCAAGATCGGCCGAACCCATCTGATGGACGCAATTCCTGTTACGCTTGGCGCCGAGTTCGAGCAATATGCTTATTCACTCAGTCAGGCAAGAGCAAGACTTGTTCAGGCAATGGATGGCCTAGGCTATGTCGGCCTTGGCGGCACAGCAGTGGGCACTGGTGCCAACGCTCCAAAAGGCTACGCTCAGCTTGCGATACACTACCTATCAAAGGTTTCAGGGCTGGACTTGAAGGTCTCTGAGAACATGTTCTACTCACTCCAAAGCAAGTACGATGTCGCAAATTGCTCATCAGCACTGCGTAACCTTGCAATAGATCTCAACAAGATAGCAAATGATATTCGATTGATGGCCTCGGGGCCAACGGCTGGCTTTGCAGAAATTCTTATTCCTGCAGTGCATGCCGGCTCGTCGATAATGCCAGGAAAGGTCAACCCGTCCTTAGCGGAATGTCTAAACATGATATGTTTTAACATAATAGGAAACGACGTTTCAGTTGCAATGGCAGCCCAGGCAGGCCAGTTCGAGTTGAATGTCATGCTACCAGGCATGCTGAAATGTGTCCTTGATTCGACTGACATGTTGAAGAATTTTTTGCCAATATTTGCAGCCAACTTGGTGGATGGCATTGAAGCAAACAAGGACAGGCTGGCATCATACATAGAGAAAAGCCCTGTGTTAGTCACATTGTTAAACCCCTATATTGGCTACCTAAAAGCAGCCGAATTATACAAGGAGTCGCTTAAGACCGACAAGAGCATTCGCGAACTGGTTCTGAGCAAAGGATTGATGACAGAGGAGCAGCTTGACAAGGTGTTATCAAAGGAGAATATACTTGGTGGCACTGTCTAGTTCTTTTGTTTTTGAACAATGTCTTGGCGCGTTCTTACAAGCTGCAAAATGGTTGTGCCAATAAGTGCTCCCTGCAGGACATAACCCCCAATTATTAGCATTACAGCATTGAATGGTTTTGAAAATGTTGTCATCATCTCAACGTGAGGCGATGCAAGCGAGTTCCCCACCATTACAATGATTGCAAGGGGGATGCAAGCATATATCGCTTTACGAAAGCCCTTGTAGGTCAGAACCGCTAGGGTAATGAACGATAGCTCTAGTGCTATAGCCCTGTCGAAGAATTGCGGATCGCCAAATGGAATCGCGATTGCACCTACTATGCTTATTGCCACAAGAATGATGACTACAAGAGTAAAGGGCATCACAATTTCTTCGTCAAAATTTCATTAAAGCCTTTTGCTAACTATTAATAACGATCTTTAGTACCTTCACAAGATATGAAGGCTGCCCGGATAATAAAGACGAAGGAGCCGCTTGAAATCAAGGATGTCAAAATTCCAAAGCCAAAGAGCGATCAGGTTGTTGTAAAGGTTGAAAGTGCAGGTGTGTGCCATAGTGATCTACATCTGTGGGAAGGCGGATATGCTGGCCCGCAGGGTGTGTTTATGAAAGTTGAAGACCGTGGAGTAAAATTCCCTCTTACACCCGGCCATGAAGTTGCCGGCACAATAGATGAAATGGGCGAATCAGTCACAGGTTTTTCCAAAGGCGATAAAGTGCTAGCCTATCCTTGGATAGGCGAGGGCACATGCCCCGCATGTCGGGTCGGCGAAGAAAACGTTTGTGATGCCCCAAGAAGCCTTGGAATATACCAAGACGGTGGGTATTCAGAAATGGTTCTTGTGCCAAGCTACAAATATCTTGTCAAGCTACGGGGCCTCGATCTGAACTCTTCTGCGTCGCTAGCCTGCTCCGGCCTCACAGCATATACAGCTGTCAAGAGGGCAGAGTCGCATCCAGGTCAAACGGTTGTCGTAGTCGGAGCCGGCGGCCTTGGACTAATGGCAGTGCAGCTTGCCAAGGCAACAACAAATTCACGAATAGCCATTGTGGATATTGACGAGAAGAAACTTGCAGAGGCTAAGAGACTAGGAGCCGACGAAATTATCAATTCAGCAGCTGGCGACCCAGTGAAGAGTGTCAAGGATATCACCGACGGCCTTGGCGCAGAAACAGTCATTGACTTTGTGAACAATGGCAAGACCGCACCAAACTCGCTAAACATGCTGAGGAAGAGGGGTCGGCTTGTGATGGTAGGGTTGTTTGGCGGAGCGCTAGAGCTAAACCTTCCACTTGTCCCACTGCGGGCATTTACGTTGACAGGAGCCTATACCGGCAAGTTCGCTGACCTAGTGGAACTGGTCGCTTTGGCCAGGATGAACAAGATCCAATCATTAGTATCTAGAAAATTTATGCTGGATGAGGCGAATACCGCACTTGAGGAGCTCAAGGCAGGCAAGATTATTGGAAGGTCGGTAATCAATCCCTAGATGGTAGTAACTTTCTTATCCTCTGTGATATGGAGAGGCATTCCACTCTTTCCAGAACCTTGTTACTGTAGATATTCTCAACGAGTTGCGTACGGACCCAGCCAGCAGTCCGGGGAGCCGCCAGACCATTAACATACTCTTATGTTTTTTATTCTACATGATTCTAGTATGGGGCTATTTAACAAATTCTGAAGTCTTATAAAGTTTAAGAGCCTAAAACTATCGTGACAAGCGAGGATAAAACTAATACTTATGACGAGACGGTGAGCAGGACAACTTCAGAACCCACAGCTGATGTCACAGTTACTGAAGAGACAGCCATGACGACCGTCCCAGAAGGCGAGGTTGAGACGTATGAAGTACAGTCTGAAACAACAACATCGGAGGAAGAGTCAGTCTCTACAAAAGCCAGAGAGGCGGGAAGATCGCTCAAGGATCTTGTTTATTCGCTTGGCAGAAAGACGAAGGAGGTAACCGAAGAAAAAGCGCGGGAGCTTAAAGCCCAATCAGTCGATATTAGCACGAAAACAGATGCACAAGACATCCAGCACTTGGGCGACGACGTTGAAAAGCTAATCACAGTCTTTGAAGATACAATGACTGAGATCCGCAAAGAGCCATATGATGAGCAGGAAAAGCTGCTTGTGGGCTACAAGAAGCTGCTAGAGGAGCAGATTAATGTCATCAATGCAAGGCTGTCAATGGCTAAGCGCCTGAAGCCAGGTGCCTGACCGAAAGACTCTGTACCTCTACTCAACCAGCAGTTTGCTTGCAATATCCTTGACTACTACAGACTTAACATTGACAAACTCCTTGATGCCAAACTCGGAAAGCTCCCTCCCAATACCTGACTTCTTGACGCCACCAAATGGTAGGCGCGGGTCAGACTTTACCATTTCATTTACTGACACTATGCCGGTTTCAACCAGACGCGCCAGCTCTATACCTCGGCCGATGTTGTTTGTCCATATGCTTGCACCGAGTCCAAATTCAGAATTGTTTGCTTCCCTTATAGCCTCCTCTTCGTTGCTAACCACTATGATTGGGGCTGCTGGGCCAAATACTTCTTCTCTCACCACTTCCATGTGATGGTTCACATTTGAGATTATAGTGGGCTCATAAAAGAACCCCTCTCCATTGATAGGCCTGCCACCGATTAGCACTCTGCCGCCTTTGTACTTTGCATCATCCACTTGCTTGGCAAGTGCCTGCCTCTGGCTGTCTCTAACAAGGGGCCCTACTGTGGTCTTGGAGTCAAGCGGATCGCCAACGACTTCGGCTTGCGTATTTTCGACAAACAGCATTGTGAACTTGTCTGCAACCTCCTTTACAACGATAAAGCGCTTGGCAGCTATGCAGCTCTGACCTGTGTTCAGCAGCCTCGACTGAGTTGCCATGTAGGCCGTCTGGTTAAGGTCGGCATCTTCGAGCACGATAAAGGGGTCGCTACCGCCAAGCTCTAGTACGAATTTTTTCAGATCCTGAGACGCAAGCTCGGCCACTCGCCTGCCAGTATTGACGCTTCCGGTAACAGAAACGGCGTCAATGTTTGACTGCACTAGTGCTTCGCCGGCCCGAGAGTCTCCTACTACTGCCTGGAATATATTTTCTGGAAAGCCAGCATCCATGAACGCCTGCTCTATTTTTATTGCGCTTCCAAGGCAGATGCTCGAGTGCTTTAATAGACCCACGTTGCCAGCGGTCAGCGCTGGCACTGCAAACCTCATGACCTGCCAGAACGGAAAATTCCATGGCATGATACACGCCACAACTCCGAGTGGCTCAAATGACACGAAGCTCTTGCGAAATTCAGTCGGTATTATTTCATCACGCAAGAATGCTTCTGCGTGCTCGGCATAATAGTCGCAAACCCATGCACATTTTTCAATTTCTGCTAAGGATTGTCTGATTGGCTTACCCATTTCTTCCGTGACTAGTCTTGCGTATTCTTCTCTGTTTTTCCTCATTACCCTGCCAAGCCTACGCATAAATTCGGCGCGCTCTGCAACATCCAACTTCTTCCATTTGACAGATGCTTCTCTCGCGGCCTTGACCTTCCTGCTGACTTCATCAGCGTTTACATTTTCATAGGTCGCAAGTATCTTTCCAGTGGCGGGGTTGATAGTTTCAATCTTGGACATGCGAGACGATGATTGTACTTCCGACATAAGAAATTATGTGTATCCCGCGGGCAGGATTTGCCCCAAATGGTTCTTGACCAGTTTGTTTGAGCCTGCGACTCTTCGGTTACTGCCTTATTGTACGCCCGATAGGCTGCTTCACGCGGTCAGCTACTGAGAAGCCGACATCTACAGCCGAAAGCTCTACCAGGCTGAGCTACCGCGGGACATTTCCGTTTTCTGCAAGAATGCTATATAATTGTGGCGTCAGAGATATTTGGCAACATCGAGCACAAAGTAAGAGATGATTTTGTCAGCCCCAGCCCTCTTTATTGAGGCAATAGAACGGACCTTCCATTCTTCTTCATCGATCCACCCTCGCATTGCAGCGGCCTTTATCATTGCATACTCACCACTGACGTTCTGCACTGCTACTGGATAATTGAATCTATTCTTTACCATCCTGACAAGATCAAGGTACATAAGAGCAGGCTTTATCATGACCATGTCTGCCCCTTCGTTAATGTCGGTTTCTATTTCCCGCAGGGCAAGTCTTGAATTAGAATACGATACCTGATACGATGACTTGTCGAGTGGTGTAGTCATTTTTGCGAAGGCTGCTGACCGAAAAGGTGTGTAAAGGGATGAAGCGTGCTTGGCAGAGAAGGAGAGTACTGATGCATCAAGCCTACGACTATGAAGCTCCCTCTTGATTGCATAAACCTGCCCGTCCATCATGGCAGAAGGCGCAACTATATCTGCGCCGGCTTCTGCATGGCTTGCCGCGATCTTCGCTAGGATTTTTAGCGTAGCGTCATTATTTACCCTGCCTCCGTTGCTTACAATGCCGCAGTGTCCTGTCAGGTTGTACTGGCAAACGCAAACATCAGTTGCAACACTCATCGCACTGCCAAAGGATGACTTAATTTCCCTTATTGCGTCTTGGACAATGCCTTTTCTGTCAAAAGCAGATGAGCCAATTCGATCCCTGATCCTTGGTATCCCAAAGATAATCACTGATGAAATGCCGCTATCAGCAATTGACTGGACACGCTGTGAGATCCTTCGAACGGGTGTCACGGCTATACCTGGCATTGACTTTATCATGCTTGGACTATTAGAAACAAATACAGGAAATACGAGGTGGCTTTTGCGTAGGCCCGAGGAGGCAAATATTCTCTTGTAACTTTCCTTGTCGCTGCGCGCGTTTTGCCGCTGCAAAGGGTATCCCTCATCGCTTGGCGAGCGGCCTATGAATATATGTTTTGACAGGAGCACCATTAATCAATCACAAAACTCAAATGACATCTAGGGGACGAAGCTAATGTGCGAAGAATAACTGTTGGCATCCCTTCATACAATGAAAGGCAAGACATAGTAAATCTCTTACGGGCGATTGAAGAGCAGCAAACACCGATATTTGAGGTCCTTATTTCAGATGATTCATCTGACAATACGCCTAGCCTTGTGCGCAATTTCGCCCAGCATTCATTGCTTGACATCCAACTTTTCCATCATGATACAAGAAGGGGGGCTGCAGCGGCATGGAATGAAATTCTTCAAAGGGCGGCTGGAGATATCGTAATTCTTTATGATGCTGACACCATTCCTCACCCTTATTGCACCGAGCAGCTTGCGTCGCACATTCAAGGAAATGTTGCAATCTGCGCATCAAACTCTCAGCCGATACAGGCTGCAGGCATAGCTGGCAGGGCGTCTGTATTCATCTCAAAATGGCTAAGGTCCGTGAGGCTAGCACGGCTATCTCAGTACACGGTGATGGGCAGGGCGCTTGCCATTAATTCTAGGGAAGCTAAAAAAATAGAGATACCAACGAAAATGATCGCTATTGATCTTTATATGCAGTGCAAGATTCTTGAAATGGGCCTGGATATAATTTACAATGACAATGCAATAGTATACTTCAAACCTGCTAATAACATACACGATCTCGCATCGCAGGTGATGAGGGCAGTCAATGGACATAAGCAGATAGAGGAGTATGTCTCTCCATTTGGCATCAGCTTGCCGCAAGAAGTAGCGATTGCCAATGCGGTAAAGAATGCTGCCAAAGATCCTCTTGGCGCCATGTCGGCTGCAATAGGATATTCTTTGATACCGTACTACAGGTCAAGACTTGAGCACACTGACACAGCAAAGTGGCATACTGCAGCAAGCTCGAAAGCAATAGACTACCAGCAACTAAAGACAAGGTTCTGACTGACTGAATGAAACACTTTTTTATAACCCATCTTCTGTAACGAAACAAGCGAGAAGGGTTTACTGATGTCTGAGGTAAAGAGGCAGTTTGAGACAATCACCAGTAACGGGGTGCTGTGGATAAATATACAAAAGCCAACATTTGCGGATTTTAACGCTCTTGGGCAGAAATACCCGTTCCACAGGCTCAACCTTGAAGACTGCCTTTCCAAGATCCAGATCCCTAAGATTGACCGGTATGAAAGTCACATCTTTGCCATTCTGCATTTTCCTACGCCAGACAAGGAAAAGGGCTTCCTCTTTAGTCAGCTTGCGATCTTTATGGGCTCTGACTATCTCGTGACAATCCACCAAGGAGACCTGAAGGCACTTCAAGAGCTGTTCAATATGTGCAAGAAGGATGAAAAGCAGAAGCAGGCAACAATTGGTAGGTCGTCAGGCTTTCTGCTCCATAAGATAATCGATACACTGGTGGATGACCTCCTCCACATCCTGATGAAGGTTGTAGGCAACATCGACGATATTGAGGACAGCGTATTTGACGAGCAAATATCGATCCCACGCCAGATCTCTCTTCTGAGAAGGGAGATAACAACCTTAAGAAGAATAGTAATCCCGCTTCGTAGGACGGTAGCTGATCTGTCTAGGGATGTCCAGCGCTTTTCGAGAGAAGATCTTGCTCCATATTTTAAAGACGTTCAAGATCACATTGAAAAGGTGTACGAAGCCTTGGAAGAGGCAAAAGAAACAGTTGAGATCTACAAGGACACAGACTACATGCTCAGCCAAGAAAAAACCAACAAGATATTAGGCGTGCTAACAATAGTGTTCACACTATCGATTCCTGCTACAGTCATTGGCACCTTTTATGGCATGAACATCGCTCTGCCAGGCGGAGCAGAAACAGGACCTTGGACTCGGCTAGGGCCTTACACTACATTGATATTTGTTTTGGTGATTTCATCGATTTCTGCCCTACTTATGCTATTATACTTCAGAAGGCTTGGATGGCTAGGATCATCAAGGTAACCGTGGTGTACTTGACAATTACTATTTACCTAATAGATAAATGGAGGAGATGAGCTAGCTGCTGCCTCTCCTCTCTCTACAGCCTTAATTTATTTCATGACAGAAGCAACTTTAAGATGAGAAGGATGTGCAAGTCTTTTGATAATATCCAACGAGACAGGATGAATGCTATACTCAAAAGGTGTCTGAGCACCCACGTCAGGCACAGCTACTGCCTTTAGT
Organism: Nitrososphaera sp.; assembly: GCA_036373855.1. GTDB lineage: Archaea > Thermoproteota > Nitrososphaeria > Nitrososphaerales > Nitrososphaeraceae > Nitrososphaera. The sequence continues at coordinate 21,111 of DASUUX010000147.1, forward strand.
TTGTATTGGTAAACAAAACCATCGCCTCTTTCAGCTCTTCCTCGGTACACCGATTTCCACTCATTCATGACTATAAGCAATTATTCTAGCGAGATTCTATGTTAAAGCTGTTATATTTCAAAAAAGAAAGAAAGCTCGACGTGCGAATAAACGTCATAGTACAGGACTATGATAAAGGCAGATGTTACAATTCAAGACTTGGGTATGCTAGCTTGTGATATGATGACTAGCACCAGCAGCTATCTAAGGAACTTCTCTTCTTCTAATATTTCGATTAAATGAGTAGTAGTAGCAAATAACAACCAAACAAGCAAAGATAATTGAATGGAAAGACAGCAGGAACACAATCACGAGTCAGACCTGGCGATAGCAGAGCTATGCAATGACGTTGAGGTTGAGCTATATGACCCTAGGATGATGTGAGAGGAGAGAAGGAGGGAATCTTTAAGACAGCCCGACAAACCTGACGAGGACATTGTGGTTGAAATTCTTAAATTCATGAAAAAAAGAGTCACCTAGTGGGGGGCCTGTTACCAACATTCAAGGCAATGTAGAGAATGTTGTTACTGGAAGCCAAGAGATGAATAACAATACAACAACAGCAACAACAATTTATGAAGACACTGTCAATGACGACTGAACCCAGCAAATAGATTGTAAGTCTGTGAACCAAAACTTGTTAGCACCTTTTGTAATTCCTCGCTAGGGTTCCCGTAAACATCAAATCTACTTATCCTAGAGAC